>NZ_JAPAEP010000001.1:687605-1031408 GCF_025842465.1 Exiguobacterium sp. N5
TACGGTAGAGATTGGGTATTGTTTTTCTGATTCACATTCAGGAAAAGGATATGCGACGGAGGCAGTGAGCGGATTGCTAGGGGAGTTGTTCACAAAGCTCAATCTACATAGGGTACAAGCTAATCTCGACGCCAGAAATGTAGCTTCCCAGAAATTATGCGAACGGGTTGGAATGAGAAAAGAAGCTCATTTCTTGAGAGACTATTGGAATAAGAATGAATGGACCGATAGCATGGTGTACGCGATATTGCACGAGGAGTTTATAAGACAATAAACGAAATAAGTGAATAGAAAAGGAGATGATGCGCGTCATCTCCTTTAATTTACAATTTTTCAATAACCGTTTTCGGGTCGACACGTTCTGTATAGTCAGCAGGCACATCACTGAACGAAATCGTTCCATCAGATTGGATGATGAACGTGGCCGGTTTCGGCAACTGCCAATCTTCGTTCCCGTTATGTGCATCGACATTTAGTCCAGATGCTTTATAAATATCAATCAAGTAATCTGGCATGTCAAAGACGAGGTCGAATTGACGTGCGACAATATTATCAACATCACTCAATACATAAAAATCAAGTTCATTCTTTTCTTTCGTCGAAAGGGAATAATCCGGCGTTTCCGGACTGATCGCGACAAGAGTCGCGCCTTTTTCTTGAATCGTTGCCAACTCGCGCTGGTAAGCGCGGAGCTCGAGGTTACAGTATGGGCACCATCCACCTCGGTAAAATGTGACGATGACTGGTCCATTTTCAAGGAGCGTTTTCAAATTGACGGTTGTCCCGTCCGCGTGAGGCAATTCAAACGACGGCGCTTGATCTCCAACTGTTAACCCTGATGCGATGCCTGAATCTTTCAATTCTTGAGTCGCCTGAGCCATCAATCGTTGCTTCTCGGCAGGTGCATTTTGTTTGAACTGATCTTTATAGGATTTGATTTCTTCCAATAATGAATTCATCATTTGACTCCCTTTTCCGATATGGTAACTCAAATTTTAACTAAATACGAATAGTATGATTTGTTCAATCGAACACAACGGTGAAACTCCATTTCAGTTTCCGAAAAATAATTTTCGAATAATTCAATCAATTCTTCAGATTTAATGACTTTTGACCGATATGATGAATAACCCAAGGGGGATTCGACTCATCGAACTCGCTTGAACATTTTATTCGGGTTAGGAGATGTTTTATGAAACAGAAGCGCACGATTAGTATCAAGCAAAAATTGATTGTCTTATCCGTTCTATTATTGATTATTCCAGCCACATTGATTGGAATCGTCGCCTATTCGCAGGCGAAAGGTAAAATCGAGTCTCAAATGATCCAGTCCGCCAATTCGGGGGTAGACCGGATGAACAATGAGGTCACGAACCTCATCGAACCGATTCAAACGGACATCTCGTTTTTTGCGAATCGGATTGATAGTTCCATTTATGAAGAGGGAGAAGCGAATCAAGCGTTAGCAGAGAAGTTTACTGAGTATTTAGAGACACATCCAAAAGTGACGAACATCTACTTCGCTTCAGCAGAAGGTGCGATGACGATCTATCCTGAGCAGGAATTGCCAGAAGGATATGACCCACGCACTCGTCCATGGTATGAAGCGGCTGAAGCAAGTGGACAAGATGTTGCCATCACGAATCCGTACGTCGATGCCGCCTCTCAAAAAATGATGATCACGGTTTCGAAGAAGACTTCAGACGGTAGTGGTGTGGTCGCCGTTGACGTCGATGTGAACGATATCGCTGAAGTGGCATCCACCATTCAAATCGGGAAAGAAGGATACGTTGCCATCTTCGACCAGGCAGAACAAGTCGTCATTCATCCGTCGACGGCTGTCGGTGAAAAGATTGATGAATCTTGGACAGATTCGCTCTTTGCCAAGGAAGAAGGGACTCTGTCTGTATCGGAGAATGGGGAAGGTGTGGAGAAAGCATTCGTGACGAACCCAATCACCGGATGGAAGATTGCCGGTACGTTATATGACGGTGAGATTCAAGACGAGACTGTCGGCATTCTTTGGACGACTGGATTCGTCATCATCGGAATGTTCGGGATTGCAGCCATTCTTCTCTACTTCGTTCTCCGTTCAATCTTGCGTCCGTTGCGTTTATTGACAGAAGGAGCAGAACGAATCAAATCAGGAGATTTGACGGAGCCGATTACCGTCTTATCGAACGACGAAATCGGGCTTGTCTCAGAGAGTTTTAATGAAATGAGCGATTCACTTCGTATGGTATTACTCCGTCTCGATGATTCAATCAGTCAAGTTGCCGCATCGTCACAAGAATTGATGGCCAATTCGGCACACAATACGGCCTCATCGGAACAGATTGCCCGTGCAGTTGATCAAATGGCAGTCAGCGCCGATGGCTCGAAGCGACAACTTGACGACAATGCGACATCGCTCCAAGCGATCACATCCGGCATCATGCGAATCTCAGAGAGTTCAATGGACGTGTCTGAACTTTCACGCGAAACCTCGAATGAGGCGGAAGACGGTTCGACGACCGTGAAGGATAATGTGAAGCAGATGCAGGCGATCGATGCGTCTGTCGTGACATTCGAGGGTGTCATTCACTCATTGGCACATCGCTCAAACGAAATTGGAGAAATCGTCACGGTCATCAATGGAATCGCTGAACAGACGAACCTGTTAGCCTTGAACGCTGCCATTGAAGCAGCACGTGCGGGTGAGAACGGCAAAGGATTCGCGGTCGTTGCGAGCGAGGTGCGTAAACTCGCAGAACAGTCACAGCAGTCGACGAAACAAATTGCGGCGTTGATTGATCGAATCAAGCATGAGACGGAACAGTCTGTACAGTTGATGCAGGAAGTATCTACGCATACGAAAGCCGGGTTGGCGTCATCTGAGATGACAGCAGACCGATTCGAGAAAATCAAGGAGCGGACAGTGGCGATGACACCACGGATTGAAGACGTGACCGCAACCGTCGAGGAGATTGCGGCGAACGTTCAGGAAGTGGCAGCGACGGCATCACAAATCGCCGACATCGCAGATGAGAATTCGAGCGTCTCGAAGCAAGTGGCGGCGACGACCGATGATCAATTGAGATCGATTGAAGAAGTATCACAGTCAGCAAAAGCACTCGCGACCATGGCCGAGGAGTTACAAGATCTCGTCTCGCGGTTCAAACTGTAAACGACAATGAGGCAGAGCGCTCCGCTCTGCCTCATGTCTTATTATAGGATTGGACTAAGTAGGCGTGACACCCCTTCACGGGCGCGTACCGTCCATTTACGAGATTCATAATCTTCCACTGTATAGGTGCGACTGACCGCCGTATCGGTCTCGAATAAAGAAACGAGTTCGAGGGCGACCCGCTCATCATAGATGAGTGCGTTCACTTCAAAATTGAGACGGAAGCTTCGAGCGTCCAAGTTCGTCGTCCCGACGGTCGCGATCTCATCATCGACGACGAGCGTCTTCGCGTGGAGAAACCCTTCATCATACAGATAGACGTTTGCCCCGTAGTCGAGGAGTTCCCCAAGGAACGAGAGGGACGCCCACATGACGAATGGATGGTCCGGTTTTCCAGGGATCATGATATCCATCTGAACGCCAGAATGGAGTGCCATTTTGCAAGCGTCCATAAAACTCGTGTCTGGAATGAAGTATGGCGTTTGAATGACGACCCGTCGTTTGGCGGACATGATCATTTTGATCATCATATTCTTCAAATGTTCCGTATCCGAGTTTGGTCCACTCGTGACGATTTGCATCGGAGAATTTTCTTTAATGTCATGTCGCGCAAAGCAGAAGGCATTTTCAGGATCATGTTTACGGTGACCAGAATAATTCCAGTCCAATATGAATCGGTGTTGTAAATTGTAAACGACATCTCCTTCGACACGCAGGTGCGTGTCACGCCAATAGCCAAATTTTTCGACTAAACCTAAATACTCGGTACCGACATTGAATCCACCGACATAGCCGATTTTTCCATCGATGATGACGACCTTTCGGTGATTTCGGTTGTTCAACTTGAAGTTGATGATTCCGAGTGTCGGTGGGAAAAAGACGCGCACCTCGCCATCGTTCGCAATCAACTCTTTAAAGTCCGAGTTCCGAAGACTACGTGAGCCGACCGCATCGTAGAGGAGTCGAACTTTGACACCGGCTTTCGCACGCTCGATCAACTCTTTCAACAGTGCCTGACCGAGAGCGTCACGCTGGATGATGTAATATTGAATATTGATCTCCGTCTCGGCCGAGCGAATGTCATCCATCAACGCTTTGAACTTTTGTTCGCCGTCGTGCAAGATGAGGGAACGGTTATGTACACTGATCAACGATTTAGACGATCGTAAGTTCATTTGAAGCAGTTGGTCATACTTTTCAAACAGCGGCTGCGCGAGCTGGGTTTGGCGCGTATGAATTTGTTCAAGTTGCGCTTCGACTTGAAGCGAATGGAAGGAACGTTCTTCTACACTTAAATTATAGAAGTTATCCTTCTTAAGTTGTCGCCCTAGGAAGAGATAGACGATAAAGCCGAGCACTGGTAAGAAAAACAGGACAAGAAGCCAGGCCCAGGTCGCGCCGACGTCACGTCTTTCGGCGAAGATGACGGCGAGTGCGAATAACATGTTTAACCCGAGGACGATATAAAGTCCCCAACTGAAAATCATAGACCAATCCAACGACATACACCCCTTTATAATCGATTCATAGCTTAATCATACATCAAATGAGGGAATAGGATGCTATCAAATGAAATAGGGGGAGAAGATGATGAACATGGAAGTCGTATGGAAGAAAGGGATGGCGTTTGAAACACATACGCCATCAGGACACACGGTAATCCTTGATGCGGCGGATGATGTCGGTGGGCTCGATACAGGCCCTCGTCCGACAGAAATGTTGCTTCACGCGACCGCATCCTGTACAGGAATCGATATCGTGTCGATTCTGCATAAGATGCGACAGCCAATCGAAGCATTCGAAATGAAAATCGATGGGGTGCGGGCGACCGATCATCCGAAACGCTTTACAGCCATTCACATCTTGTATATCCTGAAAGGCGAGTTATCGGAAGAACGAGTTCGGCGGGCCATCGAGTTGTCCGTTGAGCGATATTGTTCTGTATCGCATAGCCTCAATGCAACGTTGACGTATAGTTATCAATTGAACGATGGAGACGTCACTCCGTTTGATTTTCACGAGTGAGCAAGATGGTTGAAAGGCATGTTGTTCTCCGTTATATTTGTATTTCAAATACTGTATAACTAAAGGAGGACGTTATGATTCGACTCGCGACGAAGCGCGATGCTAAACACATCGCGAACCTAATCGAACAACGAGCCGTAGTGCTAAATGAACAAGGAAGCGACCAATGGACCGAATATTTGGAACAGGACCTCGTAAAGCGTGTGCGCACTGACATTGCTGAAGGTAGTGTATATGTCTTTGAAGATGACCAACAAATTTTAGCTTCAATCGCATTGTTACCTCCAGATGAGTGGGATGATGACTTATGGGACGACAGTGAGCGTGGACAATATATCCATCGAATCGTCGTCAGCGAAAAACTAAAAGGGCAAGGTGTCGGACAGCAACTCATGGAGCATGTCTTAGAGGAAGCCGATGAAGATGAACCAATTCGTCTTGATTGTGTCGCTGACAATGAATTTCTAAATGATTACTATCCACGTTTCGGTTTCGTCTTTGTCGATTCACGAAACGGGTACAATACGTTCGAGTACAGATTAGATGAGAGCATGAGTGCATAAGGGTCATTAGACCCTTTTTTTGATATACTATCAACAGCGAAAAGGAGGGTTTTATATGATTAAAACCATGTTGGTAGGATTCGGATTCTCGGCGAACACGTTCCATTTGCCGTTCTTAAAGGCCATTGACTCATTTGAAGTGAGTGGCGTCGTGTCTTCGCGCCCGGAAGAAGTGCAGGCTGAATTACCTGGTGCCACGGTATATGCGACATTAGACGAGGCGCTTCAATCGGATGCTTCTCTATATGTCATCACGACACCGTCGCATTTACATAAAGAGATGATTGTTGCCTGTCTCGAGGCGGGAAAAGATGTGCTCGTTGAAAAACCAGCATTTCTGACAACGGAAGAAGGATATGAGTTGATGGAACTTGAAGCGAAATCGAAAGGCGTCGTCAACGTTTATCAAAACCGTCGTTATGACGGAGACTTCTTGACGGTTAAGTCGTTACTTGACTCGAACGAGTTAGGGGACTGGAAGGTGGTTGAATCTCGATTTGATCGTTTCCGTCCGAATGTACGTGATCGGTGGCGTGAAAATGCAGGACCAGGTTCAGGTATTTTATTCGACTTAGGAAGTCATCTGATTGATCAGACTCTCGCCTTGTTTGGAAAGCCAGATCGTATTCAAGCAGATGTGATGATTCAACGAGATGGCGGACAATCCGATGATGGGTTCCATCTGACATTCTATTATGGTGAAAAGCGAATATACCTTCGTTCGAACCCGTTCATCGCTGGAGAAACACCTCGGTTTGAAGTGCACGGCACGCAAGGAAGTTTCTTGAAATATGGACTTGATCCTCAAGAAGAGGCTCTGAAGCAAGGGAAGTTAGAAAGTGATCTTATAGAGACTGGTGTATTATCCAAAGAAGAGGTTTCGTCCATTCAAATCGAGAAAGGTAGCTATTTGGCGTATTATCAACAGTTAGCTTATAGTTATGAGGTACGGAAACCCGTCGTTTCATTAAAAGATGCAACATTGACAACCCGCTTGATTGAACTTGCTCGTCAATCCAGTGATGCGGGTAGAGTCATTTCAGTAAATTGACATGGATTTGTATGGAATCGCTAATTTCGACAATCAAATTCACAATTGATAAGAACGTGCGATGATTTCTTTGTGAACTGATTGATGCTTTTGAATTGTAAGGATAATCCCACGTGTGAAAATGAAAAATCGATGCCGCCGAACATTTTGTTCGAACGTGCATCGATTTTTTGATTAGGCTGCATCTTCTTCTGTCGATTCGACTTTTTCCGTATGACGGACAATCGGGAAATTTTTGAACAAACGACTTCCGATCAAGCCAAAACCGATTCCGAGGATGAACAGTACAACGGCTGTGAAGGTGACTGTTTGCCAATCGTTGAAACCATACATGACAAGAAGTCCCGGAATCCCGGCTGCCGAACCCGGTGCATCGTTGATCATACCGGTCATGGCGACAATCAACCCGGCGATGGCTCCACCGACAAAGTTGACACTGTAAATTGGAATTGGGTTAGCGGAAATGAGGTCAGCTTGCGTCAACGGTTCGATGGCGACAGAAAGCTGATCTTTCTTTGTTCCGATTTTCAATTGACGGAATAACAAGTAATTCATTGAAATGGACGCAGTCAACGCAAGCGCGGCAATTGCCATCGGTACACCTGTCAAACCAAGCATCGCCGTCAAGGCCATCGAACTGAGAGGCGACGTCGATACGACCGTGACGATCCCTCCTAAGACGAGACCCATGACGACCGGATTTTGTGTTGCTGCCAGTTCGATGACAGCTCCAATCTGTTCAAGTGTGTTTGTCACGAGTGGGTCTACCCCTGTCGCGACGAGACGGGCGAGCGGTGCCATCACGATGACGTAAAAAATCATATCGACGCCGGTCGGCAGATAGCGATTGATTCGAGTGCCAGCCAAAGACAAAAGATATCCTGCAAAAAAGCCAGGAAGGATTCCGAATCCCGATACAGACAACCCGATCATCAAACTATAGACGGGGTTGATTCCAAGTGCGATGGCGACAAGAGCCGCAGCGGCAGGACCTGACAAAGCGCCAGCCGCTTGACCTACTTCTTCATAAAGAGGAAGTGGCAGCAATCCGCCGATTGCGTACGCGTTGAACGCTTCGACGAGGAAACTCGCGATTGCAGCACCGGCCAATGCTCCCATCGCCTTCATTCCAAAAGGCGCCTTGTAACTAAATAATGTGAACAAGGCGAGGATGAGCAGTAAAAGTGCGATTCCTTGAATAATGACCATAAACTCTTCCTTCTTTCTATCTCTATTTATTCATAATTTATTCTATATTCATGCATAGAAAGACTTCTGTAAAGCCATATTCAAAAGAAAAATTAAAATTGAACAATGATACCGGTTACAATTAGAAATTCCAAATCAAGAAAGCGTTTTCTTTGAAAAATGACATCAATTCTACAAGTTTGCACGTGTCGAGCCGCATGAGATTGGGAACAGATAGGGGAAAGACTTTTCAAAAAGTATTGGTCGAGGAGGATGAATCATGCAGAACGAAGACAGACCGTGGCATGCGCTCGAAGTAGATGAGGTGCGAACCCATGTGGAGACTGATCTTGAATCAGGTCTTACAACAGAAAGTGTCACAAGTCGTCAAGACGAATTCGGCAAAAACGTATTGCCGGAGAAAGAGAAAACCCCTGAAATTATAAAATTTCTAAGACAATTCAATGATGTTCTCGTGTACGTCTTATTAGCGGCTGCCGTCGTCACAGGATTCTTAGGGGAGTACATCGATACGATCGTCATCGTTTTAGTCGTCACGATTATCGGCGTCGTCGGATACCTTCAAGAAAATAAGGCAGAAGAAGCGCTCGAAGGAATCAAAAAATTATTAGAAACAAAGGCGACCATCGTTCGAAACGGCAAGCAATCTGAGATTGATTCAAGTGACCTGGTCGTGGGGGATGTCCTTGTACTTGCTGCCGGAGATAAAGTGCCGGCCGATGCCCGTGTCGTTCAAGCTGAAAAATTTAAGGTTGAGGAATCGGCGTTAACCGGAGAAGCGACGACTGTCGAGAAAAAATCGGACGTCGTGAAAGAAGACGCGGTGTTGGCTGACCGAAAAAACATGGTGTACTCGGGCACGAGTGTCGCGACGGGAAGTGCCAAAGCCATCGTGACGGCCATCGGTGAAGGTACGGAACTCGGTCAAATCAACGCTTCAATCTCAGAAGTCCAGACCGTCAAAACCCCTCTGATTCGTCAAACAACAAAGTTTGGTCAAACGGTGTCCATCGCCATCTTAATCATCTCCGTCGTGATTTATGCGTTCGGTTACTTTTTACGAGATTATGAGCCGGTCGAATTGATGCTGACGACAATCGGTCTTGCCGTTGCGGCGATTCCTGAAGGGTTGCCTGCCGTCATCTCTATCATTTTGGCACTCGGTGTCCGGAATATGGCTGAACAAAAAGCGATTGTTCGAAGTTTACCATCTGTCGAAACGCTTGGTGCTGTATCTGTCATTTGTACGGATAAGACGGGTACGTTGACGAAGAATGAGATGACGGTCAAACAAATCGTGACAGCGAACCATGATATCGAAGTCTCGGGTAGCGGATATGCTCCGAATGGAGATCTCGAATTGAATGGTCAACCGTTTGACTTGGATGATGATGAATCCATGATTGACCTGTTAACCGTCGGGAAGACGTGTAACGATTCTCAGTTGAATGAAGAAGACGGCGACTGGGTCATCAACGGCGATCCGACAGAGGCTTGTCTGTTGACGGTCGCTGAGAAAGCTGAACGCCCAATTGAACGTTTAAAAGTGATCTCGAAGATTCCGTTCGATTCTGAATATAAATACATGGCGACGCTCGTCGATTACAAAGGGGAGCGAATGATTTTTGTCAAAGGGGCGCCGGACCGACTCTTTGATATGGCGTCGTCTGAAGACTTTAAACAAGACTATTGGGATGAAAAACGAAAAGAGATTGCCGACCGCGGTCAACGCGTTCTCGGTGCTGGTCTAAAACGTGTCGACAGTTCAAAAGCGTCAATCGACCATGAGGATGTTGAAGATGGTCTGACTTTCCTCGGCTTATTTGGAATCGTCGACCCACCTCGACAAGAGGCCATCGATGCGGTTGCCGCGTGTCGTGATGCTGGAATCCGAATTAAAATGATCACGGGTGATCATAAAGATACCGCTGTCGCGATTGCAAAAGAACTGGGCATGGAAGTGGAAGGCGCCCTCGAAGGTCGTGAATTGACAGATATGACAGATGAAGAAATCAAAGAGGCGTCCGTTCATAACGATGTATTCGCACGGACCAGCCCTAACGACAAGCTTCGTCTCGTCAAAGGATTGCAAGAGAACGGTCTGATTACATCGATGACAGGAGATGGTGTGAACGACGCACCTGCCTTAAAACGTGCTGACATTGGTGTGGCAATGGGGATTAAAGGGACGGAAGTAGCGAAAGAAGCATCTCAGATGGTTCTTGTCGATGACAACTTCAAAACGATCTATAACGCCGTACGAGAAGGACGACGGGTGTACGATAACCTGAAGAAAACCATTCTCTTCTTGCTTCCGACAAACGGAGGTCAAGCGTTGCTTGTGGCAATGAGTATCTTGCTCGGAGCGGCTGCACCGCTCAGTCCTGTGCAGATTTTATGGGTCAACATGGTTGTCGCGATTACTCTATCTTTAGCAATCGCTTTCGAACCACTCGAAGAGAGTACGATGAAACGACCGCCACGTCCGGCCAATGTGCCGCTACTCAGCCGATACTATATTTTCCGCGTCACCTTCGTTTCAATTATTATCGGGGGCGGTAGTTTATGGATCAACTATATGCTCGGAGATTTCGACTACTCGACCGAGAAATTACAAACGATTACCTTGAATGCCATCGTCATGGCCCAGCTCTTCCACTTGTACAACTGCCGTACGGAGTTGGCACCAGCATTCAACCGTCATTTCTTTGACAATAAGATTGCGTTTCTCGTATCAGCTTTACTCATTGCCCTACAATTGTTCATCACGTACGTACCGTTTATGCATACGTTATTCGGTACCGCTCCATTAACGTGGGAAGATTGGATTTATCCTGTGGCATTTGGTGCCGTCGTCTTTATCATTGTTGAAATTGAAAAGGCGATCTCCAGACGTGTCATCGGCAACCGGAATATACACTGATACGTTTCATTCATGTGAAAAAAGGATAAACAAGTGGAGTAAACATGAAGGAGGGATACGATGAAGCGTGACGAATCACAACCAGGGGTTCACCCGGATCCGCTACCGGATGACGAGTCGGATCCGGCGAAAAAACCGGCTCCGACACAGCATCCTGACCCTGATCCAGAGGAAGAATCGAACGAATAAATCGTGTAACAGTCAAAAGATCCTGCTAGCACAATGAGCTAGCAGGATCTTTTTGAGTTGGTTTATGATGTTGACTTTACAGAGCGGCTATTTTGTAGCCGATTGAATGCTTTCTCGTTCATATGTTCCGTGATGACAAAATCACCGACTGGGCATTCCCATTTCCCTTTTTCGACAACACATTCGCGCAATGTCACTTGGTCATCGTATAAATCTAGTTCCAATGTGTCTTTCAAAAATTGATCGACTTTTTGGTTTGGAACTTTTACATATTCATTGAATTCGAGTTCTTCATTCTTGACAGTCACATAAGAAGTGACTTGGAAATAACGCATGTGATGGTCTCCTTCATTAAAAACTAATTTCTAGTATAGCCGTTTTTGATGAAAAATGGGTGCTCAATGTTTCATTTCAGCCCGTTCACGCTTTGGAGGTGCTTCGTTGAACGGTTTTTGATGACGAATCATGAGCCAAAAAATGAGACCGAACAACGGGATGTAAGGGAGCGGCCATAAACTCATTTTATAGCGTTTCGCGTCCCGATTCATTAACGTGATTTGAATGAATGCCAACAAGAAGAAATCAACGGTCATCGTTCGAACAAATTGATTGTTCTCCACATATGACCAGTATTCAGCAACATTTCCGGTATTGGCTGCAGCGATGAACAACCCGATTGTCACCAGTAAAAGCACAACGCCGAGGATACGGGTCGGCAGCGGTTTGACCGGGGTCGGATAAGGTGACTGTCTCGCAAAAGCCAAATAAGGAGCGAGTAGAAATCCCCCAACGAAAAAACTGGTGACAGCGGCGATGAGTGGATTCGGTTTGAGCTGATTCACTTCTGACCAAAGAAGTGGAAACATCGCCAGGGGAAACACCCCTAAGATACTAAAGAGCGATAGAGAATAGCCTTCGTACGCCTCGGTATTATAAGTCACAAAATCGAGAAGAAAGCGTCCGTCGAACGGGACATTTGGACCGATGACGGCGAATGCAATTGCCAGTCCCCAAGGAATCAATAAGAATTTTCTTGTCATACGAACACCTCGTCAATGATTGATAGTTGTAGTATACCCTCTTTTGGAGACACGAAAAAATGAGAAGATGCCTGACGCATGTTCTCATTTATTTTCACGTGCATACGTTTTAATCATCGTGACGAGTTGCTGAGTTTCGTCAGCCTTCACATCAAGCATGATTCCATAATCATACAGCGAGCCCGTTTGGCCACGGTGTCTGACATGTCCCATGAGTTCGATCGGTTGAAGCGTCGGAACGAGGTCGAAAAGAAAATGGATCTGTAAATCATCAGAGAGCGGGAAGAGGTAGTCCGATCGCAATTTTAATCCATGAGAACTCACATTGAGGAGCAATCCTTCCCCATCATAGAGTTCTTTTTCTTCCCATACAAGTCGATAAGGGATGGTACGGGGATTCGGTAGGATATAGCGGAACGTCTCCTGTCGGCGATAACGCATCAATTCACCCCATTTCTTTACTTCTTTTATCGGCAAAATTGAATTTAAAATGAAGTGGAAGATTGTATAAAATTATAGTGTACTCGCTTTACAAATTTGAAAGCGCTTTCTATAATGGATGTACGATTTGAATAGGGAGGAGATCAGATGAATGTCCATGATTTACTCCGACGTTACTCGATTCAAACACCAGTCATCTATGAAAAAAAACGTAACGGGGAGTGGGTTAAACTCGAGCGCTTACCTGCTTATACCATTCTTGAAGTCGAAACGAACGATCATACCATCGAGGCGGTCGCGATTGATGCATTCAAAGCGATTACCGTCTGTCGAGAGTCGGCGTCGATTGAAGAAGCCCGTCCGTATGCTGTGCGTATCCTGATTGAACGACCATAAGAAAAGCCGTAACTTCATGTTGAAGTTACGGCTTTTCTTTATGCTGCATCCTGTTCGGTTTCGTCTTGTGGATTTGTTCGTTTTGCGTAATACATAAACGGTGTCGCCATCCACGCGATCACAAACTTTGCCACGTATGTCGTGATAAAGATGTTCCACCAAATGTCCCATTCCATTCCCCAGAATGCGATGATGCAGAACGTGAAAGTATCAATCAGTTGAGATAAGACGGTCGAACCTGTCGTACGAAGCCAAAGCTTCTTCTCGCCCGTTTTTGCACGGATCTTCGAATAGACGAAGACATCGAACAATTGAGAGACCAAATAGGCGGCAAGGCTACCGAGTGTGATCAATGGCAGCATCGAGAAGAGTGCCTCGAAGCTTTCATGCATGAACAGTGCCTCTTTAAACGGCTCATATAAAAGTGCATATTGCATGAGTACCGTTGAGACGATCAAGATGAAAAATCCGAGCCATACGCCTTTACGGGCAGCCGCTCGCCCATGTTTTTCGTTCAGAATATCGGTTGCCAAGTAGAGCGAACCGTAAACGATGTTACCGAGCGTGAAAATATATCCGCCAATTACAATCTGTTGCGTGACTTGGATGTTTGCTACGACCGAAGCCATCGCAATCCAAGCATATAAGCCGACTCGTCCGAATAACTTGTAACTGAGGACGAGTAGTCCGAGTGTAAGGATGGCAGAAGGAATCCATAACCATTCGTTTAGCATGAATCATGCTCCTTCCTCTAACTATTCAATGATTTCAACTTTTCAAGTTTATAGAGGAACGGAAATGATGTCAAGGTGAGGGGGGAGGGAGAGGGTCCACTTAAGTAAACACTGTAAATTATAAAACCTTCTTGTATATCAAAAAAGTGCTAGTGGAAATACCCTGTGAAGTGCAATCGTTCGACAAATTGAAAATCGATTCGACAAAGCGGTGTTCGTGACATGAAAATTAGGAAAGTGGGAACAAAGTGGGAACGGACAAAAAGAAAGCACCTCCTGTCATAAACAGGAAGTGCTTATCACCGCTCAATTGAGCGGTATTCTTGATGCCTCCGACGAGAATCGAACTCGTGCTGCAGCATTACCATTGCTGAGGTCTGCCACTAACCTACAGAGGCGTTACACCAACTATGTTACACAGATTATTCGTCGTTTTCAAGCTTTTTTAGAATAATAAGACCTCCAATCTTCGATAAAGGAAGACTGGAGGTCGAATGCTACATGTTTATTTTGTACGGATCCAAACGGCACCTGCAGAGTTGTCTTTCGCTTCACCGACTACGTCAATGACGAGACCGTATTGCGGAAGTTTGCGTCCTGCATCTGGAATGAGCGAGTTGATGTAAGAGTTTGCATCATTGAACTGCTTCACGCCAGACTGTGCTTTGTAATCGTACACGCCACGACTCGGTGAATCGATATACCAAGCGAGCGTCTTATCGAGACTGAACGCCGCATCAGCAATTTGGTAACGTGTGCTACCTGCGACTGTCTGTTGACCGTTCAAGTTACCGATGAGCGCTTCAGGATGTGAATCGACGACACCGAGGAACCCTTCTCCAGGGTGGACACCGACCCAGTTGTCTGTGTACGAGTCATCACCATACCAAACGACGAGACCTGTGTTGTATTTTACGCCACGGCCGTTGAGAAGTCCCATATCCGACCCAGCGTGGTTACGCCATTCAAGGTAGTAATAGTGTGGTTTTGAATCGTATCCGTCTGAAGAGACGAATCCATCGAGCGTCACGGCTTCAGCGCCTTCCGCATCATCTGCGAAGAGTGTTGCGGATTCTGATTTGATTGACAAGTTGTCGACTGCGAAGCCTTTCATGGCGACGCCGCCGTCTGTCACGTATTCAAAGACGATTTGAACATCTTGTCCAGCGAATTGTGAGAGGTCGTATGATTTGTTGACCCATGCACCGTTCGTCGTCTCAGCAGGGTAGCCTGCTTCGTTCGCACCGTTGACGTCGTCACCGAATACATCGAGAACGACTTCTTGACCACCGCTAAGGGCTTTGATGTACAAGTAATCATAGTCCGATTCGACTTCATAGAATGAATCGAATGCGAGGACTCCGTCCGCACCAAGTTTCACAGCTGGTGTTGCCATCTCAGTATGGATGTCGTCACCTTTTGTCGAGTAATAGTAGCGATCGCCATAAGCTGGTTCGATTCCTTTAATCTTCTTATCAGGAAGGTTGACTTTGACGATGCCTGGGTTGTTTGATTTCGTCACAGATTGGTCGAGTTGTGCGACGAACCCTTGAGAGTTGATGTCTTCAAGGTCGACTTCTGTGATGTTTGCCCAGTTTCCACCCATGATTTTTTGGAAGTATTCTTTGTTTTGTGGTGAGAAGCTTGTTGGCTCCGTACCAGCCACTTTACCAGCCCAGCTACCGCCACTCATGATCGACCATGATTGTACCGGTTCGCCTTGACCTGTGTACTGCGTATCGTACTCATCGGGAAGACCGAGGTCATGTCCGAACTCGTGTGCGAAAACGCCGACCGCACCATCTTCAGGTTGAATCGTGTAATCATATGCAGCCATTTTCCCGCCCCAGTAAGGAACTGCAGCTTCTGTGTTGGCTACTGGATAAACACCATCAAGAACCCAGCGATGTGACCATACCGCATCGTCACCGAGCGCACCGCCACCTGCTTCTTGACCAGTCCCAGCGTGGATGATCATCAAGTGGTCAACGAGACCGTCCGGCTCATTGAAGTCACCGTCTCCATCCAAATCGTAAAGGTCGTATTGATCATGTTCTTTCAAATCGATTCCAGATGCGACCGCAGCATTCAACGCATCTTTGACGAGTTGACGAGGTCCCGGTCCGACGTTATCATGTCCGCCATCACCTTTGTCAGCTCCATAGTCTTTCGCGGTTCCCGGAACGGTCAACCACTCCGAAACCTCACCATCGACCGTATAACTTCCGCCTGATTGTTCTTCATAGTATTGTTTGAACGTTTGGACCTTTTCACCGTTAAAGAGTTCAAATTGTTGATCACCGAACATATACTTTTCGTAATGTTCTTTACTGAAGTTATCGCTGTACATATAGCCCGGCTCTTGGATGATGTTATTGTGTTTGAAGTCGCTGTACTCGACGAGGAGAACGAGGACTTTATCTTCACGTACCGAACCGTTGTATGCAGATTGCTGGGCAGGAGATACTTTTACTTGACCGTTCGGTTTCCCTTTACGGTAATTCCCTTGCCCTTTTTTCGCTTTATCAAGAATTCGTTTTGATTCCTTTTCGAATTGAGTATGTATCTTCTCTTTTGCTTTCGAAGCCTTCTCGTTCACTTTGTCGTCGTGCTTATGTGGATTTTTCGCTTCACCTTGCTTTTTCGCGATATACGCATCGACTGCTTTCATGCGTTCAGATGCGGACAATCCTTTTTTGATGACGCCACGTTTCTCGAGAGCTTTCGCGAGACGCTCTTCATCGATGATGTTGTGGTCGAACGGAGCGAACTCGCTCGTTGTCGGAACCGATGGTGCAACCGAGAGGGGTGCAGCACCAGCTGCCGGAACGATACTGACTGTCATGGCAGATGTCATGAGAGCCGCGAGTGTCGTTCGACGGATGGAACGTTTTTTCATTTGTGTGAACCTCCTGTTAAAAAATAATGGGAAAATGTGTGAGCTTGTTGTAAATGTACTCTTTGTGTCTGATTAATGTCAATATTCAGAAAATAATAAACAAAAAAGGAGTCTAAAGACCTATTTAGTTCAATTTGACTAAATAGACTTAGACTCTAGGTCGATATATCCGTAATGGAACTTCGACGTTTTACGTTTTATGTGAGTGAAACCGTACCGTTCAAAGGTATCGCTCTCAAAATGCGCCTTCAAGACAATTCGTTTCATAGCTACTCGTGTTGCTTCGGTAATCAATTCTTGCGTGAGAGGGGAGGTGTCGGCGATTGTGCGAAGTGGGTTCAGATGAACCGATTCTGAAATCGTCTTTTCAAACATCGGATCAAAGTAAATACAATCAAACGAATTTTCCGCACACGATTTTAAATAGTCGAGAGAGTTGGAGTGAACGACCTCAATGCGTCGCATCGCCTCATTGACCTGCTCATCTTTTTCGACCCATACGGACATGCCTTCCCGGACGAGCTGTGCCGTAATGAATTGACTCTCAAGGCCAATTACTTTACCGGTTGAACCGACGACATGGCTCATGACGATACTGTCCGAGCCGAGTCCGAGTGTACAATCTAGAACATGATCACCTGGATTTGCTTGCATGGCATTAATGAGTGGATCTGATCCACCTCGGCTCAGTTGCTTTACCCGAAAGACGGAGCTCGATGGGTGAAAAAAGAACGGCTCTGTACTATGCAAAGGTGTGAACTCGACACGTCGTTTATCAAAGATAAGTACACCTTGTTGATGACGTTTCTTCAACTCATCAATGGAAAGTTTGCGTCGGTCGACAAATTTCATCTTGTATTCTGTGGCATGCGTATGTGCTCGAGACAAGACATCATCTGTCGGTCGCAAACATGTAGTGACAATATACATAATCCGGGCTCCTTCATAAAAAATGAGACGCAGTTGCGTCTCATTTTTTCTTACTGAGTAAGTCTGATAATTCATCGATAAGTGCTTTATGAGAAGCGAGTTCTTTCTTCTTCTCATCGTTCACGTTCATCGGACGTTTTGAACGGCTTTGAAGCGCTTCAAGCGTTTCATCGATTGACGACTTCAACGTATCACGTTCTTCAGGTTTCAGAGATACTTCGTGCGGATTTTCACCAGAAGCATCTAATTCGCGGAGACGTGCCATCAATTGCTTTGCCTCGCGATTCAAATCGATTAACAATCTGTCAATTTGTTCCAATCGTAATTTGATCCCATCACGTTCTGTAAACATCTGTTTCACCTCTTTTTGCGGTTTAACCCTAAGGTCTCTTCCTGTTTACTTTACCATAAAATTTGTTAAACGAAACTACCGGGAATATATTCCATTTATTTTGGCTGTAAGAAACATTGTTTCTCTATCCCCACACGAAGTTCACCTGCTATACTAACTAAGCTAATTAAGGAGGTGGGCGGATGGAAACAACAAATCATCCACCAAAAGCGCTCAAAGGAGCGATTGTGTCGATTACGGCATATTTGATCTTATCTATACTAAAGGTATTCTTCGGATACTTATATGAATCTGAGGCGGTCCTAGCCGATGGATTCAACAATACGACGGATATAATTGCATCGGTCGCGGTCTATATTGGCATTCGGGTGGCTGCATTGCCACGGGATGCCGAGCATAAATATGGTCATGCGAAGATGGAGACGATCTCTGCACTCATCGCTTCATTGATTATGATTGCGGTCGGTATTTTCGTCTTCTTAAACAGTCTATCGAACTTAATTGGGGGCGAGTATACCGAACCGAACCCGTTGGCAGCGGTCGTCGCCTTCGTCAGTGCGCTCGTCATGTTCGGGGTGTATCGGTTCAACTTGAACCTCGCGAGAAAAACAAAGTCATTGGCACTTAAAGCGGCGGCGAAAGACAACTTGGCCGATGCGATGATTTCAGTCGGAGCCACGCTTGGTGTGCTATTCGCTTATTTTCAACTGCCTTGGATGGACACGGTCTTAGCAATTGTGATTGCCGGCATGATCATCCGGACAGCGATTCAAATCTTTTTAGATGCCACCCATCAGCTTTCTGACGGATTCCCTCCACATCTCGTCGAGTCCTATGAGGAAACGATTGAACAATTTGAGCGGGTGAAAGAAGTTCGTGAAATCAAAGGGCGTCATCTAGGGAATCACGTGATGCTCGACGTGACGATTGCAGTCGATGGCGATTTGACCGTGGACGCGGCCCATGAATTATGTGATGACATCGAACGGAAATTAGATGAAGAGCATGCGGTCGACTCGGTGCATATTCATATCGAACCGATTTGACGTTCGGTTATCTTTTGCGCTTCATGAAGGGATTCGTTTATAATAAGCGCAGACAGATATTGAACTACTAGTTAAGGAGGGCACGGGATGAACATCGTGCGTCAACCTATTCGCCAGATTGATGAGATTGAATATGAACACTTTCAAAAATACGGAGAAAGTGCATATGGCGTTTCTGCTGAAGAGTTAAAAGGGATCCTCGAGGAAATGGGGGCGGAGCAACTTTATCACGCAGAAGAGCATAGTTATGGAGAAGACTTCTATTACGACTTGATGGTCGATGACAAACTGGTCGGTAAAGTCTTGTTACTCAAGCTTGCCCGCGTATACCAACTCGACCTGATGGTGTTCGATGCGTACAAAAACAAAGGATATGCGACAGAAGGTTTGCGTCTTGCCTTACTGGACTCAAAATTGATGGATGGACAAACAGTCCGGGCTGGCATCCCACCGACGAGCCCACATCAACAAGAGATGCATCATGTTCTTATTCAGAACGGGTTCGAAAAGCGGAACGGTCTGTATTATTTAAATTTTAAGAAACGATATGTGGTAAACCATTAAGCTGACGGCGTCTCGCACGTCAGCTTTTTTCATATGGAGGGGTAAGGATGAAGCAAGTCACCATTAAAGACATTGCGGAGCTCGCTGGTGTCGCCAAAAGTACGGTCTCACGCTATCTGAACGGTGGATCGGTCGGAAAGGCAACAAGGGAAAAACTCGACCGGGTCATTCGAGATACGAACTATGAGCCGAATCAGTTCGCGCAAAGTCTCAAGTCGAAACAGACGAAGATGATTGGGGTCATCGTTCCACGGCTCGATTCGTATGCCGCCTCACGGACGATGATGGGGATTGATGAACAGCTCACGGAACGAGGATATCAAATGCTCGTCGTCAATACAGCACAACAGACGGAACGAGAAATCGAACAGCTATACAATTTGGCCAAACAAAAAGTCGCCGGAATCATCTGGCTTGGAACGACGGTCACGGAACGTCATCTTGAGGCGATTGAGGCGATTCAAATCCCGGTCTTGTTGATTGGTCAGCAACATGACAATGTCCATAGTCTCGTCTATCCTGACTATGATGCGGCCTATGCGCTCGGTAAACAGTTCACGGAGTGGGGTCATCGAAACGTGGTCTATGTCGGGGTGTATGAATCGGATATCGCGGTCGGTCAAGCACGCCGTGACGGATTTTTGCGGGCGTTTCAAGAGTCGGAGGCAAATGTCAAAGTCATTCAAACGACGTTTAAGATTGAGGATGCCATTCCAATCGGTGAACAGTTGGCGGATAATGTCGGCTCTGTTTCCTTAATCGTTTGTGCGACCGACAACATTGCTTTGGGAATATTGAAAGGATTGGCGAATCAAGGAATCACTGTCCCGAGGGATATCTCTGTCAGTGGATTTGGAGGATATGATTTCACGGAAGTCCTGCATCCATCCATCACGACGGTACACCTTCCTTATCGCCGAACTGGTGCGAAAGCTGCCGACATGATGCTACAGCTGTTGCAAGGTGAACACGTCTCAATGAAAACGTTCACAATTTTTGAACTAAAAGTGCGCGAAAGCGTTGACAAGTTAAATTAAATCGTTTACATTTGTGTTGCGGAACCGGTTCCGCAACATTTTTTTACTTAATTTTGGAACCGGTACCAATTGTATAAAGAACTCATATGATTTTTGGAGGTGGACGATATGAACACCGTACATTGTATCGGCGAATTGTTGATTGACTGGGTATGCGAGGATGCGTCTAGCGATCTCGTTAAAGGGACAACGTTCGTCAAAAAAGCAGGGGGCGCACCTGCGAATGTCGCGGCAGTCGTCAGTAAGCACGGGGGGCAATCTAGTTTCCTCGGACAGGTCGGAGATGACCCGTTTGGTCTCTTCTTGAAACAGACGTTGATCGAGAACGGCGTCCGAACAGAAAACCTTGTGGAGTCTGGAGACACGACGTTCGCATTCGTATCAATTCAAGAGGATGGAGAGCGGGACTTCACATTCCGTCGCGGAAGTGACGGAGAGTACGCCTTCGATTCAATCGACTTATCAGTGATTGAGTCAAGAGACATCATTCATTTTGGTTCAGCGACAGCACTACTTGAAGGAAAACTGAAAGATGCGTACTTCAAATTATTGCAATTTGCAAAACGAGACGGTTTGTTCATTTCATTTGACCCAAACTATCGTGATGCACTGATCACTGACCTCGAACAGTTTAAACAAGACGCGAGACATTTCATCGCAGAAGCAGACTTCGTCAAACTAAGTGAAGAAGAAGCCCACTTGTTAACTGGTGAGAAGCAACTTGAAGAAGCGGTTCAAGCGCTTCTACGATTAGGTACTAAACAGGTGGCGATCACACTCGGATCTCGTGGCACATTGATTGCGACAACGGATCACCACGAAATCGTTCCATCGATTGCGATTGAGAGTGTGGATTCGACGGGTGCAGGTGATGCATTCGTTGGTGCCTATTTGTATCGTTTGGCGACACTCGGGATGGACCCGCAGCGGTTACGTTCCGATATTGAATATGCGAACGTAACGGGTGCATTAACATGTACAGCTTATGGCGCCATTCCAGCCATTCCATCACGACAACTTGTGAATGAAACGTTAGGAGGGAAATGAAAATGGATTACAAAAAAGAAGCAGCATCGATATTAGAGGCAATCGGCGGTAAAGAGAACGTTGCGGCAGCGGCGCATTGTGCGACTCGTCTTCGTCTCGTATTGAGCGATGAGTCAAAGGTCGATGAGAAAGCACTCGAACAACTTGACGTCGTCAAAGGAACGTTCTCGACAGGAGGACAATACCAAATCATCATCGGACAAGGTACGGTCAACAAGGTTTATGCCGAATTTTCACAATTGACAGGTCTTGGAGACATGTCAACGACAGACGTGAAGTCAGCCGGAGCGAAAAAGATGAACCCGCTCCAGCAATTCGTCAAAATGTTATCAGATATCTTTGTCCCAATCATTCCGGCCATCGTCGCCGGAGGTCTCTTGATGGGGATCAACAACCTATTGACAGCACCGGATTTGTTTTTTGAAGGACGTTCATTGATTGACCAGTATCCAGGCATGGCAGACATAGCAGCGATGATCAATACGTTCGCAAACGCCGCCTTCGTCTTCCTACCTGTACTCATAGGGTTCTCCGCAGCCAAGCGGTTCGGTGGTAACCCATATCTCGGTGCAGCTCTCGGGATGATCATGGTTCACCCGGACTTGATCAATGCATACGCTCAGGCAAGCGTTGAGGAGATTCCGGTTTGGAACATCTTTGGGCTTGAGATTGAGAAGTTAGGATACCAAGGACAAGTCTTACCAGTCCTCGTCTCGACGTACATTTTATCGAAACTTGAAATCAACATTCGGAAGTTCATGCCGGCATCACTTGATATTTTGCTCACGCCATTGCTCTCACTTCTCTTCACAGCATTCATCACGTTCGCCTTCGTGGGTCCAATCACACGCGAAGCAGGGAACTTGATCATTGATGGATTAGTATGGACGTACGATTCACTCGGGTTCGTCGGTGGCTTGATCATGGGTCTTCTCTACGCTCCAATCGTTATCACGGGGATGCACCATAGCTTCATCGCAATTGAGACACAGCTTCTCGCCGATATCGCTGAAACAGGGGGATCGTTCATCTTCCCAATCGCTGCAATGTCAAACGTCGCACAAGGGGCAGCTACCCTTGCCGTCTTCTTCTTGACTGCTGATAAGAAGATGAAAGGTGTCGCCTCAGCATCAGGAATCTCTGCATTACTTGGGATCACAGAGCCTGCCATGTTCGGGGTCAACTTAAAACTTCGTTATCCATTCATCGCAGCCATCGTTGGTTCAGCCGTTGCGTCTGCATTCATCGTTGGAAACGACGTATTGGCAGTAGCGCTCGGTGCTGCCGGATTACCAGGAATTATCTCAATCGCACCGGGTTCGATCATCTCGTATATCATTGGTATGGTCATCGCCTTTGCCGTGACATTCGGATTGACATTCATCCTTGCGAAACGACAAGCAAAAAAAGAAGCGGTCAAACAAGCCGCGTAACGAAAAAGGAAGTGACACTATGAATTGGACGAAGGCCGAACGTTATCGTTCACTCCGTGACGTGAGCGCCCTCGAGATGGAGGTGCTCCGTGCAAAGACGGCCGCATCCCCGTGGCGGTTTGGGTACCACATCCAGCCGCCGACGGGCCTCCTCAATGACCCGAACGGCTTCGCATATTACGATGGAGAGTACCATCTATTCTATCAATGGTTCCCGCTCGGGCCAGTTCACGGTCTCAAACATTGGTATCATGTCAGTTCGAAAGATCTTGTCCATTGGACCGACCGCGGGGTGGCGTTAGTCCCTGAAACGAAAGAAGATTCCCATGGTGCCTATTCAGGAAGTGGTTTCGTTGTGGACGACACCCTTCACGTGATGTATACAGGGAATCATCGTACGGACGATTGGACGCGTCACGCCTCGCAAATCATCGGTGTACTGCGTGAAGGGATGATCGAGCGCCGTAACGTGGCCATCCCGGATATTCCGGCCGGTTACACGGAACATTTCCGCGATCCGAAAGTATGGGAAGAAGATGGATCATATTATGCGATTGTCGGTGCACAGCGAACGGATGAGACAGGATGTGTCGTCTTATATCGTTCAACTGACTTAAATGATTGGACATTTTTAGGTGAAGTGAAGACGGAGCTCGAGCAGTTCGGTTACATGTGGGAATGTCCTGACGTGTTTGAACTGAATGGAAGGCATGTCATCATTTTTTCTCCGCAAGGGATTGAGCCTGAAGGTCATCGCTATCACAACATCTATCAATCTGGATACGTCACAGGCACTCTTGATTTAGAGACGCTCGTCTTCACGCACGAGTCGTTTGAAGAGCTCGACTTCGGTTTCGACTTTTACGCCCCGCAATCGACGGAGCATGACGGTCGTCGCATTCTAGTCGGTTGGATGGGCCTACCGGAGATCGAATATCCGACAGACCGCTACGGTTGGGCCCATGCGTTGACGCTCCCTCGAGAACTCTCGCTTGAAGATGGCGTATTAAAACAACGACCAATCTCTGAAATGAAGCAACTCCGATCTAATCAGTTCGTAAACGAATCAGGGACACGGCTTGACGTGATCTCACCCGAACGTTTTGAATTGGAACTGTCGACAGCTGGAGAAGACTTCAAACTTGAACTATTGAAGACAGAAGATGAGTCGCTCGTGATTCGGTACGAGAAAGATACAAACGAATTGACCATCGATCGGACAAACGCGGGTGAACCGTTCGCGACGGAGTTTGGGACGACCCGGACAAAAGTGATTGAGGTCACGTCCCTTCATCTGTATGTCGACTCGTCGAGTGTCGAATGTTTCGTCAATGACGGTGACGCTGTGGCAACCCTTCGCGTCTTCCCAAGTGATGGTGAGAAACGAGTCCGCTACGTCGGAGACGAGGCAAGTTTAGTCGGTTGGAAATATGAATGAATGTAAAAGCTGAGCGTTTGCTCGGCTTTTTAATTTTTCCAAATGTTGAAACCGTTTCGATTGGATCTACGTATAGATGAAGAGAAGAGAGAGGTGAGAGAATGAATAAAATGATGAAGTGGGTTGATGCGATTCGAACGATTACCGCACCATTTGGAGATCCGATTGGAGAAATTGAGAATGAAGAAGTTGAATGCGTGATGGTGGCGGAGTCGACGGTGCGTGGAATAATGAATCCAGAAGTGAAGTTAGAGTTTCATGAATTGAGCCAGGTGCGGGTGTTCGCGGAAATGCTACGTAGTTCAGAAGAAATCGAAGACGTCGAAATTGAAGTGGCACCCGATTTTGATCTCTTGCTGCAATTTAAAGGTGGCGAGCATGAACGATATCAGCTGTGGCTCGGTCAACCGTACCGTCCGAGTGTCATCACGCATCTTGAACGAACGGACGTTGTCTGGCGACTACCGGAACATTCGACGAATCAATTGATTGATGCCCTCGGGTTAGATAAGTAAAAAAGCACCTCTTTTTGAGATGCTTACGAGTTGAATCGGATAAACCGTTCGATTTGTCGCTCTGATTTTCTTGCTTGCCGTCCGACCCAAATCAAGTGACCGGGACTGTTCAGAATCGTAAGCTGCGCATGTGGGATCAAGCGCTTCGCGTAATGGGCATGTCGAACAGGAACTGCTTTGTCGTTTTTCGAGTGAATGATATAGGTTGGGCACGACACACCGAGTAACACCTCACTCGAGACACGTTGTTTCAAATCGAACTGTGCGCCAAGTCCAAACGCCATCTGATTCGCGACGCGTTTCAGGAGGAAAATATCATAAGGAGACACCTCTTCTCGAATCGTCTCGAGTGCCAACACGCTTGTCGATTGAATCATACGGGCCGTCGCTTCGAATGGATGTTTATGAATGGCACGAGCAATAAACTGTTTCATGATGAATTGAAGTGCGATAAATGCGGGTTGGACGACATTTCGGCTGACCGTGTCCCGATACGGGAAATCAACGACACTCGTCACGGCGGCAGCGAGGGTCAAACTAAGGACACACTGATTCTGTGAAGCGAGCTCGATCGCGGTCGGTCCTCCGGCAGAGATGCCATAGACATGATATCGATCAATATCTAGCATTTGCATCAAGTGAGAGAGTCGGGATGCAAACAATTGAGGAGATGCTGAAAAAGAGTATGGTGTTTCTCCATATCCGGGTCTAGATGGGACAATGACCCGGAAACCGGATAAAACGAGTTGGTCCACATGGTATGGTTCTAGACTCGAGGATTGGGTCCCATGGATCAGTACGATGACGGGACCGTGACCGCGGTCTATATATTCGATTTTTGAGCCGTCGACGTGTGCATAATATTTCAACTTAGATGGCGCCTCCTTAAACGTTTTGTAATGGAAAATACCTTTATTTCGTGGAAATAAAATGATAATGTCTGTTTATACATAATTTAGATAGAGAAACGAAAGGGGATAGAACCGTGAATAACCGAGAGCGGTTACTTGAAGTTCGACGTTTCTTCGAACGTTACACGGACGAAGCGAATCCAAAGACACTAGAAGATTTGCTCGAGTACTTGTCAACGATAGGAGATACTTCTAAGTTAGCAAAAAAATCGGTGAAAGACGATATCCAGGCACTGAATAATTCGGGGTTTGAAGTGCAGGATGAATTGGAGAAGAATGGTCTCGCTAAAAAGTATTGGCATTCGGCCCGCTTATTTGAGATTCATGAACTCCGGATGATGGTCGATGCGATTGTCGCAGCGAAATTTATCTCGGAAGACGTGACCGAGGAAATTGTAGAGAAACTTCAAATGCTGACGAGTATCCCTGAAGCGAAGACGCTACAATCGATCATCAAGACGCCGAAGAAAAAACACGGACACATTCCTTACCATATCGATCGTATCCAACGGGCCATTCATGAACGAAAAGCTATCTCGTTCCAATATACAGACGTCGTCGGATTTGATGTGACGAAACGAACGTTCCCGCTCCGCCGTGACGGAGAGCGATACGTCGTTGATCCAATCGATTTGCATTGGAATCACGAGCAGTACTACTTGATCGGGATCGACGAATCAATCGGAGAGGTGCGGAACTATCGGGTCGATCGCATCGTCAATTCGGAGATTGTGGAAGATGGCACCATTCGTCCGAAGCATCATTTACCTGATGATTACTATCAAAAATCATTCAATATGTATAACGGATCTGATGAACAAATCGTTTTGTCCGTCGACGAACGCGTTCTCCCGGTCATCTTTGACAAGTTAGGGGAAGACGTTTCTGTTTCTGAACATGGAGAACGATTCCTCATCCGTTTCGATGCGGCCGTTTCTGACGGATTTATTTACTGGTTGCTATCTTTGGGTTCACAAGTAGAAGTGGTTGAACCACTCACGCTTCGTGATCATATGAAAGCAACGATTGAGAAGATGGCAATTACTTATGAACATACAAGCATTCATTCCTCCATCGAGTAAGCAGATGTGCTATACTGCTTGCGACACTAGATGAAGGGGGACAGGCGGATGTTGAATTGGATGCCATTGATCATTCCGATTGTCGCTGTCATTTTCGTAACGATCGTCGCAAGACGCGCCATGAAAATGGATAAAGAGAACTAATAGGAAGAGACATCGTCCAGGATTGGGAGATGTCTCTTTCGCTATGGAGGTAGAACGTGGATACGATTACACATACGTTATTCGGTTTGACGTTATATGGTGCAGCCGATAAGCGTGATTTACAACAACATGAAAAACGAGCCTTATTCGTCACGACACTCGTCGGGAGCCAAATCCCTGACAGTGATGTAATTTCACGGCTATGGGACACGGAAGGCATGTATCAGATGTGGCATCGCGGCATCACTCACTCGATCTTCCTCGTTCCGCTCTTTGCACTGCTCATCTACATACTGGTTCGCCTTCTCTTTCGAGTGACGGACATCCGCTATTTTTGGTGGGCATTATTGTCTGTCTTCGTACACAATACATCCGATTTGTTCAATGCATGGGGGACAGGGTATTTCGAACCGATCTCGGACGTGAGGATCACATTCGGTGTGATCCCGATTGTCGATTTTGTCTATTGGGGAATCTTCTTGGTCGCCTGGCTCGTCGCACGTAAACAAGAAGTCCGTTATAAGACGTATCGGTATGCATGGGCTGCCCTC
This sequence comes from Exiguobacterium sp. N5, assembly GCF_025842465.1. Classification (GTDB taxonomy): domain Bacteria; phylum Bacillota; class Bacilli; order Exiguobacteriales; family Exiguobacteriaceae; genus Exiguobacterium; species Exiguobacterium profundum. Next base: position 715,292 of record NZ_JAPAEP010000001.1, read on the forward strand.
GTTCTTTATGTCGCGCTTCAAAGTGCGCAGGGCGCCTATTTATATCAGTCTTATTCAAAGGAATATGACGAAGTGGTGCTCTCGGCTTCATTTATCCCGACTCAGTTCACGGTCATTACGAAGACTGACGAGGACGTATCGCTCTTTCAAGATTCGATATATCAAGAAGCGACCTTGCAATACGAATTGACGAGTGCCGAAAAGGCGAGTCTTGAACCATTGTTTGAAGCGAATCATGAGGCGCGCACATTGACCAAATGGTCGCCGTTCGTCGTCATCGTAGCAAACGAAGAACGGCTCGGCGTCTTTGACCCGCGGTTTTATGATGGCGAATCCTCATTTTTATATGAATACATCGAAAGGTAGGACAACGGATGGGACGTATACGTTATCTCTTTATCTTCGCTTACGAACAGGCACTTAGTTGTATCTTTCCGGTCGCCATCTTCGGAGCGCTTGCCGTCACAAAGTTTGTAGAGTTACCACTCCCACGATATGACGTTTTACTCATCTGGTGTTTGTTCGTTCAAGTCGTCCTTGTGAAGACGGGGCTCGAGACGATGGAAGAAGTGAAGGTCATCAGCTGGTTCCATGTCATCGGTCTTGGACTTGAATTATTCAAGGTGCAGATGGGGTCATGGAGTTATCCGGATGAGGCGTTCACAAAAGTGTGGGGCGTCCCGCTTTATGCCGGATTTATGTATGCGAGCGTTGGTAGTTACGTCGTCCAGGCATGGCGTCGTCTCGATTTACGATTTACGAAGATGCCGCACCCAATCATCGCCTTCGGACTTGGCATCGCCATTTACTTCAACTTTTTTTGGCACCATGTTTGGTTAGACCTACGGTGGCTGTTGATCGCATTCATCTTTTTGGCGTTCGGTCGCTCGGTTGTCTCGTATAAACTCGACGATCGACGATTTGAGATGCCGGTCGTCCTGTCATTCTTCTTAATTGCCTGCTTTATCTGGCTCGCTGAAAATATTGTCACGTTCTACAACGGCTGGGCGTATCCGGACCAATTGAACGGTTGGGCCATCGTTGATTTAGGAAAACTGTCGTCCTGGTTCCTACTCGTCATCATCAGTATCCTCCTTGTCGCTTGGCAAAAGCGAAAATTGGAGTATGAATTACCTTAAACTCGACATGTGTCGAGTTTTTTTGTGAGGGGACACGAATCCTTTTTTGAAGAAAGTCGTATTGTAAAACGAGGTGATTCGGTTGTTGGAAATTGTACTTACTTGGTTGATTGGATTATTGTGTCTAGGATCTCTTGTCATCTATTTGGAGAGAGTGGCGAAAGACTCGGAATCGAGTCAAACTAGGACAAGCTTGTCTCGCAATGTTTTGTTCGTTTCTTGTATTTGGAATGGCAGGCATGGAAACGTACGACCGCGTGACGACGAATCACATCGTCGAGACGGGAGAATGTTATGTCGTCGATGACCGATCATCGAAGGGTTCATCGAACGTGACACTATGATTCGGAGAGCGGTCATACGGCTTCAAGGAAATTCCGGACGTTGCATATGGTCCAGGATATGTGTTTACGTGTCGCGCAATAATGACAAAGCAGATGCAATCAGGAATCGATTATGAGTTGCGCTCACTTGACGGTGAGTTATTGTACTCAACTCATTCAGATGATTGATCGCGTGACATGGTCGAACAAAAACGTGTTCAAAGCTAAATGCATAGCTTCGAACACGTTTTTCTGTCCTTTTTCTTATATGTACGCCATAAAAGTAACATCATGACGATAAATGCAAGTCCACCGACCAAATTGGTTCCGAAGAAAAGATACTGAGACGACAAAAAACGGGATACTGTCTGCCATATAAAAGACAGTGAAATCAAGGCAAAAATGAATATACCAAAAGGGTTGGAGAGAATCGCAATAAGTTTATGATTCATTGTCATGCACCAAATGAGTGGAACTTGGCAAACGTACTATTTATCATTTCGATTCCTTCATCTTGTTTCGTTTTCTCTCTAAAAAGATCGGAAGGATATTCATAAAGATTGCCGCAATCGTCAAAAACCATAACGCACGAGACATACCGGGTACGACATCCATTATGGCAGCCCAGTCTTTAGCTTCGACCCACATGTTGAGCAAGCTATATTCGGCGCATAAAGTGAGAGCAACTAATGATAGGGCAATCGCCATCGGCAGCTTATAGTCCTTCTCCATCATAAATACGGTCAAATTAATAAGCGTTGCCCCAATCGCCGCCAATCCAAAAATAATCCACATCCTATAACCCCCTAAATATTTCTATCTATACATTGTATCATACAAATTAACCCATACAAATTTCAGAAAATTGTTTCTATTTGCATAATAAATATGCTAGAATCAGTGGAAAGTGTCTTTGGATATTATTCCCTTTAGAAAATGAACAATCAAACGGACATCCTTTCACACTTTTGATTGAGAGATTGGCATTCAAAAGGAGATCGAACTATGACGTATATTGCTCGAAAATCAGTTCATCTGATTGTCGCATTTTTCATCTTGATTGCAATCAGTGCGCTACCATCGCTCGTCGTTCAGACGGATTTTAGTCTGACGAATTATTGGAATGGGATTCAACAACAGATGGATCAATTACAGAAATTAGAGGACATTACATATTACAACATCACCGCGCAACGTTACTTGCCGCTCTTGCCGGCACTTGGACCCCTCGTCAAAGAGTCGGTCATCATTTTTACCACAGCACTCGCAGTATCGACCTCGCTAGGATTAATATATGCGTACTACTATTACCGCAGCGGGAGACGAGTTCGTACCGTCTTGCACCAAACGAGTCAGACGCTCGAGATGGTACCAGATTTATTCTGGTTAATTATTTCTCAATTTCTTGCGATTACAATCCATAAATCTACGGGATTCGATCGCATTGAAGTGGCCGGAGGATTCGCAGAGTACATTCGGTTTCTCCCGATCGTCACTTTGACGATGACGACATTATTCTTCTTTATCAAATGGTTGACGATTCATATTCATGAACAAGAAGCCATTCCGTATCTCGAGCTCGCGCAAGCGAAAGGGATTCGACCGAGAGGGTTGTTTTGGAAACACTTGTTGCCGAATATCATCTATCGGTTTTACCTCTTTTTCCGTTCGAACATCATTACCATCTTATCGACACTTTTGATTGTCGAATATCTATTTAACGTTCAAGGGTTATTCCGATTCGCCGTCTACAACCCGCAGATGGAGATCTTACTGGTCATCTTATTCGTCATCTATATCCCGATTTTTCTACTGGATTTACTGATTGAATGGATTATTCCGAATGCATGGAAAGGAGGGATTTGATGCGTCGAGTATTAATGCGTGACCCAATTTTTCTCTTCTGCTTTGTCATCGTAGCGGGTCTATTGTTGATGAGTTTTGGAAATACCGTGTTTCGTGATGGGAACGTAGATCAAACCCTCATGCTCTACTCTGATGAAGGGAGACTCATTGGAATACCACCATTAGAACCCTCAAAATATCAATGGCTCGGGACGGACAATGCTGGATATGATTTATTCCAAATGCTCGTGGAAGGATTTAAGTGGACCGTTGGCATCTGTGCGCTCGTCGCATTCGGACGGATGGTCATCGGACTATTGATTGGCATCCCCCTTGCTTTCAGGGGAGCTCGCTTAAATCAATTCTTTAAAACGCTATTGGACGGTTTTTTGATTCTGCCGATTTCATTGATCGCATTGATGATGTTAGTAGGAACACTGACCTTTTTTGATTCGACACAGGTGCCTCCATTATTTGATCGAGTAAAGATTGAACTAATCGTCTTAGTCGTTCTCGGATTGCCTGCCGTCACGTTATACCTGATCACGGAGATTCGACAATTGCTTCAACAAGAGTTCATGATCGTGGCTCAGACGCTTGGTGGCAGTGTCTGGCATCGTGTGAGATTGCACCTTTTCCCGCATCTCGTCCCAACCCTCGTGATCGTCTTCATGCAACAGTTTGTTCAGACGCTCATGTTGCTCATTCATCTCTCACTGTTTGGGATTTTCTTCGGAGGAACGGTCTTGTTACATGAAGGGATCATGCCGACCGTCTATGAGTGGTCTTCGATGTTCGGGTATTATTTCAGACAGTTCACTGCGATGACATGGATGACGAATCATCTATTTCTCGTCCCGGCCATGTCACTTGCTGCGCTTATCTTTATTTTCAATTTGTTGACGAGCCGTCTTGAGCGAGCATTTAAGCTCAGACGTCAGGAACCGGTGGTGACCGAGGCAAGTCTAGCACAATCGGAAGCGGCAGCTGCTTCCTTTTCGAATCCGTTCACCCTTGTTGATTCGACTGTGTCATTAAGGAAGGAACCGGATGATATCGTATGATATGATCCGGTTTTTCTATGTCGAATGGACTGAACGGTCTTGTTTGAGGGAACGTGTATAACAGATTGAGGTGACAATTCATGAATGGAGTGAATCGATATGAAAGCTGCGATTTGTACCACGTATGGGCCACCGGAAGTACTCGTCATTCAAGAAGTGCATCAACCGAAGCCGAAAAGCAATGAGTTACTGATTCAAGTCCATGCATCGGCCGTCCACTCGGGAGACCGACGCCTCCGCGCACTAGACGTTCCAGCATTAGGAAAACTACCGATGCGATTAGTTGTTGGGTTTAAGGCGCCACGTCAACCGATTCTCGGTGTCGTGTTGGCAGGTACCGTCGTAGAAACAGGCAACAGTGTGAAAAACTTTCAGGTCGGAGACAACGTCTATGCCCTCACTGGGATGCGTTTTGGTAGTTATGCGGAGTTTGCATGTGTGAACGAATCGAAATGTGTGTTTCAGATGCCGGCCCATGCCAGCTTTATCGAGGCAGCGGCGCTACCATTTGGTGGGACGACTGCATTACATTTTTTACGGAAGGCACGTATCGAGCGAGCGACGAACGTTCTCATTTATGGTGGAGCGGGTGCTGTCGGTTCGACTGCCGTACAGATTGCGAAGCATTACGGCGTGCATGTCACAGCAGTTTGCCACGAGCGAAACGTTGAACTTGTGAAGCGACTTGGGGCTGATGTGGTCGTCGATTACACGAAAGAGGGGTACGATCTTGAATTAAATACGTATGATGTGGTCTTTGATGCCTCAGGGAAAATCGATAAACGATTAGCGAAAGCCCATGTGAGCGATAACGGGGCCTTCAGTTCTGTCGCGGGGCAAGGACCAGCCAGTGAACGTAAAGAGGATTTGATATTTTTGAACGAATTGTTTGAGTCAGGAGCATTGCAACCCGTCATTGATACGGTATATCCACTCGATAAGATTGTCGAAGCGCACCGATATGTGGACCAAGGGAAAAAGGTTGGAAATGTGATGGTGAGCATTAATGCAGAATAAATTAAATGATAGTATAAAGAGAAGTATCAAATTCTTGCTTTATCGTGGGGTTTGGTCGACAACCTCACTTACATATGAATGGATTCACCAACTAGACAAATCATGAGAGCGGGCGAATAGTCATGAATATATTGATTGGGCAACCGAAGATAGAGCGAAATCTCAAGCAACTGAAGGGAGAGATTGAATCAAACCCTACGGTGGACTTGATTCTCTATCCAGAGGGGTATTGTACATATAGAGAATTGGATGAGCTGAGTGATTTAGCGATCCAATTCAACACAACGATTGTTTTAGGGTATCGAGATGACACGAATAAAGATCGGGTCCTCATCATAAACAAGCAAGGTGACACGTTGTTAACGCGACGGAAAACACCAGAGAATGAGCTCTTGTTCATGCCATCAAGTGTCACAGATGGAGCAGAAGAATACGGATATTTACTGTGCAGGGAGATTTTTATGGGGGTTGAAGGATTGAAGGGTCATGAGCATCTGACGATCATATTCAATCCAATCGGGGTCGGGATGTTTAGTGAGGAACAATTCACGGAGTGGACGGAAGAAGCGAGAAAAATTGCGATGGAACGAAAAGCGATGATTATCGGAACGAGTCACGCAGATGGATCGTATCGAAATTGTGGAATCTCGCTTCCGATCGCATACTGCTTTGATGAAAATGGGGAAGAAGTGTTTTTATCTAAAAATGATACGCGGACGCGAGTGTTAGAGACTGATTCAAGAGTTACTACATTCGTCTAACAAACCGTGATTTCCTTTAAAAAATGAAATACGTGTAAAATGAATGGATTTATTTCACATACCATTAATTAAACTCAAATCAGAAAGCGAGTACTTATGAGATACCTTTTCAAACGAAAACACAAGAGTGATTGCAACTGCTCGATATGTGGCACGAGTAAAGAACATACAGTCGGCTTTGGATCGATCATGCCATCAGTATTAGACGGCCTATCGAAACGGGAGATGAAGAAGCGCGTCGTTTTGACAGATGATATTTGCGTCCTCGATGAAGCTCATTTCTTTATCAACGGATGCCTCGAACTCCCGATCATTGGAGAAGACGATCCTTTCATCTGGAATGTCTGGGTATCACTCAGTGCGGATAACTTTTTCAAAGTCATCGATTTATGGGATGAACCAGCTCGTGTAGACCTCGGCCCGATGTTCGGCTGGTTATCTACGGATCTTCCCATCTATCCAGATACCATCAATCTAAAGACAAACGTACATATGCGTGGAGTCGGACTACGTCCATTGATTGAACTCGAACCAACGAATCATCCTCTTGCAATGGAGCAGCGTAATGGTATCACGAGGTCGCGGGTCGATGATATATTCCGACTCGTTGAACGTAGCGGATAAAGGAGGAGATCAGGGTGAGTCAATTGAAGTCATCTTTGATTTTCGATTTGTATACAGGAAATCAAGCTCTCACTTCGATTCAGCAGAAGATGTTGGAGCGAATCGAGTTACTTGTTCACGACAAACGATTCAAAGAACTTGAACAATTCATGGGCGACACTCCGGACATCGAGCAGCTGTTAATTGACTATGTGCTGCTCGATCCGACCGAATCATATCGCTGGGATTTGCTTATTGGTTACGAACGGTTGGATCGGATTGAAGATTATGATCGAGTGAATGCATTTTGCCGAACCGCCTTTTCATACCATCCAGATAAACCCTTCTATTTTGCCTTGGCATTATATGATATGGGATGGAATGATTTTGAGATAGACGAGGAAGTCATTGAAGTGGCGAATCGATTGATTGAAGTAGCAACACCTGAAGTTTCTGCATTGATTTGTCTAAGCGTTTCAAAGGTGCTACGACATAAAGAGCGCGAATATCTTCAAATGGCAATTGAGCGATGTCCGTGGGCAGTACAGCCATATTTTTCTCTAGGTGAGCAATACAGCCGGTATAATCCGAGATTGGCTAAAACCTATACGGAGAAAGGTGTGGCTCAATTGACTCTGAATTTTGATGATTCAGGCAAGAGTCACGTAGCGTTAAAGACTGGTTTCAATCCGATTACGTGGAAAGAAGATTGTTGTTCTGATTTACTAAGAATGAATATGAGTTGGGCAGAATACCAAAAATACAAGCGAGCCATCAAGTCACATAGATAAGCAAGAACATGAAGAATACGAGGAGGGATTTTATGAGAATCACAGAAGCCACGCTCTATACGAACCGGCTCGACGAAATGAAACGTTTTTATGTGGAGAAGCTTGGACTATCCGTTGGTGAAGAAGATTCGACCCGATTTCAAATCGAATTAGGAGAAGATACCTTGATATTTCAAGAGGCTGTAACGGAGCAAGAGCGACAATACCATTTCGCGATCAATATTCAGGCTAACCGGTTCAAAGAAGCGAAGGAATGGATCATGTCACGTGTCCCGCTTTTGATCGAGGAAGGGGAGGATGAAATCTATTTCGAAGGGATCGATGCATCATCGCTTTATTTTTACGACGCGGACGAGAATGTCATCGAGTTGATTGCTCGACATTCGATTAATCCGGAAAGTAACATCAAGTCCTTTTCGTCAAATGAGTTTCTTGGAATCGGCGAGATGAGTTTGACGGTAGAAGACCCGTCTCTCGTCGCGAAGGCGCTTGAGACAATTGGAGTTAGACGGCGAGATGGGAACTCAATTGACCCCCGTCATTTAAATTTCATGGGTCCTCCAAATCACAATACATACATGCTGCTTGTACCTCAAGGGCGCGTTTGGCTCTTTTCACCAAAATTGTCGATTCCGAGCCCGATTCAGATGGTACTTGATCAACAATACATCGTCGAAATGGATGAGAAACTCGAATTTCATATTCACTCCATCAAAAAATGAGTTCACGAATGAACTCATTTTTTAGTCTTTAGATTCTATATACCGATGAATTTCTTCTAATCGAATGGATGCGTTCTCTAAGTTCACTTCAAACGATTTGTCTGAGCATTCAACTGTGAGCGAATCTCCGCTCTGACGTGAATACTCTAGGAGTAGTGGTCTGATTCGTTCATGTACAATTTGTGCATTTTCGATTGACGTTTGAGGGAAAATCATAGCGAATGTGTCTTGCGCAACTCGATATTTCTTGTCTGTTCGTCGAGTCGCTTCGTGAAGTTCATCACTAAAGTAGTTCAAGAACCATTCATACTCGGATGAACCATACCGTTTTTCAAAATCATCAAGAATCGGTAATGTGATGAATGACACCACAAACGTTTCCCCGTGGCGAATCAACCGATTCCGTTCAGCCTCTATATCCATCAAAAACCGATCTCGGTTATCAAAACCAGTCTCTGGGTCGACCGCAATCAACTGACTGACTCTCGCTTCCGCAACCTTTAGTGCAAACTGGGCATGAAACAGCTTGACTTGGAGCCAGTAAGACAACCCCGTCAAAATCGCTAATAGTAATAAAATGTATAGTTGCGCAGTAGCGGCAGTCTCATACACAGGCATCGTGATTAAAAAGTAAGCAGCGAATCCTAACAGAATGAGTACACCAGACCCGCGATAAATGAGCAACGTTGAAAGATAAAGAATCGGAATACAGATCATCCACCAAACAGGTAGATGATTCATGATCAGCAGAGAGGAAAATAGAATACTACATGCCAACGATACAACAATGAGTGCAATCAGTTGTAGTGAACTCGTTGTCCAATGTCTCATAGGTATCCTCCTCTTAAAAGAAATAAATTGAAATCGTTACACTATTATCCATTTTCCAAAATAGTGATTGTTCAAACCGATTTGAACACTTGATTCATTATAAGTGATTCACTCGATTATGAAAGGTATATTTTTGAAAAGACGTGAATATTTCCGAACACATCTATAGGAAAAGAAGAATGAATGATTGGTGTATAATGGAAAATGAGGTGGTGGTATGAATCTAAAACATATTTTGATTGTCGGAGGGACAGGGATGTTGGCCGAACCTACATCTTATTTAGCAATTGAACAGGATGTCACAATCATTGGACGAGATAAAAAAAAATGGCAAGCATCGTACAACGAAATCCTGAAACGTGTCATCCACTGATTGTTGATTATCGCGAGGAAGAAGCACTTTCAAGCGCACTGCAGCATGCAGTTCAACAAAACAGTCCGTTTGATCGAGTTATCGCCTGGGTGCATCGCGGCTCAGGGAAAGCGATGCAAATCATTTTGGAACATTCGGAGACTGCAGAGGTGATACATATTTTAGGTAGCCGGGCGAATTCGGAATATGAGAAGAGGTGTCTATGTTTCAATGAACAACAAACGTATCGACAAGTTCAATTAGGTGAAATTCATGAGATGGCATCTGTCCGTTGGTTGACACACGACGAGATTGTAGAAGAGGTTCTCGATGCCATTCAGAATCAAGACGACTATCGATTGATTGGGACACGAAAGGATGACGTAGATGTTCACTCGAGAAATGATTAGTGAATGGATGGGGATGTACCACGAATTTCATTTTCAGATTAGGATGAAGGGATTCATCAGTTCAAAAGATATTCATACATACACGTCATATGTAGTTAGGAGGGTCAAAAATTGACCAGACACTATTCAACGGGAGAGGTCGCGAGAAAACTGAACGTGTCTGTGCGTACGCTTCGATACTATGACCAAATCAATTTGGTCACCCCCTCGTATACGAACGATGTGCAGAAACGATTTTATAGTGATGACGAAATGTTTCGACTTCAAAAAATCATGCTTTTAAAATCGATGACCGTCCCGCTCGATGAGATTCGGAGAATCTTAGATGAAGAATCCCTTACAAGCATCTTGTCCGCTCATCTGTCCTCGTTAGAAGAAAAGATAGAGGAATTGAAGCAGGCGCAGAACTATACGGTCACGCTCCTTCAATCCATGAAGCTTGAAAATGAAAAAATCGATTGGACGAAACTACAAACTATTCAAGCTAAATCAAATGACCGGAAACAATGGACGGACTATTTTACGGAAGAAGAGTCTGATTCATTGCAATCAAGTTTACCTAAATTAGAAGACGGTGAGCATGATACGAAAAAGTGGATCAACTTGATTCGGAGAACCGAAATTCTAATCGAACGTGGGGTCGCCCCTTCCTCAAAAGAAGCCCAAATTCTTAAAGAAGATTTGACTTGGTTAACAGACGAGACATTTGGAGACAATCAACAATTGATTGAATCATTTTGGAAGATTCGAAAATCAACTGACGCATCGAATGAATTAGGACTGTATCCAATCGATGCATCGATTCTTGCCTATATTGATTCACTATATCAAGAAATAGCAGACTGATTCCCTCATGCCAATGCAGTCAATAGAACGGCTAGCCCATTAAAGGTGCCATGGATGAGCATGCTGGAATAGATAGAGTTAGTCCGTTCATATACCCAAGCGAACACTAGTCCCGATACAAAATTGACGAGTAACGTGTTTGTCGTCGGTAAATGAGCGAGAGTGAATATTCCAGCACTTACGATCATCCCGATCCCAACCCCAAACCGTTCTTGAAAGAAGCGGTACAAGAACCCACGATAAAAGATTTCTTCATAGATCGGTGAAACGATAGCCGCCGATCCAAACGCAATCAGTATGGAGATAATCGACAAGTCACTTTGTAAACTCTCTGTTTTTGTATTCGACGTACCGATACCGAAATATGATTGGACTATGACGATGATAATACTGAGTACAATTAGCACAATTGTCCATAGAAAGATGATGCCCGAATCTTTCAATGGAAAACGGCGAAGTCCTAACGTTTCCAGCGATAGGGTTTGAGGACGTATTGCGACGAGATAGAGGACAGTCATAAACATTATGGCTAATAACAGGCCGATACTTGTTCCTGAATAGAGGGTGTTTCCCCATGACTGTTCTAGAAAGTTGTGTAATTGTCGCTCGATAAGTAGGGGCGTCACTCCGAATAGAAGAACCATCGTAATTGCGAACTGATTCCATGTCCAAATGGGAGTTGTTTTCTTTTGCATTTGATTCAACATCGTATTTCCTCCTTATGTAGTTGTAGACCCATCATATCGGGTGACGTAACGTCACCTGCAAGCAGAAAATTGAAAAAGGAGTAATAAGACTATGGAACAATGGATTGGATCAGCTGCTTTATGCATCAACGAAGAGCAGGAAGTCCTACTCGTAAAGAATCGTGACATACAACAATGGAGTTTGCCATCAGGTGGTCTAGAAGACGGAGAAACTCCGGAACAGTGTTGTCGGCGCGAAGTGTTAGAAGAGACGGGCTATCGCACTTCTGTTGATCAACGACTACATATCAAACGAGCCATCATATCAAACTTTCAGGTCGAGACACATTATTTCTTGGCAACGTGTAAGGAGCGGTTGGCGACCGCAACTATCGACTCGGACATCGATAAAGTCAATTGGTGGTCGATTCATGAATTGGAGCGATTGGAACTTGCATTTCCAGAGGATCTTGAGCTGATTAAACGGTGGAGTGTATGAATAGAGTGATTGAAGTCAATGGATATCACATGGAATATCGATTATTCGGTTCCGGGGAACGCCTCATCGTGGTGATGACAGGAATGGGAGGTTCATTCGAAGAGTGGGTTTCTCTTTCTGAACAATTAAGCGAGTCGTATCAAGTATTGCTTTATCATCGCTCAGGTTATGGTGAGAGCGAGATAAATATGCGCTCGAGTCGAACGTCATCTCATCTTCTTGAATGTACAGAATTGTTGGATGCCCTTCAGCTAAAACAACCAATCATATTAGTCGGTCATTCTTACGGAGGTCTGTGCGCGCAACACATGGCCAAACTTATTTTGGATAGAGTAATAGGAGTCCTACTCGTTGATTCCACTTCCCATAACCTTTCAATATTAGATGAGTTAGAAACGCCTATAATGGATGGTCAGTATTCAGATGAAGATTGGCGGACGATGTGTCGTTCTTATTCAAATCTATCGAAAGAAGAATTAGAGCGACTCCATCAGCCAGAACTTTCACTCGAACAACAAGGCTTATCATCAGATGTACTCGCACGTCTCAAGCGTTTTTATCAATCTCCTCAGTTGTATAAAACGATGTTGGAAGAAGAATCGTTTTGGCATGACGATGCCTCAATCATCAAACAAATGGGTACCTTTTCATCAATCCCGTTAATTGTCATCGGTCGAGATTCTGAAGCGATGATTGAAGAAGGGATAAATGGAGGGTTACCTGAGGCTGAAATTCGCTTGCTAGAAGAGACGTGGCATGATCTGATCCATCAACAGTTGAGATTATCAAATCAATCGGAACTCATCATCGCAGAAAAGGCAGGACACCAAATTCATTTACAACGACCAGACACAATCATCGAAGCGATTCATCGAATCGAACAAGCCGGTCGCATAAAAACGACCGGCTCATGACTTAAGACACTTCTTCGATTTGATTGTGATTGAAATACTCCCGTTTCGAACGGTCGCGCATGACATGTATGGTGTAACAACCAACAAGAAAGAAGATAATCGAGAATGCGAGATAGACCGGGCGAATCCCAATCATTTCGGCAAGGAGTCCAATCCCAAATGTGAGTAGGATGACGAGTAGCGACTCTGCCACATTGATAGCGCCAGAGAACCTACCCATGATTTCGACCGGGACATGGTGTTGATAGAATGATAAGAATCCTGTATTTGCAAAGGCAAGCGCGAATGTCAGGACAAAAAATCCGATGGAAGCCATTGTGAACGAGGATGAACTTGCGAATAGGAGATAGCCGACTGGTGTCATGATCGCCCCGAATCCGATACAAAACGATAAGGATAAGCGGTGACTCCATCTTGAATTAATGAAAGACCCTGCAATAATCCCGATTCCAGCAATACTGACGAGAAATCCGTAGCGGCTCTCAGATAAGTGAAGGACTTGGGTCGCGAATGACGCTTCCAACGAGTCGAGTCCAGACATGAAGATGGTCATGACGCAGAACAAGCCATAAATGAGCATCACATATCTGGCATTCGAAGCGAATCGGATGACAACCTTCCAATCGTCAATGATCATCCGCATAGAGAATGGTTCAACAGGCGCATTCGTTCGAAGGTGAGATGGGAGGAGCATCAGCATACCGACCGATCCAATGAGTGCGAAGGCGTTCACAAAAATCGCAAATGTCGGGCTCCCGACTAGAAAGAGTAGACCCGCAATCGTCGGACCTAAAATGAAACCGGATGACTGTACAAAGTTTTTCATCGCATTGAACTTTTGACGGTTCGAGGCAGGTACGAGTTGCGTCATGTAGACCAGGCTTGATGATTCGAATAATGAACTCATCAGATTCAGGATGAAGACGACTCCATAGATGAACCATAAAGAATCGATCCAGCCCAAGCTGAATACGAGACATGCGCGCAGGACATCCAGCAACATCATCAGTCGTCTCGTATCGACCCGGTCAATCAGGCTACCTGACCAAAGGTTCGCCGTGATTGAAGCGAGTGGGACTAATACATAGAGAATCGAGACGGCAAATGGAGATCCCGTCATCTCGAGGACAATCAGGTTGAGCGCGATAAAGTATACCCAAGCACCGAGATTTGAGATTCCGACACTGACGAGCAGTAGCGTAGAGGTTTTTCGAAACGAGTTCAAGTCAATCACTCCTTCTATTTTTTAATCACTTTCGGAACGCAAAAAAATCCCACCCCCAAGAACGAAGTCTTGGGGACGAGATTCTCATCGTGGTGCCACCCCTGTTCGTCCGCACGTCACCGTACGAACCTTGTTTGGTACTGCCGAACGAGTCGGACTATACCTCAACTCTATAACGGGAGTGCCCGTCGCCATATCCCTCGGGGTGAGTTCCATGGCGCTGCTCGGAGTCTTGTTTCGATCCATCTTCTTTACCCTTTTTCACCGGCGGGGCTCTCTACGAAAGATTCATGGATTTATTCTTCTCTTCATCGCGTTTATCAGATCATTTTTGTAAGGATAGCACATTGTGAAAAAATTGGAAACAACAATTCATCGTATAAAAACAAAAGTTTTCCTGCATGAATGAAAAATCAAAGAGATTTAGGATAATTAAAATTTAAAGGAAGATATTAAGCTTCGTGATATTGCCAATGAAGAATTTGAACAAGAATTAGAAGAACAGGAAGCGCTAAAAATTCCTTAGTTCTCCATCATGGCTATATACAATAGAACTAAAGTGGCTGATTATGCAAGGTAATATGCAACCAAAACCAATCCCAACTATAAACGTTATAATTTAAACTGTACTAATTTTGTTTCACAAGCGATTCACGCTGGTGGAAAAGCGGAAGTAAAACCATCGCCTGTAAAAAATGGTATGCTTGAAACGACCACGTATTGGTTTAATGACAACTACATGGATTGCACAGGGTCTAATAGTTGCTATATTCGAGATAAGACATCTACCTCATGGGTAAGAGTGACGGATTTCTATTCGTATTGGACAAAGAAAGGCATGAGCGCCACAACTAGTACTAACAAAAACACCATCATTAGTAATGCAAACGTTGGAGATGTCATTCAATTTAAAAGTAAAAATGGATGGTTTCACTCGGTTGTCGTAAATAGAAAAGCTAATGGAACTGTATATATTTCTTCTAATACAGCCAATTATTATAACCAAGACTTCAAAAACCGAGGCAATGATTCCCTTAGTTTTAGAGTAATTAAAATTAAATAAAGTCTTATAAGGACTTTGATAATTTGAGGAGACTATATGAACTATAAAAAGATCACCTACACTATTTTATCTATTGTTTCGATCTTAGCAATCTGGATCATTTTTTCTATAAATCAACCTCCTAAATGGATCGGGAATTCTAAACAATGGGAAGCAGAATATAATAGAGAGTCGAATGCCCCAAAAGGTGACTGGACAGGTTACGTGTACTGGCTTGGTGAAAACGATGCTACATTAGTTGGGGCTGAACTCACTAAAGACGGTGAGCTGATCCATGAGCTTGAGAATACCAGCGAACACCTGACGGGGCAAAAGAATTCCACCATCTTCATTCACACTTGGGAACCAATGTTTAAAAGTGAGGATGAAAAAGTGGAATTGACTATTCAGTGGGAAGATAAAGAAGGGAACCATGAAGATACGATTGTTCTGAACCCTAAAAATCGGTATTTTGTCTTCCCTAGTTTTATTTAATAGACGGTTTGTCAAATTAAGCGCAACACTTCCTCGGTGAAGGCCTCGCGTGCGGTTTTCCAGTTCAGGCATTTTCTCGGCCGCCCGTTGATCTTGGCGAGCGCATCCGCGAGTGCGTCGTGCGCCACCTGCGCGAAGTCTGTTCCTTTCGGGAAGAACTCGCGGAGGAGCCCGTTGGCGTTCTCGTTGCTCCCCCGTTGCCACGATGCGTACGGGTCGGCGAAATACATCGGCACGCTGAGCGACGCCTGGATGCGCTCGTGACCGCTGAACTCTTTGCCACGGTCCGTCGTCGCCGTCTCGAACATGCCGTCCGGGAGGGCGCCGTGCACCGCATGGATCGCCCCCTCCATCGAGGCCGCGGTGCGGTCCGCGATCGGCAGGGCGAGATAGAACCGGCTCTTCCGCTCGATGAACGTCGCGACGCACGCCTTCGATTTCCCTCGTCCGGAGACGACGGTGTCGAGCTCCCAGTGCCCGAACGTCCGGCGCCCCCTGACCTCTGGCGGCCGTTTCGAGATGGGGAGTCCGATGTTGATGCGCCCGCGCGTCTCGGTCGGCTTTTGACGTTTCCCCTTCTGGCGGAGCACGGTCAGGGACACGTCGATCCGTCCCGCGTAGATCCATCGGTAGATGGTGGAGAAGGCAATTTTCTCTGTGTAGAGACGGCCGACGATCTGTTCCGGGGACCAGGTCGCACGCAGCTTCTCGACGATCGTCCGGCGCATCGTGTCATCGAGTTTCGTTTTGGCGCCGCAGTTGGTCTTCGTCTTCTCGTAGCGTTTCTGGGCACGTTCAGCCACGTAGTCGGGGTTCCGTCTGATCTCCCGCGAGACGGTCGAGGGCTGTCGCCCGAGCCGTCTCGCGATGGACCGGATGGACATCCCGAGCTCCAGATAGGTCTCTATTTTCACGCGTTCCCTAGTGGTAAGATGGGTGTAGCTCATGCGATTTCCTCCGTTTGAATGTGTGTTGTGGTGACTTCATTCTACACGAGGAGAGCGTCATGGGCTTTTTTGTGTTCACTTTTGGGTGTCGCACTTAATTTTATAATTCATCTATAATATAGAAAGCTAACGAAGAATCGAGGTGCAGTGTTGATCGACTATAAAGAGATAAAAGAGACGAACCAAGTACTTGCGACTTTTCATAAAATTGATTCCAATCAGTTAGATGGCTTCATATCGAAACATTCGATATTGATCGGGAGATATGATGAATACGTCACAAAGAGTTACATTGACGTACAGCGACACAGCGATTGTGAAGAAGCAAATCAAAGACAACATCATGTTCAAACCGTGATAAAACCTGCACTCAATGAGCTGAAAAGACATGTTTCACGAATTATATTACAGTCTATTAAGGATGAGGATCACGTGACGCGCCTAATGCGAAATCGGATGAATCTTTATCATGAAGAGAATGTTGATTTATTGATCGAAGAGGATCAACTTATACAGAAGTATTTGCAAATAATCGTTCAATTGACTGACCCGACAGATCATTCTAAGTCGATTGCGGAACTTCATGGAGACCTATACGATGCTGACGAATCCATCCGTAAACAGGCTTTTACGCTCATTTATAGAGCGTATGTCTCAACAGAAGGTGACATCACTGAATGCTTGAGAAGTCTTATTCAAAATCGGGAACATCAGGCACAACGATTAAACGCTAAGAGTTATCGTGAACTAGCCTTTATGAAGCTAGGCCGTCTAGATTATGATGCCGAGGATTGTATACGATTTGCGAATCAAGTGAGTAAACATTTTGAGCCACTTCGCCGCTCGTTCCAGCAACTACAGACAAAGGAATTGAAGAAATCGAAACTTTCGCCATGGGATTCATTCATTTCTCCCTTTTCGAATCATCACGATTTATCCGTTTCGTTGCATGACTTAATCGGTGGGACGGAACGAATCTTGAATGAACTCGATCCTTACTTTGGAAAACTCTTTTTTGACATGTGTGCGAAGGGCCATCTCGATCTAACGCCTCGACCGAATAAAGCGGAAGGTGGATTTTGTGAATCTTTACCCGACTCAAAATCATCTTTCATTTTTATGAACCGATTCGGCGGATTTGATGACTACGTTGTGTTATTGCATGAAATGGGTCACGCCATCCACCATGATCTCTCACAACAACACCTATTTTTCGAAGCGCAGACCATTTCGTTTGAAGTCGGCGAATTCGCAGCCATGTCACTAGAGCTATTTTCGATGGACCATTGGACAAACATCTTTTCCGATGAACGAGCTTTCATTCAAGCTAAACTAGAACAGTTTCGATTAATCATCGAATTTTTACCAAGTGTTTTCATCGTGGACCAATTTCAACATAATCTATATGATTCAGAAAAGAACGTGGACACATTTGATGAAATATTCAAACGCTTAGTCGATCAATATGAGACTGATTTGATTGATTGGAGCGATGTGAGTGATTTGAAAGGAAAAGAGTGGCTGCGCGTGATTCATCTTTTTGAAACACCTTTCTATTACATAGAATATGCGCTTGCTCAGATTGCTGCACTTCGCATGTATATGCAGTATAGGCAACATCCAGTCGACACTCTGAACCAATATAAGAATGCATTAGCTTTAGGTGGTACTGCTTCGATTCCTGATACTTATCGAGTAGCAGGCGTATCCTTGTTTCCATCTGAGGAAGAATTAGTCGAGTTGACTGATTTCTTAAATGCTGAAATTCAACATTTGGTGATGCAATTGGGTAGAATTGAATAATCTAAGTACCTATTAAATATAGATTAACGCAACAAGCATTTCACGGAATGGGTAGGATGCACCCCAGCTCGATTCCGTGAGAATAAAGGGCATCAGCTCAAACGTGATTAGAGAGCTTCAATCGATCTTGAATTTGGTAGGGGAGGGCGTTGAACGGTCCCTCCAAGCGTTGTACCGCATTCACATAATAAAACGTGCTCGTCTCCTTCATATTCATCATCTGATCACCCAAATCGTATAGGAAAACGTGTTTGTTCATTCCGAGTGCAATCCCGAGTTCAACATGTGCGCCTTTACCTCCAGGCAATAGGATGACGACAAAGTCCGCTGATTGAATTCCAGAAACCTCCTCTTCGCCAATCGAGCGTAATGCATCAATCGATGTGGCGCGTTCGTTTTGAGTCCAATCATATATATGGGTGTGACCGAGCGCAATCAGCTCATTACGCATGAACCGTACTTCTTCGATGTTTGAAAAGCTTGAACCGACATAAAATCGCATCTGAAAACCTCCAATTCGTTATAGATGATTCATCTGGTAAAGAGCCACAACATAAAATAAAATGATCAACAAGCAGCAAAGTACAAGGAAAGTAATCATAATCATTAGGACGAATTTCATCAAAGTAAGTGGAACGTATGATTGAATCAAGCGTGTGGTAAAAATCGACGAGAGGACGAGTAAAATGATTGTGCCGATGAATCTAATCGTGCCACTTGTCACGCTTGGAACGTACCAAATATAAGTGATTGTGAAGATGATGAGGATTAAAGCTATCATTAAATCTTTACGTTTTTTAGTCATTTAATCCCTCTCGTTGATGTTCCAACTTCGACCTTACCTGTTCGGCATCCTCTGCATCAAACGTGCTGTACCACCTCACATGGTTGAGATCGATGATCCGATAATGTCCGCTGATGATATTTTGTTGAAGGGTGTAATGTGGACCTGACTCGATTGCATGCCAAAAGACGCGTCCGCCGAGTGTTTTTTCTTTCGGCTCATAAGTGTTCTCGGTCGCAATCAGTTTGACGAATTCGACGGGGTCGTCACCAATCAAGTGTATGAGAATCTCACTTTCGTTAAACAAGGCGCATAGCGTCACAATCGTCGACCAACTCGCTTCATTTCGCTCCTTCTCGATTTGGATGAGCGTTTTTTTTGAAATACCGAGTAAGTTCGCCATCTCTTCCTGTGAATACTGAGATTCGATACGAATCAATTTCATTTTTCGAGAGACTTGTTCAATAAATTCGGATTTTTGCATAAGTGCTCCTTCTTGTTTATCTGACTTACAGCGTCGCTGAGCTTATGAAAATCAAAATCCACGAGATTCCGAGGAACACGATAAATAAGAGCAGGCAGACGATGATATAACAGAAAATGTATTGCCAGTAGGTCAATCGTTTTGATTGATAATAATGGTATGTAAAACTGAATGTTGCAATCCCGATGACTAAGAACGCAACGATATCCCAGATGATGCCAACCTTCAAGAACGATGGAGTCAGAAACGAAGCGATGAGTGCAAGCACGACGGTCACAATCCCCGTAGAGATGGCAGCGGATGGCGTTGAAGTGTTTTCCAACGAATCACCTCCTAGTATATTACAAGTGTAATTTTACACTAAAAGTGGGCGATGTCAATTTCAGAATGTAAAAAACCCTTCTCTAAGGAAGGGTTCCGTCACTCGTCATGTTTATTCGTTAAATAGGTCGTTAATGGGTAGACACCGATGCTTTGTAAGATCAGAGAGAGTAAAATGACGGCAAACGCGAGAGATATCATTTCGCTCGAGCCGTTAATGTTCTCTGCCTCTAGCCAGAGGACGAGGGCAATCGACATCGTTCCTTTAATCCCGGACCAAGTAAGGAGCGAAGTCGCTGTCAAATCGTCTTTAAATTCTCTACGCCATACAGGAACGGTATAAACGAGACCGCCGACGACGATGAACCGGGTCAGAAGCGAAAGCAAGAATAAAAGAACAGCGAACGTCCAGAGCGATATAGACAGGTAGCTGGTCGCTTCGATTCCAATCAACAAGAACAAGAGAGCGAGTAGCATGGGAATCACAATGTCCCAAAATCCATCCAAGTGACGTTGGACCGATTCATAATTTTCTTTCATGCCAAGCTCATGGGAGAGCATCATGCCTGCTGTCACGGTCGCAAGGACACCCGATACTTCTAGTGCGTCGGCAAGATAGAAAGCCCCGTACGCGACAACGATCGTCAACATGACGAGTTCATGCTTTTTAAAACTGGCAATCATCAATTTTTTAAGTACAAATCCAAAGACGAAGCCGATCCCGACTCCTCCAGCAGACACTATCAAAAATTCACTTAAAAAGCTAAGCGTGGAGAACCGCTCTCCCGTTGCGAACATACTAAGAAAAATCGTGAAGATGACGACACTCGTCCCGTCGTTCACCATCGATTCACCTTCGACGACGTCCGCAATCCGCTTCTCTCCTTTACTCCGCTTTAAGATCGCGGTCACAGAAACAGGGTCGGTCGGAATCAAGATGGACGCCAATAAGAAAGAGGCGGTCAAACTGAGTGGTGTAAACAACTCACTGATCCAAAACGTGCCATATCCCATCAAGATGGCAGTCAAGACAAGACCGACCGTACTCAATATCGTGATGATCCCGATATTGTCTTTCAAATCTTTGTATTTGAACTGATAAGCCGATGTAAACAGAAGTGCCGGTAGGAACACCTCGAAGATCATATCTTTTGAAATGAATACCGAATCAAAAAAAGCGATATATGAGAGACCAATCCCAATCAAGACCAAGATGACCGGAACCGGAAAATAATTTCGTTTGGAATCAATCAAATAAATGAAATAGCCAATCAGTAGTAATGTGATGATTTGCTGCGCAATCATGACGACGTCCTCCTCTACAATCAACATGCTATACATTATCTTCCCATTCGCGGTCTAATCAAACGAGAATTGTGGAATATAGGGGATAGTACATTCATTTCATAGAGGGAGGAATCGATATGGGAAACCCGATTGGTGATTTGTCGTGGACTTTTTATTCAGAGTGTGAGGTGCCGAGTGATATCATGGAGTCCTTCATCGATGGGGAGCGGGCCGTCGCTGCCTACAAGACGGTACGTGACGTCGCCGTCTTCACGAACAAACGTCTCATTGTCCGTGATGCGCAAGGACTCACAGGGAAGAAGATAGAGGTGTACTCGCTTCCGTACGACTCAATCAATATGTACTCGACGGAAAATGCGGGAAGAATGTTCGACTTGAACTCAGAAGTCCAACTTTTCACGCGCGCCGGAACGATTAAGATCAATCTGAATAAAAAAGTGGATGTGCGTAAGTTCGACCGATTACTCGCAGAAGCAATTTTGTAAAACAGTGGACCGAGAGTTCTCGGTCTTTTCGTTTGGATTTTTCTGACAATCTCTTATCATACATGATACGATCATACATAATGTGTGACGGAGGTTACGATGCGATATACAATCCGACTATTGATGGTCATGTTAGGTAGTTTGATGTTGGTGACTGGATTCATCTATTTGGCTCGTCTGTTTTGGGAATGGTTTCACGACCCGACAAAAGGTGGAATCGTGCTTCTCTTGTCTGGAGAGGACGGAACCAGCAGTGATGAACATGGAGGGAAGTTTCGTCTGAAAGATGATGAGGATTTTCAATTCTTGAAGAATGACTTTTTAGACTATACGTTCGAAACAGGAGGGACAGTAATCGAGTCGGGAAATTCATACTGGTTATGGTTCCTTATTGGGGGTTTGATTGTTCTCCTGATTTTGACGCTCAGCGTGCTCAGGAAAAGAAAGCGTGTCGTCTCGACCATTGATTTCTCGAGTGACGCCGTAAAACGAAGAGGGCGTACGGCTAAAGCAAATGCATTTGTGGAATCCAAAGAGGTTCAATGGACCGATAATGCGATTCGGAATGCGCTCATCCAGTTCAATCTGGACTTGCCGATTGCCTCAAGACACCAGTCGAATGAGACGGTGAGAGATTGGTTCAAGCGGATCGGCGTGGAAGAAGTGGACCTCTCCCCATATTGGAAATCGAGATATATGGATGTAGTGGTGAGTGATGAAGAATCTAGACGATTTCGAGCGGCGTTGGAGTTTAAGCGATTCGAAGACGGTAAGGGGTGATGGTGTATGAACGGTGAAATCGAGATGATTGATTCCGATACGCGGAAGTCAATGAGTTCCGCTCGTTTGCTCAAGTCCAATCATCAATTCTACATCCATTGGGATGAATTGATCATAGACTTCAAACGGCATGAATATGTGGCAGGTATTCGAATCATCGACGAGAATCACTTGTTCATCTGGGCGTTTACGTTAGAAGGAGAACCAATCAATGCGTGGGTGTTAGATGCAGACGGAGACATCAAACATTCATTTCACGCAGGTAACGCGATTGCAGTAGTCGTTATAAATGAAACGGGAATCTGGATCGGGTATGGGGACGAAGGCATCTTTGGAGATGGGATCTCGACCGAAGCACTCGTCTGTTTCTCAACAGAGGGAACCGTACGCTTTCGCTATAATCAAGAAGTCAGAAAGGCCCCGGTCCTTCATGATTGTGACGTGATGTACGCGTCTGAGAAGGGGGTGTGGGTCATTTCTTCAATCGATGCTCGTCTCGTCCATGTCCATATGAATGGACGGATTGACTCTTATCCGATGCCACGTCGTCTCCTTGACTGTTCGTCATTGATGATAGAAGACGGTGTTGCCTATGTCGAGAAAGAGGATAAGGTTTATCGTTGGCCGTTTAAGGAGAGGAGACGTGCCGAAGTCTTTCAGAATGAAACCAAATAATAAGAGAGTATATTAGCTTGCAATATATTTCGAATACCGTATTTTTTAATCATATATAGACAGGGATGAACTAAGTGATTGTACCAATCAATACTAGTATGCAAGAAGACATTCGCAATTTTTTTGTTAAACATTGGGGTTCAACTCAAATGGTCGTTTCTTCGGGAACATAGGATTGTGCAGAGCTCGAAGGATTTGTCTACATGAAAACAAATCAAATTCACGGTCTTGTTACGTATGTTATTCGGGATGAAGAAGTAGAAATCATATCTCTTGATAGTCTGATAGAGAATAGTGGGATTGGCTCTCACTTACTCCATGCTGTTGAAGAAATTGGTATAAAGAAAGGGGCAGTCAAATCTGTCGTTATCACAACAAATGATAATTTGAGGGCATTGGGTTTTTATCAACGTCGCGGCTATCGTCTAGACCGCATCATTCACAATGCGGTCACTCGAGCAAGAAAACAGAAATCGACAATCCCTCTTATTGGTTATGATAAAATTCCTTTATTGGATGAAATCATACTCACCAAAAAACTGATAGAAGAGAAATGAGGAATTCACATGATCCGTTTCGGCATCATCGGTACAAATTTCATCACAGACTGGTTTATCGAAACAATCAATCAGTTGGATGACGTAGAAGTGACGGCACTTTACTCGCGCACGGAATCACGTGTTAACGAATATGCAGCGAGTCACTCCATCTTACATACGTTCACGTCACTTGAAGAGATGGCGAAGAGTGATGTCATCGATGCCATCTATATTGCGAGCCCGAACTCACTTCACGCCGAACAGAGCATCTTGTTCATGCAGCATGGGAAGCACGTCCTCTGTGAAAAACCGCTCGCCTCGAACGTCCAGGAAGTCACTCGTATGATCGAAGTCGCAAAGGAGAACGAGGTCGTTTTACTTGAGGCACTACGTAATCTGTTCATGCCGAACCTTGAACGGGTTCAACAAGCGATGGAACAAATCGCTCCGGTTCGCCGGGCCGTCTTCAATAAATCACAGTATTCTTCACGATACGACCTGTACAAGAACGGGGAAAATCCAAACACGTTCAATCCTGAGTTTTCGAACGGCTCGTTGATGGACCTCGGTGTCTATCTCCTCGGGCCTGCTTTGAAACTGTTCGGTCAGCCGAATGAGATCCAGGCGAGCGGGGTTACGTTAGAATCTGGAGTGGACGGGAGCGGAACGGTCATTCTCTCCTATGATGACCTTGATGTGATTGTCATGCACTCAAAGATCCATGCGACATCGACGCCTTCTGAAATCATCGGAGAAAAAGGGCGTATCGTCATCAATGATATCGCGACGTGCGATGAAGTCCGTCTAGAGTTACGGGATGGCACGTCAGAAATCATATCAGACGCGCAGAATGCTCCGATGTCATATGAGATCGAAGCGTTCGTCCGTGCGATCGAAGCTAGTGCTTCGGAAACAGTTGTACATTCAGCAAATGACATGATTCTTCTTGCTCATGTGATGACAACGGTGCGAAAACAACTTGGTGTAATCTATCCAGCAGACAAATAAATACAAACTTAAAACGGTCCTCGATGTCATATGCACATCAAGGACCGTTCTCATTATTCTTTGTTCAAATAGAGATACCTCAGAAACAGCCCCAAGACAATCGTCATGACGACAGCGGGGATGAGTCCGATGAGCAGTAATGTGTTCATACCGTTTCCTTTCTGAGCGATTCGAGACGTTCATGCATCTCATCAAAGGAATGGTTGTCCGTCAACATGCTGAGCTCTGCATCGGCAAGTTCTTTCACTTGGGTCGACCAATCTTGTTCAATCTCGACTTCAGCTTTACTGATTTCCTTGTTGGCTCGTTCGATTTGCTTCGTATGAATCGTTTCAAGACGCGACCGAATCATATCGCGAAGCAGTGAGGTCAACTCATCTTTCAGTTGCGTCCGTCCGTCTCCCTCGAAAAATTGACTCGCATTCTTATAGCGCTTCAACACCGACTGATAGGGTGATGTCTCGAGATGAATCGGTTCGACAGCCTCTCGTAGCCATGCCACGTCGAGTTCTCGGTCGAATTCAAGCGTCGGAAGGAGAGACGCTTGACGTTCTGTCAACCGTTCGACCAAGGCGACGAACTCACGTTTAACGTATCGCTCCAACCGATACTGGAACACTTGGAGCTCTTGCTGGATGTCATAGGCATACTTATCGAGTGTCCGTCCGAGGGCACGCTCCAAGCTCTTCCTTGACCCATCGACCTCGACCGGATGGAACGTCTCCTTGACGAAGTCCGAGAGACGGAGGAGCGAACGCGTCTCGAGGTGGGCGAGGAGTTCTTTCGCTTCCCGATCAAACAGGTCAATGAGTGCTGACATATCGAGTGCCGGTGGGTTCTCGAGTAAAGCAATCAATTGTTGGCGACGATGTTCTCTCGCCGACGCGTCTTCTTTCGCTTCGTTCAAAACACGATCAAATGTAGCAAGTAGCGCCGTCGTTTCTTCCTGTATACGCATTGCGTTGGCGAGACGAAGGTCTTTGTCGACATAGCGTTCAAGTGTCGAGACGAATCGATCGAATCCTTCGTCATCCCCATTCATGGCGTTTCGGCTTGAAATGGGGATGACGCTTGGTCTGCGGACACCGAGCGCGGTCAACTGTTGTGAGACATAGCTTGTGACCGCATCCCGCTCCTCGTCATCTGTCGCAAGATCAGAGGCGTTCACGAGGAAGAACATCTCGTGATCTCCTGTCCCCTGGACCCGTCCGAGCTGAATGACGAGCTCCCGGTCCGCTTCGGTGAACGCATGATTATAATACGTGACGAACAAGACGGCGTCCGCGTCACGCATGTAGCCGAACTGTACCTCGCTATGACGATTGAACTGCGAATCGGCACCAGGCGTATCGACGAAGACGATGCCACGTCGTGCCCAAGGAGAGTCGAGATACAGTTCAATTTCTTTCACGATACAGCTTTTCTCTTCTTGTGCGACGAACGCGCAGAACGTGTCATAGTCGACGATTTCCGTTTGTCCGAGATAATCGAGCGGTGCCGCCTTTACCGCATTGACGAACGGATGGTCGACATCGAGCGAGGTGAGGGAAGTCCCGTAACCTTGCAGCTCATCTTCAAGTTCATCCCGTGATTTGAAGGTGATCATCGCCGTTCGATTTGTCCGACCATCTGGCGGTACGATTTTTGTGATCGATGCCGTCAATGGGTTCGGTGAGGTCGGTAGAATCGTCTCCCCGAGAAGGGCATTGAGGGTCGACGATTTTCCGGCCGAAAACGCACCGAAGATGGCGAACGTATATTGCTCATGCTTCGCACGTTCGATTTTCTTACGTAATGTCGAGACTCGGGAGCGGAACAATGGGTGATTCTCTAATATTTCACATACCGTATTCTCATAAGAAAAATCAAAATCAAATAAGTCATGATCATCATCTAAAATCGACGTCGATGCAACCTCTGATTCAACAACATTCGACTGTTTTTCAGGGAGATACGTTGCATCGACATAGTTTCGAACGGCCAACTGATTTAACTGATTTGAATCAAGTTGCAACGCTTCATATTGACCGATAGCATTCAGACGGTTCGAAAGACGAATCCGTAACGCTTCCGTATCGAGCGCTTCATACAACGCTTCCTCTTCAGTCGTAAATTGTTCCAAGCGCATGTCGACTTCCGCTTTCATGTACGTCTCCGTCGAGTGGACCCAAGGTTCAGATACTTTCGTTATCCATGTCGCGAGGGCCGTCTCGATGTCACGACTGAACTGTAACACCGTGTCACCACTTAGGGATGCACCGGATTTCACTTGTTCGGTGATGAGTGAGCTCGGTGCAATCGGGAGGACATCGCCTTTCGGTAGGAGAGTCTCTGGAAGTTTCAAATCTCGGATGATGTCTTCCGCGTACTTCACGAGATGTGGACGTAAGTTCATATCAATCAGACGGTTGAATTCTTTGACCGCCACTTCCTCACGACGAGCTCGTTCCTGCTTCGTCTTCTCTTTCGAGAACAAAAGTCCGACCTTGAAAGAAGGAGAACAACTCTCGAGATAAGAGCGTAATAACTCACGGAACTCATAAGTCATGATCGGTGCACTTTCGACGATTGGTGCCTGATGTTTGAAGAATTCGCGACGGAATGATGTCCACCATGCCCGTTTCTTTTCAAGGCGATGTAGACGTGACTGCATTTCCTTCGGACTCTTTTCATAAGTTGGCAATTGATCCAACGTCGATTGAATCGATGTTTCGTTGCGGCGGACTAGCGTATGAATCAATGCATTCGCATGCTCGACTTGCTGCTGTCTCGAGTCCGTGATGACTTGTCGCACATGCGACCGCAAGCGCTCGACTTCGTTATGAGGATGCTGTAAATCACGAAGTGAGATGTAGAACGTGTCATTCGGGACGATGTCATGATGTCGGAACGCCTTCGTCAATGAGGCTTTGAAGTCCACAAAGGAAAGCTCATCCTCGTCATGCTTATCAATTTGGTTAATGATGATGGAGTAGGGACGTCCTTCTCGACTAAATTGTTTCATCAGCCCGATGTTTTGTTCCGACTGGACATGGTTGTAGTCCATCATGAAGAACAAGTGATCGGCCAAGAAGAGCGAGCGCTCCGTCGCTTGGCGATGTCGTTCATCCGTTGAGTCAATCCCTGGCGTATCCATCAACACGACGTGTTCATCAAATGGGAATCGGTCAATCGTATACTCGACTTCCTTGATTTCCTCGACTTTGCAATAGTCACTAATATTTGATAGGGAAGAAGGGTCTAATGAAATCCAGTCCGTATCATTGATCGCGACAGCTGCCGCAGATTCTCCACCTCGTAATGTGACGATATTCGCACTCGTCGGAATCGGACTTGTCGGAAGGAATCCTTCCTCTAGCCAGTCGTTGAGCAATGTCGACTTCCCGGCTGAGAAGTGGCCACAGACGGCAATCCAGACTTCTTCATTCGTTACTTTTTGTAGGGCTGTCCGAGCGAGTCGTGCAGCGTCCGTCATCTCCTCTTGTTCAAACGTTAAAGCGAGTCGTGCTAATTGTTCTCGTTGTTCGTGCATGTTTCCCATCCCCTAATTATGATTCCGTCGTGATGCCGACACGGTGTCCGACATATGCATCATTCGTTAAACAATCCATCGCTAAATCGGCGACATCGTTCCTCGAGATTGGACCTGATTGTTTCGTGCCTAATACCTCTTTTGAGATGATGATGTCTCCGTCCGATTGCTCATCGATCAGTTGAGTCGGACAGATGATTGTGAAGGCTAAACCTGAATCCCGTAATAACTCATAAGCTCGGGCATGATCTTCGGCTGCGGTTGTCATCGTACGCTTCGATTCTTTCGTTTCAAAGCGATAGTTGTCGCTATCATGCGCCTGTAAGATGCCGGCGGTCCCGACCGTGATGATGCGTGTTACGTTAAATTGTTTCATCGCTTCGATCACGAGTGGTGTGAATGTAGACAATACGTTCTGTTTGTCCGTCCCTAACGCCGAGATGACGACGTCTGCAGATCGAACCGTTTCTAGTACTGCTGCTTGGTTCGTCGCGTCTCCGATGATTTGGTTGACACCCTCCTTAGAATCCATCGAATGTCTTGTTAAAAGTTTGACGTCATGTCCTTGATTCAATAAACGCTCAAGTATCCGTTCCCCTGTACGGCCACTTCCGCCAAATAAAGCAATTGTTGACAAGTAAACCCCTCCCCATCAAGATGAAAGAAATATCCAACGCCATCATAACACGGAAGCGTTCACAAAACTGCCTGAAATGGTTCATTTCCACTTGAAAAGAATATGGTACGTTTTAGAATTGAAGAAGAAGGCAAAAAATACATATGACAGGTGTAAGAGAGGAAGGCACCACTACATGAAATTTGGGGCTAGAACTATTAAGACCGGACTATCGGTCGCAATCGTCTTGCTGATTGCCGAGGCATTTCAATTCCAACAAATCGTCGTCCCGGCACTCGCTGCGTCACTCGCGCTCCTGCCGTCAGTTTATCAGACTGGGCTTCGCTTGATCGAAGAGATGAAAGGGAACCTGATTGGAGCATTACTCTCCGTCGGATTTCTGCTACTCACTCCGAATCCGACACCAATCGCGATCGGATTCGTCATCATCATCGCCATCTCCATTCTTCTCTTTTTAAATTTAGAATCGACGACACGGACCGTCATCTTGACGACGATTCTCATCATGGAAGGGGCGAGCCA
Organism: Exiguobacterium sp. N5; assembly: GCF_025842465.1. Lineage (GTDB taxonomy): Bacteria > Bacillota > Bacilli > Exiguobacteriales > Exiguobacteriaceae > Exiguobacterium > Exiguobacterium profundum. The sequence goes on from NZ_JAPAEP010000001.1 coordinate 744,682, forward strand.
GTCGGATATGCCGGTGTGGGTGTTTGCGGGCGAACGTTATCTACTCATTATGATGGGGATTACGGTCGCATTGATTGTGAATGCACTGTTGTTCCCACCTCGCTACGAGCGGAAACTCGAAGCACAAATCACCGACACATTTCAAATGGTTGTTCGGATCGCACGCTTGTTTGCGGAGACGGAAGGCGGCCGCTCCTCATTCGACTCGTTACCAGAGACGAAAAAGTTGCATAGCGACTCAAAACAAACGTACGCCTATTTTGAAGAAGAAATTAAAGCGAATCGATGGCTTGAGAAGAAGACCCCGATCTTTCGTCGAGCTGTCCTGAAGTCTAAAATGATTGAGACGAACCGTGCCGCGCTTCATGTCATCGAGAAGCTCGATCATGATTTTCATACGATTGAACAACTTCCTCCACAATTGAGCGAAGAGCTGTATCGCCACATTCGTCACTTGTTGCGTCGACATGAGCGTCTGTTTTCAGCCTACGAGCTCGAGAACGAGCACCTCATCGATCGAGAAGAGGATCTCATCCATGAGAACTTTGACTTTGCGAAACTGATGATTGAGAGGATGAGAGAAGAAGAGGAAGAACTCATTCTTATCGTAGTGCCGCTCGTGGCGACGATGACTGACTGGGTCAAGGCAATGAATGAACTCGAACGCTATCTTGTCACTGAAATGAAAAAACATGGGGACAACCTAAAAGTGGAACCACGTAAGAAATGGTTCTTTGAAGACTGAGAAACGGGCCGAAATTCGGCTCGTTTTTTAAGAGAGTTATTTTTCGTATAGAAGAGAGGGCATTGAGGATGAAGAAGTCTTTTCAACACATCACAAAGTATTGGAACATCATCGTTATAGGTGATGAATTTGCTGTAAACTACGGAAAAATTGGGACAATCGGAAAGGTACAAGTAAAATCTTTTGAATCCGATTCGGAATTTATGAAAGAAGCGGAAAAACTCATTCGTCAAAAATTGAGAAAAGGATATGTTGAATGCCCTTTTGATTGGAACAAACATATGTATGTGGATGACCCGGAAGTTGGACCGAGTTTTCTGACCTCTCATCCGAAATATCAGGAATGTTTCAACGATGAATTCTATTTGGATTGTACGGAAGAATATGCTCCGTTCGGGAATGATGCTGGAGCCGATGCATTGGCTATGTACGAAGAAGTGCTCCGAAAGGATAGAGACCTTTGTTATCTTTCATACGCTTACGCCTTAATTGAAAGTTGGATTGATCGAGATGTTTCCGGTCCAGAAGATTGGTCAACGTATGAATATGCCTATACATGTGATCAAGTCATCGTCGCGGGTGCGTTTGCTTCCATATAAATGACGGGAAAGCTGACGGATGATTTGAAAGTGGCAGGGTTAGCAGCCATCCATCGATTAAAACAAGCTTTCGAAATAGAGGATCAGTCTATATTTGATGAGTTATATGCACGCTTAAGTACATTCCCGACCGAATCCTGAAACTTTTCGAGAAGAAACACGTATACAATAGAGACAGATACATATGAACGATAGGGGGATTCACCATGTCAGAAACAACACCGACACCTGAAGAAGGTATCACACCACAACGAATCAGCGGAACGCTTCCGATTGAGGCACGGTCTGTCTTTCGGTTATCAAGTGCGATTTTTTATCTCATCGGACTTCTCGTCACAGGAGCTCTCGTGGCGGCTGCTTACTGGTTCGACTGGCCGACTTGGATACAGATTGGTTTGATTGTGCTACTCGTCATCGATGTCGTCTATAGCTTGATTGATCTCATCTGGTTCCAAAAGTGGAAGCAAGAACGATTCACGTATGACGTTCAGCCACTCGAGATTCGGATTCATCATGGGATCATCACGACACATGATGTGCTCATCCCGATGACGAAGGTCCAATATGTTCATGCGGAGCAAGGACCGATTCTCCGTAAATACGGGTTACAGACCATCACCATCGGGACAGCGGCCGGTTCACACGAAATCTATGCGATTGAAGAATCATTCGCAAAAACACTCCGTGAACAGATTGCCATCTATGCACGCATTGAAGAGGAGGATGTCGTATGACCGAGACCGCGTTAACATGGCATCGACTCCCGAGTCGCGTTTTGGTGCTGCGTATTCTCGAAGTCATCAAGTCGTTCGCCATTCCAATCGTCTTACTCTTTGTGCTCAATAACGACTGGGACTCGACATTCGGTATCATCATCCGAGTCGGGATTTTACTCTTCCTATTACTCGACATTGTTCAAAAGTTCTTCGGATGGTTAAACTTCCGATATGCCCTCGATGAAAAGACTGTCTATGTCATCGAAGGGAATTGGTTGAAAAAAGAAAAATCGCTTCCACTCTATAAGATTCAAAGTGTTCATTCGAACAGTCCATTCCTCTATCGGTTGCTTGGTGTCGTCGAATTGACGTTCGATACGAATGCCAACAGTGACGATGCTTCTTTCAAATTAGCGGGTGTCTTCCCGACTGAAGCCAAACGACTGGAAGAGATTCTCGAACAGGTCCGTCATCGGAAACAAAGCGGAGTAACGGTAGATGACTCAGAAGAGTCGGATGAGACACCTGCACAGGCAGCACCGGTACCAAGTCGTCTATTGTACGCCTTATCTACGCGCGAAATCGTATTGGCATCCATCACGTCGCTCTCTGTCTTCGCCATCTTCCCGGTCGCCTCGACGGTTATCTCGTCAATCGACGACTTCATCAACTTGGATGGGGCGTTTAATCAAGTCGAAGATTATGTCGTCCATGCGTCCATCATCGCCATCGGTCTTCTCGTCATCGGAGTGTTGATGGTATCAATCGTGATCGGCATGGTCATCAATTTCTTGAAGTATGGGAACTTCCGACTTGAGCGGAGAGGGGAACGCATTCGCGTCGAGAAGGGATTGTTGAACCGAAGTGCCAAAGAGATCCCATATGAGAAAATCCAAGCGATTCGCATCAAAGAGACGTTCATTCGTCGCTGGTTCCACATCGTCGGGGTCGAACTCGTCGCAGCAGGGACGATGGATGAATTGAAAGATGAATCGTCGACGATTCTCCCGTTCGTCCGTCGTGACCGGGCGATGCAAGTACTCCGTGAACACTTCACGCACTTCACATGGTCGGACGAACTACATCGACTCCCTAGACGTGCCTTAGGAATCAAACTACTCCGAATCAGCTGGTTCGGCTTCATCATCTCAGGACTCGTGCTTTATTTCTTCCGAGATTATGCCTGGTGGCTCCTGCTCTTATGGGCCATCATCATCGGGGGACGCGTCCTCAGTTTTGTTACCACAAAATATGTCCGCGCGGATCAATTCATCCAATTACGGACGGGAGCGTTTAACGTCCGCTCATTCTTGACGGACAAACCACGGATCGAACAGATTCAAGTGAAGCAATCGCTCTTGCAGCGCCGTTTCGGGTTATGTACGGTGCAGTTCTCGACACGTGGAGGATTCTTATCAGTCGAGACCATCGATGATATCCCGAAAGAAGAGGCGGACGCCATGCTGAACTGGTTCTCTCGCTATACGGTACAGGAAGATATGAAAACACCGGGCTAACGGATAACCCAGTCAGGTGATCGACGAGCCCCCTCGTGTTGCGAGTGGCTCGTCTTTTTTAATCGGCTTAAGGGGCTCGCTCCGACATAAGCTTGAAGTTGATTCTCTTTTGTGTTCATGAAAAATCATGGCGCGTGTAGGTCACACGAGCCATGATTTTTCATGAACAGCATTGGAAGAGACTTTAGGGAGAATGATTGTGAACGTCGTTTCTCTTGGTTGACTCGTTACGTGAATCTCGCCCTCATGTAAATCGATGATGGACTTGGCGATGGCGAGACCGAGACCTGATCCGCCGGTGTAATGTGCGCGTGACTTTTCCACTCTAAAAAATCGTTCAAACACATATGGGATGTCACGTGAGGGGATGGCCTCCTCGCCGTAATTCGTCATGTTGATAAGAACCACTTCATCCGTATCTTCAATGAACGTATCGATATACGTTCCGTCACGCCCGTAACGAATCGCATTCTCGAGTATGTTTTCGAATACGCGCACGAGCTTCAACGCATCACCCTCAACGATGGGTCGTTTGGCTGAGGAACTGAATCGAGCTTCCATTTCAACTTCCGAGAGACGTAATGTCGACTGCATGATGAGCTGATTGAGCAATTCATCGAGACGGACCTCACTTGTTTGCAGCGCGATTCGGTCGTTTTGCAGAAATGTATAGTCAAAGATATCGTTAATCAAGCCTTTCAGATGGGTCGCATTCTCATGAATGACTTGGATGTAATGACGCAACTCCACCTCGTCCCGGTAACGGTCGCTGTGAATCAAGTCAAGATAACCCGTGATTGACGTGAGCGGGGAGCGCAAATCGTGGGCGACGTTGGCCACGAGCTCGTGCTTCAAACGATCCGCTTGAACCAATTCCTGCTCCGCCTTTGCTGCACTGTCTGAGATGGCGCGAACAGTCGCCATCAACTGCTCTAGCTCTGGCGGGACAGATGGTTCAACCAAATCACGATTGGCATGGAGTTCTTCGACAAGTGAAGTCATCCGCTCAATGTGAAACTGTAAATACCGTTTACGCTCATATTGATAAATCAACACGAGACAAACGATGACCATCAGACTGTAAAACATGACGATGACACCTTCCCGGAAATACGACAACACGATGATCAGACTCTCCATAAATCGTGATGACTCCTCGAAGTACCACACGGCAGGCAGTAACAGAGCACCGCTCAGTGTGGCGACCCCAAACGCAATCAATACATACAGCAGACGTTTCCACATCGGGATGAACGTTATGACGCGCCATATATTATGTCTCAATTTTATATCCCACTCCCCACACCGTATGAATGATGACCTCATGTGGCACGACGGCATGTAATTTCTCACGGATGTTACTGATATGAACCATCACCGTCTGATTCGACCCGACGCCATGCTCTTGCCAGACAGCCTCAAATATTTCTTCAGAGCTATACACCCGGCCTTTATGTTTCGCTAGTAAATACAAAATCTCAAATTCACGTGCTGTCAATCGAATCGTCTGCTCTTGCATCATGACGGTGTGGCTGGCTCGATCGATGAGGAAGGGGCCAGCTTGTACACTTGAGGACTTGCTTGGTCGGTTATAGTTTGAACGGCGCAGCAATGCTTTAATACGTGCCATCAACTCGAGCGGATTGAACGGTTTGATGATGTAGTCATCGACTCCCGTCGTCAATCCCAATATCTTATCCATATCACCCACTTTGGCACTGACCATTAAGATCGGAATTTGGCTCGTCTGGCGCACACGCTTACAAAATTCAAGCCCATCCATCCGAGGCATCATCCAATCTAAAATGATTAAGTCAAACGATTCTTGGTTGAACAAGTCAAGCGCCATTTCCCCATCGGTTGCCATCGTCGTGTGATACCCGTCATTTTTTACATACACATCAATCAGTTCTGCGATTTGGACATCATCATCCACTAACAAGATTTTTGTCATGCTTGAAACTCCCTCGCGAATTAAAGTTGGAAATTCTGATACAAACGTCGGAACGGAGCGTATTGGACGACGAAGCGAACGAGTAAGAACCCTAAGAGCGCGCCGAACGCATTTGCCAATAAATCATTCACATCCGTGCTTCGTCCACTGCCTAGTGTCGTACGCACCAATAATTGAATCAGTTCAAGAATCAGACTAAACTGAAATCCTAATTTAAGTACTTCTTTTTTCGTGATCGACGGTTTCAAAAATGGAAGATAACAGCCTAACGGGAGGAGCATCACGATATTCAACACAAACGAATACAAGTCGATGGTCAAAATCGGAATAAAATTAATCGTTTTCCACCATGGTACTTGGTTCGCATATTTTCCTAAGTTAACGTCAATCGGGAAAAAAACGAAGTGAAGGACACCTAATAAGTATATCCCGAATGATAGAAGCAAAATGGTTTGTGTGACTTTTACATGTTTCTTGCGAAACGACCAGACGAGTAACGTGATGAGTCCGAGGATGGCGAGTGGGATGAGAACGACTCCTGATTCGATTGTGAACATAACTGAATAATTCTGATTATACATGGGAATAAACCTCCTAAGAATTTGAACTGTCTTCAGTGTAGATGGCAGATTTAAAGAATTCTTAAAGGAGTCATAAATGAAATCTAAAAAAGGTAAAGCGCTTTGCGTTGCCTCGAACTGTAGAACAATCAATCAAGAAGCTTGCTCTCGGAATAATGTCGGGCGTCCCGATATCATTCGTCACGTCAACTTCACCGTTTTCGCGTTTCTGTTGCTGAAAAATGGGAACAAGTATGGTATGATGCAAGTAGAAAGAGACCGGTGCTGGACACACCGACCTCTGGCTTACAGGCTACCACTTTAAGAGTGGTCCCAGCCGCCACAATGGTTAGTGAATCAGAAAGTGACCCATCTCATTGCGCCGAGGGGGTCATTTTTTTGTGCGTTCAGACGTTGCACGATCGGATGTTCGGTGAATCACCAAGTGAACGATGATCGGAGCGAGGATTGGGATCATCACATAATCCCCGACCCAGGTCCAAAGTTGTTCCATCCGCACCACCGCCTTCCTCCATTGTGGACTTGGCGGCTGACCCCACTATTGCTGCGTTAACCTGCCCCTTCATTATAACAGATTTGTTCGCAAAAACGCGCTAAAAATAAGAACAAACGTTCTTGTTTTGTAAAATGAATCTTTTGATGGAATCGGTCTCATAAATGGGTCCAAAGAAGGAATTGAGTCGAATCGCTCTTGCTTGTTAGATGTCTGACAGGATATAATCAATCTCGTGTGTATACACGGGTGGGTGAGGGTGCCAATAAAGGATTGATTCCTATGGCAAAACAAACAGAATGGAAAACAGAAACATACGGGGGCGTGCTGAATTTTCTGGCGACAGCATACATCCCGGCCGTGCATGCGGCAATCTTGACACAAGCCGGACTCCCGTTCGAGGGGGCGCTCGTCGGAGCGATTTTGACAAGCATCATCGGGACGTTGATTGCGGGATTCTTCAATCTACCGCTGCTCTTGTTACCGGGAATGGGGATTAATGCGCTCTTCACGTACACGCTCGTCTTACAGATGGGATTGAGCTGGCAAAGCGCGCTCGCCGTCTCCTTCGTCTCAGGTGTACTCGTCGTACTATTGACGGTCACCAAAGTCGCGAGGAAATTGGCGAACGCGTTCCCACCGATCATTCATGACGGATTGACGGTCGGTCTCGGCCTTTTCCTCATCTTGATCGGGCTCGAGGCGGCTGGAATTGTCTCAGGTGGGGGTGGGGCATTGCTTCACATCGGTGATCTCGGGGAGCGTGACGTCCAAGTCGCATTCCTGTCACTCTTCGTCGCCATCCTGTTGTTCTTGAAGATGGGACCGAGCAGCTTCCTATGGACGATCGGTTTCGGTGTCGGTCTCAGCGCCGTGATGGGAACGCTGGAGTGGACGGGAAGCTTCTCATTGGCACCGTTCTTCGTGTCGTTCGGCACGGTGTTTGGGAACATCTCGTTCGCGGAATCTGCGTCTCCGCTCTTCTTAGTCGCGGTCGGTGTACTGACGCTCGTCTTGTTGATTGAAAACATCAGCTTGATCCAGAATCAGACACGTGCAATCGACAAAGAAAAGGATGCGCCGAAAGGTCTCGTTGCACAAGGCCTCTCGACGATGGCCGGGGCCATGTTCGGGTCAAGCCCGACCGTCTCGACGGTCGAAGTGGCTGCCGGAATATCGGTCGGGGCGCGAGGCGGGATCGCTTCGTTCGTCACGTCTGGATTGTATGTGGTGTCGCTCTTATTGCTACCGCTCTTTGCAATCATCCCTGTGACGGCGATTGCACCGGTGTTGATTATCATCGGCATGATGATGTTCCAGAACGTGAAGCATTTGCCGCTCGATAACTGGGAGCATGCCTTCCCGGCAATCCTTGTCATCATCATGATCCCGTTCACGTATTCCATCGTCGATGGGATCGGGCTCGGATTCATCGCGTACACGATGATTGTCTTGTTCAAGAAGGGCTATCGGTCACTCAGTCCGGTCGTCGGTGTCTTGACCGTATTGTTCTTAGTTTTCTTCTCATTACCAGTCTGGTTATAGAGATACGCGCGGCATCGTTCATAACGAACGGTGCCGTTTTTTGATTTGAAAAGACTCGTTCGTGCTATAATCGCAGTAATTTGAAGAGAACAGGGAGGGGATTGGATGCAAGTCATTCAAGAATTCGCATCGTACACAGAATGGCTCGAGTCGTTAGAAAAGTTGAGTGAATCTGATTGGAACAAACAAATTCACTCGGAGAAGTGGTCCATAAAGCAAATCGTTCTACATATCGCCCATTGGGACAATCATCTGTTAAATGTCATCATCCCATCGGTGAAGAACGGGGAAGGGATGATCTTCCCTGACTTTGACTCGTTTAACGCACGGGCGACGAAAAGGGCGGAGCAGTTATCGGGTGAAGTCGTATTGAAGGAATCACTACAAAGTCGACAATCACTCATCACCATGCTCGAGTCTTTAAATGAAGAGACGTTGATTTTTAAGACGTCAGCGAACGGAGTCTCCCATGATCCGCATCAAGGTGTCCCATACTCGTTACATGTAATCATCGAAGAATTCATCGAGCATGACCGACACCATATGAAGCAAGTCGAGTCGATCCTGAAATGAGACATCGGAAAGTGCGTGGTCTGAAACGAAAATTAAGTCGTCTTCAGCGCAATATGCAAGGAAATCATCATGACTTGCCAACTGAGTTTCATGATGGTTATTGGTATGCCAAGATTCCGGTCGGACAAACCTTTTTACTGGATATTTAACACAATGAACAAATCAAACAGGCAATCATCGATATCCTATTCGATGAAGCGAAACGACTAGCAAAGCGGCGTGTGGATGAACGAATGCGAGTCGTTGTGCTGATTGATCTTCCTACACTTTGGAACTCTGAGCTTCTCGTGTTTCAAGATGAAGAGGTGTTACAATCGTTTATGCGGCGTGATTCACCCCACCAAAAATGGATTCCAATCCCTTATGTAAGAACGTTTATAAACCAATGGGGCATTCAGAGTGACCAGGATATCCGCGTGTATGGATTTGAAGAGTGGATATTCGATGAAGAGGGTGAAGGTAGAGAAGTGTGGATGCTCGTTTAATGAACGGGCATTTTTCTTTTGTCTAAAAATAACTGAATATTCCGTAAAAGTTCATGGTATAATCCATTTAATCCTATTTCCAAAAAAAGGATTTAGACTATGGGAGGAGCCGTCACTTGAGATGAAACCGAATCTACATAAACGGAAACGCCAATGAAACAAGCCAAAACAATCTTTTTGTCAGGGATTCTATTCTCCTTACTACTTGTCGCCCTCATCTCCTATTCCGGTCAACTGGGATACCGTTACTACCAATCATTAAATATCTCAGGGAGCGAGATTACGAGTTGGGTCACGGACTGTCATGACAAACGAAAATTTTTAGGGATTTTCGAAGTGACGGATGTCGACTTTTGGTGTGGGGATGCGCCATATGAAGAACCAGAAGGGAACGGTCCAGACGGAGCAATGATTGATTCAGAAGACGAGTCAGGGGGTACACCGAAAGAGCGGATCACGGACCAATCCCCATCTTACGGAAACCCGTCAGGAGAAGAGACGAGCAGCTTCTCCTACCTCGCATACATGATTACCGGACTGCTTATCTTGCTCGGATGGTGGCTCTGGAAAAAACGACGCCCCTCGAAGAAACAAAGCGAGGAGGGAGAGTTAGATATCGAGGATCACTCGCTAGTGACTTCTGACAATGCGTCGATGCAGATAAACCGAACGGTTCATCCATTACCAGCATCGGCTATCCGAAAGCAGTTGATTCAATTCGAAGCAACGTTACCTCCATATAAACGTCGCCGCCCAACTGAGACGTTGTCGACTTGGGCGAAACGAATCGAGCTCGATGCATCCCTACTTACCTATTTAGAGACACGTTATGATGATGGAAACATCTCACCACAACGTGAGCGAGCGTTCACCCAACATCTTGATGAATACCTACTACGCACACAAAAGGAGTCGAACTCATGACCATCCGACACGTATTGGACCAATTAGACCGCATTTACCTCGGTAAACCAGAAATCACAAAATTATGTTGCACAGCCCTATTGGCGAACGGTCATATCTTGCTAGAGGATGTACCTGGGACGGGGAAGACGTTACTTGCGAAAAGCATCGCCAAAAGCTTTGAGGCAGACTTCGCCCGAATTCAATTCACAGCCGACCTGCTGCCTTCTGACATCATCGGTTCAGACTTCTTCAATATGCAGACCCAGACGTTCGAGAACCGCACCGGACCGATCTTCACGAATATTTTACTCATCGATGAAGTGAACCGCGCCGTTCCGAGAACGCAATCCGCCTTGCTTGAAGCGATGGAAGAACGCCAAGTCTCTATCGGTGGCGTCACCTATCAACTACCGAGACCGTTCTTTGTCATCGCGACGCAAAACCCGATCGAGTCGGCAGGAACGTTCGCGCTACCGGACGCTCAACTCGACCGTTTCCTCATGTCTCTTCAAGTCGGGTACCCTGGGGCAGACGAGGAGCGGAACTTGATTTTGCAGACGATTTCAAAGACGAGACAGACAGTGCATGCCTTGATGACGAATGAAGCTTTTTTAGAAGCACAAGAAGAAGTCGAGAATATCCGAATTCATGAAGATGTCGTCACGTATTTGCTCGCACTTATCCAAGAGACGAGGCAACATCCGTTAGTCGAAGTCGGGGCGAGCCCACGGGCGACGCTAGCGCTCGTCAAGGCCTCACAAGCTTATGCGTACTTGAACGATCGTCAGTTTGTCACGCCTGAAGATGTTCAAGCCGTTGCGCCACATGTCCTCTCGCACCGATTGACCCTCACCCTTGAAGGGGACATCAAATCGACGAAGCGACAAGTGTTGGTGGACGTACTCGAGTCCGTAACTGTCCCCGTCGAAAAGGTGTAACGATGCGACAGGTCGAAATCAGTACACCGTCCATTCTTCAGGACCAACTTTGGCCGGCTTATGTCAGTCTCGGTCTACTCACGATGTGGATGCCCTATGTATGGCCAGTTTCTTATATCTGTGGAGCATTGCTAATCATCATGATTATTCGGAAACGAATCATTCGAGTGCTTTCAAACGAAGTCTCATTCTCCATCCGACAGAAAGAAGACCTCTTGTTCATCGACGATGAGACATCATGTATCGTCCGTATCGATGGGTATGAGCGAATCATTGCCCTTGGTGTTCCGCTATTGATTCGACTAGAGGGTAATGAACGGATGGTATTCGAGGACGGGTCACAGGCATACGACACCAGGATCGAACAGGACATACATCATGTGAGCGTCTCGGCTGTGAAGCGTGGACCTGCTTCGATTCATACGTGTGTGATGCGTGTCACCTTACCGTTTTATTTAGGTACTCTATTTTTCACGGATGAGGAGATGGATATGCCCTCATGGATTGTGTTACCTACCATCACGAAGTCACCAATCACCGAATCTCGCATGATTCGGATGAGTGACCGTATCGTCAAGCACTCCCCGTTGAACGATCCGTTGATGATTCAAAGTGCAAAACGATATGAGAAGGAACCGGCTAAACAGATTGACTGGGTCGCCACTTCAAAGGTCGGTCATGTACAGGCAAAAGTGTTCGAACGACAAAATCTCGACACGTTCACGATTTCCCTTGATTTGAGCGGTCCGCTCGGCAATGGGCTCCATGCGCAATATGAAGACTTGATTCAACAGACGGCGTATTGGGTCTCTTACTTGATTAAAGAAGATTGTAAAGTGGAGCTGTTAATCAACCGACTCGACAAAAACAACCAAGTCGACCGTGTTACACTGGGAGAAGGAAGAAAACAATTACGGCTCATTCTCGTCCGACTGGCGATGATTCATGAATCGAACGCGTTTGTTGCGTCATCGCGATTCACGTCATATGTCAGTCGTCACAAACAGCCGCACGCCGAATTGATTCACATCAATCACGCGATGTTGTTGAAATCTTCAGGGTAATGAAAGGAGAAACACATGCGACGAATGACGGGCTTACTCATATGTTGTGTCGGACTGCTTGCAAGCACGACAATCGTATCAGCCGAAATGACCGAATCTTCGGCGGAACGTTTTGCAGATGCATATTTTTATGACATTGTGATGGATCATATTCAGGGAGATGATCCGGCTAATTATCATATGACGGACAGTGAGAACATCACGTTCGGTCCGTTGTTGGAGACGTATATCCCGTCATCTTCTTGCTACAAAACGGGGGAAACGTGTACGTTCGTCCCAACAAAAGAATTTGTGGCGACCGTCTTTCAAGATGATGAACCGGTCAACGTGATCGGAACATATGAACAATCAGCGGGTACATATGCGTTCTCAACGTTCGGTTCTGACAAAGAAACTCCCAAAGTGTTGATGAACGTAAAAGGCGATCTCGTGAAATACGCAGAAGCGTCGGCTTGGTTTGATTATGATGGGGACATGTTGACGGCGTTGACATCTAATACAAAACAGATGATTAGCGGAGATGAGATTTCAACTGAGGCGTTTCAAACCTTATTGATTGAAGAGCATGAAAGTATTGAAGGGAATGCCGAAGAAGGGATGATAGGTGGAGCAGGCGACTCATCATCAGTCCATTCGGATAAGACAGAGTCAAACAAGCCAACATCGAATACCAACCGATTGATTGGCTTTACTGTGTTAGCGATATTGCCATTCGGATATTGGTTCCTCAAGAGACGGAAAGCAACATGATGTCAAAAGACTTATCCAATCATCATAATCCACTAGAATTAGTGGTCATACCGAGTCATGCATTGAGAGACAGAGAAGCAACCTACTTGATTTTTCGTCATTTGGAGAATGAACAGTTTCCATTACTTATAGAGCGTAAGCGGACTGAAAGGGATTCGAGAAAACGTCGCTTCTCTTTAAAAAGTCAGGAAGAAGAGCATGTGACGACCAAAACCATCAAGAATCATGAAATGTTAGAGTCGGAATTGACGCTTTCTTCAAATGAGGTCATCGTCTTAAGAGGAGAGAGGGATTGGATTCTGAGCTATTACGAAGACGGGTTGACGCTTCAAGGAAACCAAGTGAAACGTGTCGCGACAACTGGTATTGTCCAAAGTGAGACATTTTTTGAACATGTGGTTAGAGGTGCGTTTCCCATCAAATTGGCGTTTGGTTTAGGTGGGACGTTTGCTCCATTTGAAAACGTGTTTCGCTTTATATTGCATAACCCAGATTGGAAGGGATTGATTGAAGACGAATTATTGCCTCAGCTTCAGATTCCGAAGGCGAAGAATGTGTGGCAGTCCCTCTCATACCCGACATACGAGCAGACTCTTGAGACGTTCACTATTGAATTTCATCCAAATATACTAGGAAATTTCATACTCGCACATGATGCTAACGATACGTACTATTTCATTGATCATGTGAATGGGGATATCAAGATTTTTTAAATTCTAAATACAGAGGGGTAGTGTAGTGAGTTACATACAGCATATGCGTCAATTAATCGGATCGAATCTATTAATCACTGTAGGATGTGGAGTCCTCATCGAACAGGACAATCAAATTCTGTTGCAACACCGAAAAGATCATCATGTTTGGGGAATCCCCGGTGGCGTTATGGAGCCTGGGGAATCATTTGAAGAGACAGCCATCCGTGAAACTCTCGAAGAGACGGGGCTCTCCGTGGATAATTTGAAACTGTTCGGAATCTATTCCGGTGATGAGGGATATGCCAATTATGAAAACGGTGATCGCGTCTATAGTGTTCAAGTCATCTTTTACACCCATTCATTCTCAGGAGAAATTGCTCAATTGACAGACGAAAGTCACGAACATCGATTTTTCTCAAGAGAAGACCTACCACGATTACATCAACATCAACGTCGGTTCATTGACGATTGGGTCGAACAGGTTAATCTCCCGGTCGTGAAGTGATATTCATCTCTCGACAAACAACCCCTCATGCGCGCATGAAGGGTTGTCTTTACATATAGGGCCCGTTCGCCTGAATGACGAACTGTGAATGTGTGTAATGATAGGTGATGCGGGAATAGTCAAATGGTTTCCCATTCGTGAGATGGAAGATCGTCTCGATGCGAAGTGTCGGGTCATTCTCTTGCAATCCGAGGTGTTCCGCTTCACTTTCCGTCAATCGCCCGACCTGTAGATACATGTCAGAAAATCCAATCGTGACGCCGAGCGCGCTTTGGACATAATCGAAAATAGAGTCTGCCACAATTTCGCGATTCAAATAGGGGACGATAGCTTTCACATAATAGGATTCCTCGTGACAGAGCACCTCTCCATCCACATACCTTACCCGTTCGACCCGATATACATCGTCCGACACGTCAATCCCGAGATTCTCTGCAACCGTAGAGTCTGGCTTCACGACAGACACATCAATCACATCAGATGTCAAGACACGGTCTCCGAGATTGCTCTTGAACCCTTGGGTCGAGAAGAGGCTCATATAGCCGGGTCGATTATGTCGTCTGACGAAGATGCCGCTTCCCCGCAGTTGAAAGATGACCCCCTTTCGTTCGAGCAGCTCTAAAGCTTTCGTGATGGTGCTCTTACTCACTGCATATTGATTCATCATCTGCTCCAGGACAGGGAGCTTATCGCCTTGTTTTAACTGTTGTTCGTTAATATATTGTTCGATTTCATTCGCAATCTGTTGATATTTTAGCATCGTCATTCCTCACTTTTTCGTCACTAATTTCATTATATCATGAGAAAACAAAAAATGTTTAAGTGTATCGACCTTGTTAAATTGTACCGGTACAATTATACTTGACGTGTATGATATATCAAAAGGAGGAACAGAGGATGAAGACGTTACCTAAAGATTTCCTATGGGGAGGCGCACTCGCCGCCCATCAATTCGAGGGCGGTTGGGACGCTGACGGAAAAGGGCCGAGCGTCGTCGATGTCTTGACAGCAGGCGCACACGGCGTCGCTCGCCGCATCACAGACAAGGTCGAGCCGAATGAGTTCTATCCGAACCATGAGGCGATTGATTTCTATCATCGTTACAAAGAAGATGTGGCGCTTTTCGCTGAGATGGGGTTGAAATGCTTGCGTACCTCGATTGGGTGGAGTCGCATCTTCCCGAATGGTGATGATGCAGAACCGAACGAGGCGGGTCTCCAATTTTATGATGACTTGTTCGATGAGCTACTCAAACATGACATCGAACCGATCATCACACTGTCGCATTTTGAGATGCCGCTCCATCTTGCCCGTGAATACGGGGGATTCCGAAATCGTGAGGTCGTCGACCACTTCGTCCGCTTTGCGGAGGTCTGCTTCGACCGCTACAAAAACAAGGTCAAGTATTGGATGACGTTTAACGAAATCAACAACAAGATGGACGTCAACAATCCACTCTTCTTATGGACGAATTCTGGAGTCCTCTTAGAAGAAGGGGAGAACGCCCGCGAAGTCATGTATCAGACTGGGCACCATGAACTGATTGCGAGCGCTCTCGCCGTTGCCAAAGGGAAAGCCATCAATCCTGACTTCGAGATTGGAGCGATGGTCTCTCACGTACCGATTTATCCGTATTCATCAAACCCAGATGACGTCATGCTCGCCGAAGAGATGATGCGTCAACGCTATTTCTTCCCGGACGTACAAGTACGAGGCTTCTATCCGAGCTACGCCTTGAACGAGTTCGAGCGGGAAGGGTATAACATCCCAATCCTTGAAGGGGACGAAGAAATCCTACAGAACGGAAAGGTCGATTATCTCGGTTTCAGTTACTATATGTCGACGACCGTGAAGAGTGACGTCGTCGCGGACAATAGTGGCGATATCGTCAATGGTGGTCTGCCGAATGGGGTCGAGAACCCGTATATCCAGTCGAGTGACTGGGGATGGGCGATTGACCCGGTCGGACTCCGTTATGTGCTCAACCGACTCTATGACCGGTACCAAATTCCGCTCTTCATCGTCGAGAATGGATTCGGTGCCGTCGATGAGATTGTCGACGGAAAGATTCATGACAAAGCCCGAATCGATTACTTGAAGGCCCATATCGAACAATTGAAGCAAGCCGTCATTTATGACGGGGTCGACTTGATTGGTTACACACCTTGGGGCATCATCGACATCGTCTCGTTCACGACGGGAGAAATGAAGAAGCGGTACGGGATGATTTACGTCGACCGTGACAATGAAGGGAACGGATCGATGGAGCGGATGAAGAAAGACTCGTTCGATTGGTACAAACAGGTCATTGCGACGAACGGGGAAGAACTATAAGTGAGACAGGGGAGCAAAGAACTGTGAAATGTCTGCAGGTCTTTGCTCTTTTTCGTTATAATGAAGAAAAGTGAAAAATAGGAGGGACGCCTGATGCAAATAAAGAACTATGGACCAGTGACGGCTGTTTGTGCCAACGTAAAGAACGGTCCATTCGAGATGTCGATGTACGTCTATTATATCGACGGCATGATCATCGATACGGGGACACGCACGATGCTACCCGCTCTCCAACCCTTTTATGAGTCGGTCCCAATCGACCTTGTCAGCATCACCCACCCGCATGAAGATCACATTGGAACGGCGGCCTGGCTTGAGCGGACATACGGTGTCCCGATTTACATACGAGAGTCCGCCAGGGACATGTGCCGGACGGGGCTAGACATCCCAGATTATCGGGCACGCTTTTCGGGAGACCCGGAACCGTTTCAGCCGATTGCCTATCATGACCATCAGATCACATCAGAACATCATACCTATCAGGTGATCCATACACCCGGTCATGAACCGAATCACGTCGTCTTATATGATGAGGAGAACGGTCGGCTGTTCTCAGGTGATTTGTTCGTCCATCCGTATCCGAAGGTGATGATTCCAGAGGAGTCTGTCCCTGAACAGATTCGTTCGCTCAAACGGATCCTGTCCCTCGATTTTGATGAGGTGTACTGTCAGCATGCCGGACGTCTCGAACAGGGAAGGGAGCAACTGACCAAAAAGCTCGATTATCTAGAACGTTTGACTGATAACGTGATAACAAAAACTGCAGCGGGTTATACAATTGACGACATCAATGCCCAACTCTTCCCCGAACCATCGCCGCTCGTCCGAATATCCAAGCGGGATTATGACTCTAAACATATGATTGCAAGCATTCTTCGAGAAATCTACGAACAACTTCGTTGACAGAAGGCAGATCACCTAGTATTCTTAGTGCAGGATTAAACGTTTAAACTTTTAAACGGAGTGATGAATATGAAACGAACAGATGTTACACCCGAAGTTTCGTTATCTTTATTTGAAGATGCGATTCCGTTGTTCCAAGTGTTAGCCGACGTCAATCGTCAACGGATCATCGTCGAGATTGCCAAACATGAACGCTTGAACGTCAATCAGATTGATGAAAAGATTGAGTTGTCTCGACCAGCCATCTCACATCATCTCAAACTGCTTCGACAAGCGGGCATCGTCTCATCGGAGAAAGTCGGGACAGAGAACTTTTATTTCCTGACACTTGAAGATGCGGTCGGACTGCTGAAGGCACTGACACGTGCGATTGAAGATGAATGTATCTTATGACCTTTCTTTTTGGAAACAGGGAGAAAGGCTTCTTTTTCACCAATGAGTTTAAAAGTTTAAACATATAAACATTAAAGGGGAATGAATATGAACCAAAAACAAACGATTGTCATCACAGGAGCATCGAGCGGAATCGGTCGGGCAACGGTCGAACTGTTCAGCAAACGAGGCTGGCATGTCGCCGCGACGATGCGAAGACCTGAAGACCATCAAGAACTGTCTAACCTAAAAGGGGTGTCTCTCTATCAGCTAGATGTGACGAACGAGTCGAGTATCCGAGAGGCATTTAAACAAATCGTCTCGGATCATGGAACGATGGATGTGTTGTTGAACAATGCTGGATACGGAGCGGTCGGAATTTTCGAGGAAGCCTCTCCCGAACAGATTCAGCGGCAATTTGATACGAACGTATTCGGGGTCATGAATGTGATTCGGACAGCACTCCCATACTTCCGCAAACAGCGGAGCGGACGGATTGTGACCGTCTCCTCCGTCGGTGGACAGATCACATTCCCAATTTACAGCTTGTATCACAGTTCAAAATGGGCGATTGAAGGATTCATCGAATCGCTCCAGTTCGAGTTGGCACCTTTCAATATCGACATGAAATTGATTGAGCCGGGACCGATTAAGACAGACTTTTACGGTCGTTCCCAAGAACTCGTCCGTGACCAACCGCTCGATGTATATGATGGCTACACAGAGGTTGCGCTCCATAACACGAATGCCGCTGGTGCGAACGCCGAAGGTCCAGACGTTGTCGCTGAGACGATTTGGCGATCCGCGACCGAACGGAAGAAACGACTCCGTTATCCAGCAGGTAAACAAGCGGGCCTTTTGATTGCCCTCAAGCGTTATCTCCCGAACCGGGTATTCTTCGCGATTGTCCGAGGTGTCGTTGAAAAGAAATAATGAATCATATCCTTTTTGTTTTCTATAGAAAATGAGAAGGATTTTTTATGTCGTTTTGAGAATGATTCAACTCACACAAAATTACCCGATATACCATCTAAGAGGAGGGATTTCATGAAAAAAGTCATGCTAGCACTTTCAACATTCATTCTAGTCATCGGATTGTCTTCAACACCGACAAAATCAGTAGATGCAGCGGTTAAGACATTTAAAAACTGTACAGAGTTAAACAAAACGTATAAAGGTGGTGTAGCCAAGTCAAAGACGACGAAAAATAAAGGTGGTAAGACACGTTACACGCCATATGTAAGTAAAGCACTATATGACGCGAACAAAGCACGTGATCGCGACAAAGATGGAATCGCCTGTGAGAGATAAGAACATGTATATAGCCGCCAATGAGGGCGGCTTTTTATATGGACGTAGACACATATTCGGACGCATGATATTATCATAAGTAATAATATTATCAAATATGATAATAATGAGGTGAAGATGATGAATCAAGACGTTTTAAAAAGTCTGTTAAACCCGATTCGCATGAAAATTTTTCAGCACGTTCTCATGAACGAGCAAGTGACGACCGGTGAGTTGGCAAAGTTGCTTCCCGATGTGCCCCAAGCGAGCCTCTATCGCCATATCAACAAGATGGTACAAGACGAGATTTTATCTGTCGCAAGTGAGAACAAAGTACGTGGGGTGTATGAAAAAGTGTACGCGATTCAAAACAATCCATTGACCGCTGTCAATCAAGTCGTCGAAGATGAAGATCGTGAACAACTATATAAAATATGTTACACGTTCGCGATGTCACTGCTCATGGATTTCGGAGACTATTTAAAGCGGGACAAAATCGACCTTCAAGGAGACAAGGTCGGCTTTCGGAGTATCCCACTTTATCTGTCTGATGCCGAGAGTGATCGATTCCTAAGAGGTCTCTACGATCTCTTAGAGGGAGTGCTCGAGCATGAACCATCTGAAGAACGTACGTTGCGGAAATTCTCCTACGCGTTCATGCCGGTAGAAGAAAAGGAGGAGATGGATGATGTATAAACAAGAAAATGTGTTGATTCAAGGGGAAACAACCATTGCTGCCACCATAACGACACCCGATCAGGAACGGTCGCCCTTTCCAGCCATCGTCCTCATCGGAGGGACGGGAGGATTGGACCGTGACGGAAACGGTACCGGCTTCAAGTCAAACTTGTATAAAGACTTAGCAGAATGGCTGACGATCCAAGGATTCATCACATTACGCTATGACAAACGGGGTATTGGCAAGAGTGGTGGCAATCGACATAGCGTCGGTCTGACAGGACTCGTTGATGACGTGTCGGCGGTCGTCCGTTATCTGAAATCTCATGATCATGTCTCACAAGACGTTTTATTGCTCGGCCATAGCGAAGGATGTATCGTCGCGACACTCGCAGCAGAACGTGAATCCGTTTCTGGTCTCATCCTGTTGTCTGGTGCCGGTGTCGCCTTGAAGACGAGCATGCAGGAACAGGCGCATGCCTTACTCGATGAAGTGAAACGTACGAAAGGGATCAAGGGTAAACTGCTTCGCTTTAGCTTGAATGAGAAGTCGGTCGTCGGGAAACAACAAAAACTGTTCGAGCGCGTCACAGCAACGGATCAGGATACGATGCGGATCCAGCTGATGAAGTTCCCTGCCAAATGGTTACGGGAGCATCTTGCACACACAGACGTGTCACTTCGAGAACGATTGGTTCAATTGAACATTCCGACGCTCGCACTGACAGGAGACCGGGACGTTCAAACGGACGTCGAGCATCTAGATGAGCTCGCTGCACTTCACGTAGAGCATATCGAGGTACAAAAGATTAAGGACATGGACCATATGTTGAAACATTTCGATGGTGAGATGAGTATTTTGGACGTGAAAAAACAATATCGTTCACAACTCAGTGAACCGCTCCATCCTGAGCTACAGCATCAACTTCACGAATGGCTAAAGCGCCACGACTGGGCATCATGACGAACAAGACAGCGGAAACCTCTCCGCTGTCTTGTTTTATGTATGTAAGAACCGCTCAACGTTTTCCATCGAGAAATGACGGCTCCATTGAACGAAGTGTCCACCTGGTACGGCAATCAATTGTACAGAAGGATGAAGCAGT
Organism: Exiguobacterium sp. N5; assembly: GCF_025842465.1. GTDB lineage: Bacteria > Bacillota > Bacilli > Exiguobacteriales > Exiguobacteriaceae > Exiguobacterium > Exiguobacterium profundum. The sequence continues at coordinate 765,431 of NZ_JAPAEP010000001.1, forward strand.
CGTTCCGCTCGTTTGACATGATGGAGCGTTCGCTTCGCCTCCTTCAAATCAATTCCCGTGAAATCCGCATAATACAGGTGCGTCGGGACTTGGACGCGTCGTAACAAGTCCTTAAAATCCAATCCATCATAACCAAACAACAAGTGTAAGCCACCGGTCGAAAGACGGGCCGATTGCTCGACAGCAGAACGAATCGATAACGTCGGCTCGACCCCGATTCGTCGACAGAACAGTTGGAACCGCTCTTCAGAAAACGTGGGGTCACTCTTACTCACTTTCGTTTCAATCCAGTTCAAGAGGCGTCGTGGTGAATGGTGATACAGTAGACGTAAAAGCGGTAAGGCGAATCCGAAGATGCCATATTCCCGATATGGTAGCATAGCGTTCGGTTTATGTCCTTGGTCGAGAAGTATCAAATGCCTGACTTGGTCTGGATAATGGACTGCATAAGCCAGGGCGATGGCACCTCCCATCGAATGACCGATTAGTCGAACCGATTCAAGGTGTCGTGAGATTCGATACGTCTCGACCCAGTCCGCGAGTACTTTGGAGGTGGCGAATGTATGTAGTCCCTCACTTTCACCAAATCCAGGTAGATCTAACAGGTGAACTTCGAAATCTTTATGTAATGCTTCGGCAAATAATTGGCCTTGTGACCCAGTGAATCCTCCACCGGGAAGGAAAAGTACAGGTTCACCTCGACCATGGACGGTTGCATGGAATTGTCTCACGTCATCTCTCCTTTATATAATGGAGTGCTTTCCATTCAAGTATAAAGATTGCTGGGAGTCAATTGAAGAAAAATCGTCATGTTTCTCAGGAGGCTCGCAACCAAATGTGGGTATAACATAGTGACAGGCAGATTACTGTCATCACACATCGTATACGTTCTGACCTTTCAAAGGAGGAATGAGGAATGAAGCTTTCAGGAAAAACAGCAATTGTCACTGGCGCAGGTTCAGGCATGGGGCGAGCCATCGCCAAACTGTTTGCGGAAGAAGGCGCACGAGTCGTCGCCTTCGACTTGAATGAAGATGCTGTGCAGGCGGTAGTTGATGAAATCAAAGCAGCGGGTGGGGAAGTTCTTGGCATTGCTGGTAACGTGACGAATCAAACGGATATTGATAAACTCGTCGATGCGGCGAAAGACACGTTCGGCTCGGTCGACATTCTCGTCAATAACGCGGGAATCATGGACAACTTCATGACGGTGGGAGAAGTGACGGATGAATTATGGGACCGTGTCCTTGGCGTCAATTTGACCGGACCGATGAAACTTTCACGTGCCGCCATCCAAGTGATGGAGAAGCAGAACCGGGGTGGCGTCATCATCAACAATGCATCGGTCGGAGGATTATTCGGTACACGAGGTGGTGCAGCGTATGTGGCCTCAAAACATGCGTTAATCGGATTGACGAAGAACATCGCGGCGACACATGGCACGCTCGGTAAGATTCGAGCAAACGCCATCGCACCGGGTGGCGTCAATACGAATATTGGGTCAACCATCACAGCACCGAGCGAACTTGGGATGCGCGCCATTCAAGGGGCGGGGGAAGCCCCGATGGGAGAACCAGAGCAAATCGCGAACGTCGCCCTCTTTTTAGCATCGGATGATTCGAGCTTCGTGAATGGAGATGTTTTGAAAGCCGATGGTGGGTGGACCGCAAGATAAAAGAAAAGAGTCGGTTATTCGGCTCTTTTCTTTTGATATTGTTTTCGATAGGCGAGCGGGGTGATTGCATGATGTGCTTTGAATGTCTGTACGAAATGACTGACACTTGAGTAGCTCAGGCGATTGGCGATGTCTGCGATACCTTCCGTCAAATCTTCTAATAAAGTGGCGGCCCGCTCCATTCGCTTCATCTGTACATACGCAATAGGAGATGTGTCTCCAAAGAATACAAACAAACGAGAGCACTCACTTCGACTCACACTGCCCGCATGAGCGATTTGGGCTAATGTCGGTCTGTCCTCTATGTGAGCGTCGACATAAGCAAGCATATGACGAAGACTTTCCCGTTTGTTCTCATTCTTCATCGTTTCAGTCTCTTGCTGAATCCAGTAGCGCCAGATGACTGTACATTGAAGTGTCGCATCCATCAATGCGAGTGGACCGTCCGCAGATAAATGTTGAACGGCCCGTTCAATCGTCTGAATAATAGATTGATGACCTCGTTCCGGTTTTATCATATGTATGGACTTTTCAGTATTTAGATATGGCGTCACATATCGCTTCGCCAACTCGGGATGGAACAAAGCAGTCGGATCAAATTCGAGTAACCTCATCGGTGACGCTTCCTCGATTTTCTCAACCATGACACTTTGTCCTCGTGCCAAGAGAACGGCTTCTCTTGGATGAAGGGTGAGGCTTACTCCGTTCACTCGAATCACGGACATCCCAGACTTGCAAAAAAGAACAGTGAAGTGATCAGTCACCTTTAATGTCAATGATCCGTGACGAATCATCTCGATACTCTTCAAAAGAGCCATCCTCCTCGTTTCGGAAATTTCCCGACATTTCATTTCGATTGTTCACGGAGAAACACTTTGAAATGAGCATGAACTGGGACGAATCTGACATTTTTAATCATCGTTCATTAAAAGATACAATCGAGTTTCTTCTATATAAGAGTTTAAAAAATCAGCCAACCGGTAAACGCAGCATGCACGAGAATTGCAACAGGCACTCCGATTCGGAATTTCGGTTTTAGCGTCTTATGACGAAAGACGCGCATCGCCAAATAGGCACCGAACGCTCCACCGATCCATGCCATCGTCAACAATGTCCGCTCAGAAATACGCCAAGCTCCGACACGAGACCGTCGTTTATCGACAAAATATGACACAAACGCTAGTAAATTAGTCACAATGTAATATAGCAGTAATAGTTCCAAAGACCAAAACCTCCTTTTTTCTCTCTATAGTATATCTTAAATTGGCTCTGTGAAGCCGTTTCAATAGATTGAAACAATTTTCAGAAACCTCTCATCCTCGTGAATTGTTCTGTAAATGAACTGATAACACTCTCATATCGTCCTGTAATCGCTGTGAAATATACAGGTGTTACAGTAAGGGGGCGTTAGAAAAGGGAGGAATATTCTTATGAAAAAACCACTATTGACACTAACGGCACTCGCTGGCCTTAGTTTAGGAGTCGCTGCTCCAGCTTCGGCAGCATCAACACACACAGTTCAGTCTGGAGATACACTCTATCGTATCGCCGTGAACAACAACGTCTCTGTAAACGACATCAAACAAGCGAACGGCTTAAACTCAAATATGATTTATCCGAACCAAGTCTTGAAACTTGGAAAGGCAGAAGCAAAATCACAAGCTTCTACTGCATCTAAAACGTATACAGTTAAATCAGGTGATACACTTTATCGTATCGCATTGAACCACGGGATCTCTGTCAATCAATTGATGACTTGGAACGGTCTTGATTCAGATCTTATTTTCCCTGGACAAGAGTTCGCCGTGAAAGGTGCAGCCGCTGCATCTGTAGCGAACGATGCGAAGACAACAGCACCGAAGACATCGACATCAGCACCTGTAACAAAAACTGCATCGTCTACAACGCAAACCCAAGCTCCGGCTTCAGGTCAGACAATGACAGTTGAAGCGACAGCTTATACACCATATTGTGCAGGATGTTCTGGTATCACAGCGACAGGAATCGACGTTCGTTCGAACCCGAACCAAAAAGTCATCGCGGTTGACCCTTCTGTCATTCCGCTCGGCTCTAAAGTATGGGTTGAAGGATACGGAGAAGCCATCGCAGGAGACACTGGTGGTGCCATCAAAGGAAACAAAATCGATATCTTGATGCCGACACAAGAGCAAGCACTTGCTTTCGGTCGCCAATCAATCACAATCAAAGTCTTGAACTAATTCAAGCTGATCAAAGACACTGCCATCGGGCGGTGTCTTTTTTTGTCTATACCTTCTCCCAAGGATTCTTCACTTTCGTCAGTCCGAGTCGCTTCGCGAGTGGTTTAATCGTCAATCCATGTAGGGCGACAGACGTTACGACTAAACCGAGTGTGATTGGCAACATCCGTTCCGCATCTTCAATTCCCAGTTCGGCAATCTCTTGTGCAAAGAAACCGGTCACCGTCATCGCAACAATACCTCGAGGGGCAATCCAGCTGATGAGTGCCCGTTCTTGAGCGGATAGCGGAGAACCGAGGAGCGACGTCTGCACCGAGATCGGTCGGACAAAAAATAAGATTCCGAGAATCGACAAGAGGAGAGGCCAGTCGAAAATGGCGAGTAAACTATCACGTGTCAAACTTGCCGTCAGAATGATGAAGACTGTCGAAACCAGCAAGATTGAAATGTTCTCTTTAAACTCACGAAGCTGTTTCAGAATATGCATATGTCCATGCTTTGAATTTGCCATCGTCAATCCCATTGCCGTTACAGCCAATAGCCCAACCTCGCTCATGACCCACTCACTGATTGAATATACGAGGAGGACCCCAGAGAACGTGAGGGTTGTTCTTAAATATTCAGGGACTTTCTCATTCCCGAATAAACGAATCAATAGATGCCCAACGGCAATCCCAAAGGCAACGGCGACGATACAGGACCAAAAAAATGGCAAGTGGCTCGCGAGCCCGTCGTTTTGATAGAAGATGAATCCCACTCGAACGACAAAGAGTCCAATCAAGGCCCCAAGGGGATCAACGATGATCCCTTCCCATTTCAAGACTTTAGCTGGGCGAGCGGACAAGTTAGCTTGTCGAAGTAACGGGATGATGACGGTCGGTCCGGTCACGACAAAGATGGCACCGAGCGTAAATGCTGGCAACCAATGAAAATCTCCAACCATAATGAGCAAAATCGAGGTCAAGATAAAAGAAACGAGTACCCCGACCGTGACGAGACGAAAGATTGATCTCCGCAAATCGTCAATCTCCCTGAATTCGAGACTGAGGCTTCCTTCGAACAGGATGAGCGCCACCGCGATGGAGATGAGTGGGCTATAAAGCTCACCGAGTATCCGATCCGGCTCCAACCAACCGAAAATCGGTCCGACTAGAATCCCTGCAACCGTCATAATCAAGATGGCTGGGAAGTCAAATCGCCAAGCGAGTAACTGCGAAAGTGCACCGATGAGGACAAGTAAGCTGAACCCAATCATCATGTCTTCCATAAGCTTCCCCCGTTTCTTCACTTCTTCATTAATGTATACCCAAATCAGGAAAAACATTTGCTAAGATAGTCTGATTTCGGGTAAGAATTGAAAGAAAGGGAGGGATACCATGGAAGTGACTATCGGACTCATTATCGTCATCATGACTTGGCTCATCTTATTGCTTAACCTCACGTTTGCAATCACCATTATCTTTTTTGAAAGGCGTGACATTGGAACGACTTGGGCGTGGTTACTCGTCCTCTTCTTCTTGCCTCTCATCGGATTCTTCGTCTACATCTTCTTCGGTCGATTGATCAAATCTCAAAACTTTTATGAAGTCGAAGAAGAGAAACGTGAAACGTATCATCATCATGTGGCGGAGCAACTTGACCAATTGGACCAATCCATGGCACCGTTCAATCATCCACTTCTATTGAAGCACCGACGACTCGCACGATTGAATCTCGTATCGACGAATGCGATGATGTCTTTCCAGAACGATATCGACGTCCTTCACGACGGAAAAGAGAAGTTTGATCAACTGTTTCGAGATATTGAACAGGCGACGAAAGAAGTGAACATTCAATATTACATCATCCAAAACGATGCGCTGGGTCAATCGTTAATTCGCTTATTGACCGAAAAGGCAAAACACGGATTACGTGTCCGACTCCTCTACGATGCGGTAGGCTCGAGGGGACTGAGGCACAAACACTTTAAGGACCTGCTGGCCCACGGTGGGGAAGTCAAATCGTTCTTTCCGTCCAAACTCGGCATCAACTTCCGCGTCAACAATCGAAATCACCGAAAGCTCTGCGTCGTTGACGGAGAACTTGGTTATATCGGCGGCTTCAACGTCGGGGATGAGTATCTTGGAAAGGATGAGCATTTCGGTTATTGGCGAGATGTTCACTTACGAATTTCAGGAGACGCCGTTAAGGAATTGCTCGAACGATTCATCCTGGATTGGAATCGCTCTGTCCCGACACGAACGAAGGCACAGAAAGACGACTTTGTTTGGCCAATCGAAGGGATTGCTCGTCATGCGTCCCCGGTTCAAATCGTGACATCGGGTCCAAACTCGTCGACGGAGCATTTAAAGAATATGCTCGTCAAAATGATCACCCAGTCGAAAGAATGTATCTATATCCAGACTCCCTACTTCATCCCGGATGCAAGTTTCCTTGATGCCTGTCGAATCGCCCTGATGGCGGGTACTAAGATCAAACTGATGATCCCGAACAAACCCGACCATATGTTTGTCTACTGGGCGACCTATGCGAACGCTGCGGAACTCGTACGTTACGGGGCAGAAGTGTTCACGTATGAGGAAGGATTCCTTCATGCGAAAACGCTCGTCATTGACGGAGAAGTCGCATCAATTGGGACGACGAACATCGACGCCCGAAGTTTCCGCCTCAACTTTGAAATTTCAGCGCTTGTCTTCGACAAAGCCGTCGCTCAGTCCGTCATCGATGCGTTCGAGCGAGACGAGGCACGCGCTGAGCGGCTAACCATCGAACGATATGAATCGAGGACACGTTGGATTCGCTTCAAAGAGAGCGTGTCCCGCCTTCTCAGTCCAATTTTATAATGAAAAACATCCGGTCAGAAGGAACTCCTCTGCCGGATGTTTTTTAGCGTTTATTCACTTGTTCAACGAGTCGTTCGAATGAATCACTAATTGCTTGTGGCGCTTCCTTGTCCCCATACTCTGCGGCCTCTAACCAATCTGCATAAAGCCTGTGGTCCGTGAACTCGATTCGCTGCAACCAATCAGCCACCGTCTCCTCTCGATGACGTGGGTGATGCTGTTCTAACTTTCGTCCCGTCTCAAGAAGGCGAATCTGGCGAGGCGAGCGGACGATCCGCTTATCTGAGAGTGTCGGGTGGTGAATACTCCTAGGAATCATTCCATCTTCCTGGATGTCTTTTCGCTTCTGCAGATAGAAGAACAATCCTACCCCAAGAAGCAAGATCATTACAAACACTCCGATATAGAACAGCGAGTTATTCGATGCGGACGCGAGCAATGTCTCTTGCGCCACTGTCTCCGCATCTAGATTCGGATTATCCGGTACGAGGAAGCGGTTTACGCGATCATTCGGGTCGAGTACGATTCCATCAAACCAGCTCCCGATCCACAAAAAGAATGGAGTGATCCAGGCGACGACATTACCAAACAATAGCTCTTTAATCGTACGAATGATGAGAGAGACAATCAGACCGATGCCTAGGCCTACGGTCAACATCGTCACCATCCGCTTGTAGTCGCGACGGTAATACAGGTTTCGTTGCCAAATCAAAAAGATGAACGGAAAGAGCACCATCGCGAGCGATTGCGATGCCGGGGGGAATAACCAGTCCGCCACTAAAAACAATACGCTCGCCATCGCGTAACGGTCCGTCCAATCCAACGTCCGAATGAATGCATGAACGTATGTGAATATCAAAAGCATGATGCTCATCTCATAAGAGAAATAAAGGGCACCGACGCTCATGATCGTCTGTACAATCAGTTGTGTATTCCGAGGGAGACGAAGTGTCAATAAGAAGAGCAATGGAAACACGTGCCCGATGTAAAATGCTGCGAAGACCCACCATAACCATCTCATTGACCGTCACCCCCCAAGCGGAGAATCGACTGATTCCCACTGTATTTGGCGACCTTTCGTTCAAACAAGGAGCGAGCAAGCGGAAAATCACTCTCGGACAGACAAGCGAACGTCGTCATAATCTTCCGAAAATGTACCTCACCACTTCCCGGTTGAAGGTCATACGTGATTCCATCCTTCGTAAGCGTCGGGACAATCAGACCGTAACTCGCATTTTCTTTCTCGAAATCACGGCATAATGCGGCAGCTTGCGAGATGAGGCGCTCCATCTGATAGGTGAGGGCACGTCCATCCTTCGTCAACAAGTCGAGGACGATGACATATTCATTTGCTTGTACCGGTTGCTCGGTACGGGCCAGCAGTTCGCCCGTCTTCGCATAGGCAGACCAATATAGCTGTCGCATCGGTTGCCCATGATATGGAGTGACCGATTGGAACGTCTCCGGGTCACGATAGGCACTATGACGAACCATCTCCTCACCTGGGAGAGTAGGGGGACGTTTCGGAATCGGATAGGGCGAAAACTCTGGGAAGACATAGCCGATGCGTGGGAGTGAGTCCTCTTTATAGAGCGAGAACATACGTAACGGATCCCGAATTTCCATCCCGATAGCCTCAAGGCGGATAGGACCTCGCTTCTTCGCATGGAGCGGGATTGTGAAGTCGACAGTCGCATTCGTCTCGACAAAGTTCTCCTGCCGCCAAAACGCATGTCCTTCTGATTCCACGGTGGGATGCAAATAGCCGGATAGGCGGACAACGCCAAGCGGGACTTTTGCCGTCGACACAAGTTTCAAGACATAGACGGCCTCGTCATTCGGAAAGAGTTTCATCTCCTCAGTGAGGTCGACATGGATTTGTTCTGCCAATCGAAACATAAAAGATGGCATGACCAGTGCATAGAGACTGAATCCAATCAATAGACTGGCAATCAAGACGTTCCCATAAAGTGCCGTAAAGACCCCGACGACGAACAGGAGCCACATATAGCCGGACTCGAGATAGCGTGGGCTGACTAACTGCATCTTACACCTCTGAGGGGACCGGGATGGTCTCGAGTACAGATTTGATCAACTTTGACGGCTTCGTCTTCAGCGACGCTTCGACCGTCAAGACGATTCGATGCCCTAAAATCGGAAGCGCGAGTGCCCGAATATCTTCTGGTGAGACATAGTCGCGTCCTTCCATATAGGCATGAGCCCGAGCCGCCATCGTATACGCGAGCGTCGCACGTGGACTTGGTCCAACCTCGATGTCACGATGATGACGAAGTGACTCCATCAAATCCAGTAAGTAATCCTCCATCGCCTCGTGGAATCGGACATCTCGTACCTCTTGTTGCATCTTCAACAATTCGTCCTGTTGCAGAGAGAAAGATTCTGAAGCGAGGTGCTCATTGCGAATCAGTCGTCGTTCGGAATCTCGCGAGAGGGGAGCGAGTGTCAATTTGAATAAGAAACGGTCCAATTGAGCCTGCGGGAGCGGAAACGTCCCTTGTCCATCGAATGGGTTTTGAGTGGCAATCATAAAGAATGGTTCCGGTAGCTTAAGCGACACTTCCCCAAGTGTCACTTGACGTTCCTGCATCGCCTCAAGCAACGCAGATTGTGTACGTGGCGTCGTCCGGTTAATCTCATCGACAAGTAGAATCGATGTGAAAATCGGACCCGTCCGACGTTCGAACGCTCCGGTCGTCGGATTGAATAACTCCATTCCTAAAATATCACTTGGCAATGTATCCGGGGTACACTGTACACGCTGAAATGTCGCTGATATCGAACTTGCCAAACTACGGGCAAGTGTAGTCTTCCCCGTACCGGGACGGTCCTCGAGTAAAACGTGACCTCCTGATAGTAATGCAATCGAAGCGAGCTTGATGGCTTTCGATTGACCAATGACTTGATCATTCAAATGTGAAACCCATGGATGGTTCATTCAAAATCCCCCTATATTTTTCTGATAATTAAGAAAATCATAGCATAATCGGTTCAGGAGATGTATCAAAAATCCATTTCACTAAAAAAGACCGACCGGCATAAGCCAGTCAGTCAACGTTTTGGAGAATCCAAGTATCGTTCAAAATGACGTTCGAGCCATTCTTGGAAAAAGGACATGAACGTACAGATTGCCCAGTAGATCAACGCCACGACGATATACACTGTCATGTAGTCGAACTCTCGTCCACCGACGATCTTGGCCTTATTAAATATCTCAGGTACCGTGATCATCGCAGCGAGCGAACTCGCTTTAATCAGATCGAGAAAAACGTTTGAGAGCGGCGGAAGGGCAATCCGTGTCGCCTGCGGTAGGACGACCCCCTTCAATGTCAACCATTTCCCCATCCCGAGTGAACGAGCCGCCTCAACCTGTCCGTCATCAACCGCACGAATCGAGGAGCGGATGATCTCAGCGATATAGGCGGCAGAATTCAGACTAAATCCGAGAATGGCTGCCGTCAAAGCGGCGAACTCGATTCCGATGAACGGGAATCCCGAATAGAGGATGAACAGAATGATCAAGATGGGGACTCCACGCATGAACGAGATATAGAAAGTCGACGGATAGCGAAGGAGTCGTGTCGGAGACAACTTCCCGAGCGCCAGCAAAAGACCAAGCAGGAGACCAAAAAACATGCTGATGAACGAGATCCAAAGCGTATTCGGTAACCCGCCCAACAGGTAAGGAAACGATTGGATCGCCAGGTCTACGTCAAAGATGGCGTCCCATTTGACATCTGAGAACGACATGCCAACATTACTTCGTTTCGACGATTGTTGCGTCTACGTCAGGTTCTACCGAAACATCGGCACCATTATAGAATTGCTCAGATAGTTCTTTGACTGTACCATCTTCAAGCATTTCATCTAGTACACGATCGATGTTCTCCTGGAGCTCGTCATTGTCTTTATCCATCAAAAATGCTACTTCTTGCGGGTTATAGGCGATATCCGGATGAATCGTGATATCGAACTCAGGGAAGAAAGCAAGTGCCAACGTTTGAAGATAATAGTCGTTCAAGATGACATCGGTCCGTCCCGTCGAAACGTCGCGCAAGTACTGATCGTTCGTGGCGTTGTCATAGATGACTTCTTCTGCTCCATACTCTCGAGCCACATCCATGAAGACAGTCGTCGCCTCACCAGCGGCTTTCTTGCCTTTCAAATCCTCGAGTGATTCAATTCCAGAGAGGTCACTCTTGCGAACGATAGCAGTCCCGTAAGTGTATTTATACGGTTTTGAGAAGGCGAACTTCTCTTTACGGTCTTCTGTTACCGAGATATCATTTGCAGCGATGTCAATTTGACCGTTCTGAACACTCGTTAACATGTTGTCAAATGCCATTTCTTTGAACTCGATTTCGAGATCAAGGCGTTTGGCGACTTCTTTCATGAGTTCGACATCGAAACCTGTCAACGTATCGCTCTCTTCTTCACGGAAAGAAGCGGGGTAGAGGGTGCCGGCAGTTCCGACCGTCAATGTGCCTTCTTCTTGAATCTCTTCCCAGCGTGTCGTATCTGCTTGATTCGTGCTATCATCACCACAAGCGGCAAGAGGGATTGCTAAAAATAAAGTTGCTGCCAAACCTTTAGTCGTTCGTTTCACAAGAATTCCTCCTTAAGATGGTTCATCTGTCTAAAAATAGCATGACTTCAGCGGTCTAGCAACTGTGAAACATAGTTTAAACAGGTGAATTTAAAATTTGAAACGTTTATTCATAAAGCGTTATCATTCCGATGAATGCTAAATTCACAACAATGATACAGAAGTAAAATTAAATTGAGACAGAATCAATGAGCCTTATATTACATTCTGGAAAGTAAAATGAGATGAATGAAGAACTAATACGCAATAGAGGAGGCGGAGCGGATGAGTATGATTCGAATCAGAGCCCTAGATGAGGCGCATGTTCACATTGTGAATGATGCAAATGATCCTTTTCCAATCATCGGACGGATAGTTCCCAGTTACATAAACGGTCAATGGTCTTATGTTGAAGAGCTAGATGTCGTGACGAAAGAAACCTCATTTCCAGAAGACCGGATTGATTGGACGCAGTATATCGAACATGACAATCGAATCGTCTTTTTAGCGATGGACGCTGATGAATGTGTCGGACAAATCCGACTCGTGAAGGATTGGAGTCGCTTTGCATACATTGAAAATATCGCGATCCGTCAAACATATCGTAAGCGTGGGATTGGACAAATGTTGATCGAAACAGCCGAACAGTGGGCAAAAGAGAAACGGATGATTGGTTTGTCGCTTGAAGCTCAGAACGATAATCTCATTGCTTGTCGTTTCTATGAAAGACAGGGATTTCAACTTGGTGGCGTCGATTCAACAAAACAATATGCAAACCCACAAATTGAATTGACCTTGTACTGGTACAAGATTTTTAAGGAATAGGGAACTTCAGTCAGAGCAATTTTTTGCTCTATTTTTTACTAGTTTACATAACATATATTATCAGTAAAAATAATATCTCATCTCATTATCTTAGTATACTTATGATAGTGAGATGAGATTTGAATTTAAGACGTATGCGTATACCGGATCAATGTGACGCCATGTTCTGGTTCGAATTCGGCACTCGGTTCAAATCCAAGTTTCGTATACAGACGCTTCGCCGGTCCGTTATGCTTGCCCGTATGCACGTAAATCAACTTTCCTTTGTGAATGCTCAATATGTGTTCGAGTAACGTCGTCGCCAGTCTCGCCCGAAAGTATGTCGGGTCGATACATAGTTTCGTGATTTCAACAGTTTTCTCAGATGCTTCCACCGTGACAAACCCAATCAACCGCTCCTCGATATATAAGCCATAACTCGTGCCTGGTAAGTTTTGAATGACATCAATCGTCTCATAGCGCGCTGGGATTTCGTCAAACCCGAGCAGTTCCGCTTCGACCGCATAAGCGTTACGTTGAATCTCGAGCATCTGTTGGGCTTGCTCAAATTGATGAATGGCAACTTCTTTCAGCTGCATGGTGCAACCCTCCCGTTAACGGATAAACTTTCTCGCCTGCTTCCGTTTCGCCCGTTTCAACGCCAAATAGAGCCGGTGTGTCCCTTTGAGTGGCGGACCATGCCCTACGAAGGTAAGGAGTGGTGACAAGTCCACTAGGCGCTCCGCGCTCTCGACGGCAACGGACCGATTCCATGTCGCGAGTCCTGGTAATGGGAATAACGGCCGAACATCTCCCGCCACCGCTGCCCCTCCCTGAGTTTGAAAAGCGTCACCTGCAAATAATACCCGATTTACCTCGTCATAGTACGCAATCGACCCTGGTGTATGACCCGCTGCATCGAGGACACGTAAACCGAATAACCGCTCACCAATATCTAGTACCGCATCCGGTGTAGAACGAATCGTCGGCAAAGAACCACGAATCTTGTTCTGCTCTTCTTCCTCTAGCGACCGATCTCCCGATAAGAGGCGGGCATCACGTCGGGAGATGAAGAGTTCAGCGAGCGGATGTTCTGCTTTGATCGCGTCTACCCCACCGATATGATCCCCATGAGCATGCGTTAACAATATCGCGAGGAGTGGCTTGTCGAGTTCGGCGATATACGATAGGATATCGGTCGCGTTCCGCTCCAGCGCCGTGTCGATCAAGACGAGTCCGAGCTCATGCTCAAACAGTTGAACGTTGATTGGCAGTACGGGAGCATAAAAGGTCAGTTGATGGATATGTCCATATCGTCTTACTTGCATCATTGAGCCTCCTAGTCGAATAAAGTGGTCCAGTCTTCTTCTTGCCAATGCGCGTCAAAGCACATATGAATCTGTTCGATCGTATTTCGGGCAAGGGAGAGCTCAGGTAAATCGTCTCGTTCAAAGAAACCGACGTCACTCGTCTCCACGCCGGCGCTCCCCTCCCCGTCACCAATCAGTGCACACTCGATGAAAAGTTTGTAATAATGCTCCGAGAGAGGTGGGTGTGGATGTTCATGCATATCGAACAAGGCGAGCAACCGTACTGGAATCACATCCAGGCCAGCCTCTTCCTCTACTTCTTTGATGATATTCGAGGCAGGAGAGCGATTCACTTCACAGAAACCGCCGGGTAAGGTCCACAACCCATCTGACCGCTCCTTCACGAGCAGGATTCGGTCATCTTTGAAGATGACGCCTCGTACATCAAGTTTCGGAGTCGGATAACCGTCCACATGAACGAGTTGTAAGATGGCCTCGTTCGATAAGTCCGAGTGCCGTTCATACATCTCTCTTACGATTTCTAGTAACTCTTCGTACCGTTCTCGGTCATATTGATCACGCGTGAACGTCAGACCGGCCTGAGACAGCGCCTGAATCCGTTTCGCCCACGTAAGCCATTGAGACATATAGATCCCCCTATCTTTTGTCCTACATGTCTTTTTCGGCAAATCGATGCATTCTTCCTTTTCAGAACTCACATTCTCTGACTTCAGTTTTCAATCACGTATACTAAAAGAAAATGGAGGTGAGATGTTGAGGATACGCTATGAATTAATCAGATTCAGAAAAGATCTCGCACGTTATACCATGTCCGACTTGCGATACAAGCATGCCCCGAGCATCTGGTCCATTGGCCAAATGTTTGACCATCTCATTTTGGTCGCAGAGGAGTATTTAGAAGAGGCCGACCGCTGCCTACGTGGTGAGGGTGAACTCGGTGGAGAGAAGACGTCTTTTGGAGAAAAGTTGTTCGAACTGGGAGACTTTCCACCGATAAAAATCGAGCTCCCACCTGAGATGAATCAACCACCGAACAATACTGACTCGAAAGATCGATTGCGAGAACGCATGACCATCTTAATCTCAAAGATGGATACGTTGGAATCCCGTTTGAACGATGCAGATGACAATCGAAAGACGCTTCACGGTGGGTTCGGCTGGCTGAATGCGAGAGAATGGTTCAACCTCATCGAGATGCACACGCGGCACCATCGACGACAACAACACGATCTAGAGATATGGCTACGACAAAAAGACCTGTGAACGGCGAATCAGCCAAATCACAGGTCTTTTGATTAATCGAGATACACGTCCTCGATTTCACCGAACGAGTCTTCGTCAAAGACGAACGAGCCGTTGGCATAGCGATCGAGTAGCGTAAGGGTTTTTGTCTTTACTTGTTTTGCTTTTTCTTTTCCGACGATATGAAGCGTCTCATCCCCATGTACCGGAAGCACACGACGGATTTGGTGCGGTTTTGATTTGACCTCACGAATGAGCATCGTCCCCCGAAGGTTGCGGTTCGTACAGTCGAACTGGTCCTCGAGCTTCATCTTCTTGACCGCTCCCCGTTGCGTCACGAGAACGAATAATGGCGGCGTGAAGAAGGAGAAGGCATCGGCGACGAGGTCACCGTCTTTCAGGTTCATCGCCTTCACACCGGCTGCCCGCTGTCCGACGACAGGGACATCATCCTCTTTGAACCAGAGCCCGTATCCACGCTCTGAAACTAGGAACAACTGCCCTGGACCGTCACTGATCCCGGCGAAGACGACCTCGTCGTCACCTTTCAGCTTCAAGGCCATGAGTGGTTTCGATTTCCGCTGCGCGTCGTAGTCGCGTAACGGTGTACGTTTGACCATCCCGTCTTTCGTCACGAAGAGGCAATGGGCGTCCGTATCAAACGTCGAGACGACGTCTGCCGAGATAACCTGTTCCCCTTCAATCGGAACGAGGTTGGCCACGTGTTGTCCGGCATCCTTCCACTTCGATTCTGGAATCTGATGGATCGGGATGAGGAGGTAGCTGCCCTTGTTCGTCCAGACGAGCAAGTGGTCCGTCGTCATGGCTTGTGTGGTAAGGAGTGGACGATCCTTTTCTTTCATCTCCGGTAAAACGTCACTCGACGCTCCATACGAACGCATCGAGGCACGTTTGACGTACCCGTCACGGCTGACGAATACCATCGTCTCTTCGACAGCAATCATAACTTCCGTCTTCAGTTTTAATTCCTCAACTTCCGACTCGATGACCGAACGACGGTCATCTCCGAACTCGTCACGCAATGCCGTAAGTTCTTTCACGATCAACTTCCGTTTTGTCGCGTCCACGTCGAGGATGTTTGAGAGGCGGGCAATCTCTTTTTGGAGCGCCTTTGCTTCTTTTTGCAACTCGACGATGTCCGTATTCGTGAGTCGATACAATTGGAGCATGACGACGGCTTCGGCTTGTCGTTCCGTGAATGAGAACCGCTCCATCAGTTTCTTCTTCGCGTCCGCCTTGTCTTTGGCGGAACGGATCAATTCGAGTGTCTCATCGAGGACCGAGATGGCTTGTTCTAAGGCATCGACGATTTCAGCACGTTTCTTCGCCTGCTCGAGTTCGAACGTCGTCCTGCGCGTCACGACCTCTTCGACATGCTTCAAATAGGCATCGATGATTGGGATGATTCCCATCTGCTTCGGCGTCCGGTTCACGATCGAGACCATATTATAGTTATAGGCGAGCTGTAGGTCCGTATGTTTCAAGAAGAAGTGAAGCACACCTTCTGCGTCGGCCTCTTTCTTCAATTCGATGACGACCCGAAGTCCCGTCCGATCTGTTTCGTCACGGACTTCTGCGACGCCTTCGACCTTTTTATCGAGGCGGAGCTCTTCCATTTTTTTGACGAGGTTCGCCTTATTCACTTCATACGGAAGTTCTGTGATCGTGATCTGTTCACGGCCACCTTTTAATTGCTCAATCTCGGACTTCGCCCGGATGATGACCTTCCCTTTACCGGTCTCGAACGCCTTTAGGATACCGTCTTTACCCATGACCGTCCCCCCGGTCGGGAAGTCAGGACCTGTGACATACTCGAGCGCATCTTTAGCGATATCGACCTGGCCATTCAAACGTGCGATGGCAAGGTTGAGGACTTCTGTCAAATTATGCGGTGGGATCTCCGTCGCATAACCGGCTGAAATCCCTGTCGTTCCGTTCATGAGCAGGTTCGGGAGGAGCGACGGCAAGACGAGCGGTTCTTCCGTTGAATCGTCAAAGTTCGGCGTGTAATCGACCGTATTCTTCGCAATTGACGTCAACATGACACCCGCAATCTTCGAGAGACGGGCTTCCGTGTAACGCATGGCCGCCGCCGGGTCACCATCCATCGATCCGTTGTTCCCATGCATGTCGATGAGCGGATACCGGAGTTTCCAATCTTGCGAGAGACGTACCATCGCCTCATAGACGGACGAGTCACCGTGCGGGTGATAGTTCCCGATGACGTTCCCGACCGTCTTCGCAGACTTCCGATACGGCTTATCGTTCGTATTCCCCTCGTGGTGCATCGCATATAGAATCCGGCGCTGTACAGGCTTGAGTCCGTCACGTGCGTCCGGTAAGGCGCGGTCTTGGATGATATATTTTGAGTAACGCCCGAACCGGTCTCCAACGACCTGTTCGAGAGATAGGTTTAAAATGTGTTGAATCGTCGACATTGTTACATCACTTCCTCAATCGCTTTAGTCACATGTTCATTGGCGATGATCGAATCATCTTCCTGGAGTCCGAAGGCGACGTTCTCCTCAATCCATTCACGACGGTGCGTGACATTGTCGCCCATCAGGACAGACACACGCTTATCCGCAACGGCCGCATCGTCGACTGTGACACGGATGAGTGTACGAGTGTCCGGGTTCATCGTCGTCTCCCATAACTGGTCCGCGTTCATCTCGCCAAGACCTTTGTAGCGTTGGAGGATATAGCCTTTCTTATACACTTTGACGAGCTTCTCGAGTGCCTCTTCGTCCCAGGCATAGTCGAACTGTTCGGACTTGCCTTTCCCTTTTGAGATGCGATAGAGCGGTGGCAAGGCAACGAACACGCGGCCCGCCTCGACGAGCGGTCGCATATAACGGAAGAAGAACGTGAGGAGGAGCACCTGGATGTGTGCACCGTCCGTGTCGGCATCCGTCATGATGATGACCTTGTCGAAGTTACAGTCGTCCAAATCAAAATCGTGACCGACCCCGGCGCCGATCGCATGGATGATCGTGTTGATCTCTTCGTTTTTCATGATGTCCTGGAGTTTCGACTTCTCCGAGTTGATGACCTTCCCGCGCAGCGGCAGGATAGCCTGGAACGTACGGTCCCGCCCTTGTTTGGCTGAACCACCGGCCGAGTCACCCTCGACGAGAAAGAGCTCATTCTTAGCAGCATTCTTTGACGTCGCAGGCGTCAATTTTCCGTTCAAGATGCTCGAGCGTTTCTTTTTCTTCCCGTTACGGGCCTCTTCCCGTGCCTTGCGGGCCGCCTCGCGAGCCTGTGCCGCACGAATCGCCTTCTTGATGAGCATCGTCGCCATCTGAGGGTTCTCTTCTAGGAAAATCGTCAACTGTTTCGCCATGACGCTGTCAGCGCTCGCACGTGCCTCCGGTGACCCGAGTTTCGACTTCGTCTGCCCCTCGAACTGGAGGAATTCCTCCGGGATCCGGACCGACACGATGAGCGTGAGTCCCTCACGGACGTCGCCACCGTCGAGATTTTTATCTTTCTCTTTGAGTAAACCGTTCTTCCGTGCATATTCGTTCATGATTCGGGTCATCGCCGTCTTGGCACCGACCTCGTGCGTTCCACCATCGCGTGTCCGGACGTTGTTGACGAACGAGAGCACATTTTCGGAATAGGCGTCCGTGAACTGAAACGCGAGTTCGATCTCGATCTCATTCTCGACCCCTTCGAAATAGACGATTGGGTGGAGTGTCGCCTTGTCGTCGTTCAAGTATTGGACGAACTCGGCAATCCCTTCCTCGTAATGGAACGTCTCTTGCTTCTCCGTACGCTCATCAGTGAGCGTAATCGTCAATCCTTTTAAGAGGAAAGCCGATTCACGGAGGCGTTCGGCGAGCGTGTCATAGTTATACGTCGTCGTTGAGAAGATGGTCGCATCCGGTTTGAAATAGACACTCGTGCCGGTTTGGCGTGTCTTGCCTGTCTCAATCAGTGTCGTTTGAGGCACACCGCCGTCTGCAAAGGTCTGTTCGAACACTTTTCCGTCACGATAAATCGTCACGACGACCTTGCTTGATAGGGCGTTGACGACCGAAGCACCGACGCCGTGGAGTCCACCAGACGTCTTGTATCCGCCTTGTCCGAACTTTCCTCCAGCGTGAAGGACCGTAAAAATGACTTCTGGGGTAGGCTTTCCAGAGGCGTGCATTCCTGTCGGCATCCCGCGGCCGTGGTCACGGACCGTGATGGCATCGTCCTTATGAATCGTCACATCGATTTGACCACCGAACCCAGCGAGCGCCTCATCGATCGCGTTGTCGACGATCTCATAGACGAGATGGTGAAGTCCGCGATGGTCGGTTGACCCGATGTACATCCCCGGTCGTTTCCGCACGGCCGTGAGTCCTTCGAGCACCTGGATGGCGTCTTCATTGTAATTAAATAGATTTGTTGACATAGCAGTCACCTCAATTTCGAACACACGTTCGTTTTTCTTTCCTATTGTATAGCTGTTCATCGATTCTGGCAAGCCTCCTTTGTCAGCCATCGCTGAAAAAAAGGAGACCTACCAAGGAGGTAGGTCTTATCCGAGTAGACGAGCATGCTCCACGTACAGGCAGCGGTTCTCGATATAATCGAGCCCGGCGTCACGCACGATTTGCTCCGCCTCAGCACTTGAGAGACCGAGCTGATTGAAGACGAGCCCGACATCCCCATGTCGTACCGCATCTTCCGCGACACCCGCTAAAAATTCGCTGCGACGGAACACGTCGACGATATCGATTCTACCCGGGATGCTCTCGACGGACGGATAAGCCTTACGGCCGTTCCACTCCTCGAGCATCGGGTTGACAGGGATGACGGTATACCCGACACGAAGCAAATACTCCGCAATCTGGTTGGCCGTCTTGTTCGGGTTGTCGGACACACCGACGACCGCGATGGTCTTCGCTTCAGACAAAAGTTGCTTCAAACGCTGATCATCCATCCAAAATCCCCCTTTGGTTTACGTTTACAGTGTAACGTTACCTTCCTTCCTGTTTCAAGTCTTATTTTCATCATAAGGTATAATGATTCAACATTACAATTTCAAGACAAACCAATATGGTTTACATAACAAATTATTGTCTACCATTTATTTTGCTATAAAATCAATCGGTCGATTAACCACTCGATTGAGATACAATCACGCAATTCATGAACATTGCGTGAAATATCTATTTCACGCAATGATAGATACGAAAACAATACGTTTTTTGAGGCCACTTTATGGACTTTTATACAAATTTAATCATTGTTTCGTTATACTAAAAGAAAGGAGGTGTGTGATGGGAACAACCTATGAAACTCGTCGAGGAACACTATATAACGAACGAATTACTTTTTACGGCAATGTCATCGCCTGGTTGGTCCACTTCCTATTTTGCATCTTGTTTTATCGTTTGGATATGATTCTCTTATTCCTATCAAATGGCTTGAGTGTGATCTATTATACGATTTCATTCTACTTTGTACATAGACGGTGGTACGGCATCTTCTTTACCGGACTTTTTATCGAAGTCGTTTACAACGCCGTCATCTCGACCGTCATTCTCGGTTGGGAGATCAACATGCATTATTTCATCCTCATGATGGCCTATGGTGTCTTTTTCATGCCAAGCGTATCAAGAGGCCAACGCATCTTCACCACGGCCATTGCCATGCTGATTTATAGCCTTCTATTCATCTATGTATCTGACGGCATCGAGACCTTACCGATACAGATAGAACAAGCGCTCGGACTCTTTTGTATCCTATCGACCGTGATGATGATTGCAGGGCTCTCCTTTATCTTTGAGTCAGCCGTTGTCGAAGTGACAGATGAACTCGAACAATCTAATGAGCGATTGCAAATCCTAGCGTCTACGGATGGATTGACCGGACTATTGAACCGAAAAGTTGGGCATGAACAAGTTTCTAAAGCAATCGACAAAGCCGCTCATGAAGGCGTTCCGTATGCAATCGTTCTCGGTGACATCGATCGATTCAAATCATTTAACGAGACTTACGGACATGATTGTGGGGACCGGGTGCTACAACAAGTCGCCAGCATCCTATCCGACGTCGACGGCATTGTAGTCCGATGGGGAGGCGAGGAATTCCTGATTTTCTTTTCGAGTCCATGCGATAACTTCCTTACAATCGCCGAACAATTGAGACAGCAAATCGAGTCAATCCCTCTCTATTACGCGGGGGAAAGACTTCAGGTCACAATGACATTCGGACTTGCGGTTCGTACTGGTCACGATACGGTAGAAGAGATTATAAAAGAGGCAGATGACTTCCTTCGTGAAGGGAAGCGCAACGGAAAGAATCAAGTGAGAACCACATGAAGAAAGGGGCATTCCATGAGTATTTTCGGTCAACTTGGACAGCGGCAGACACCGACGACGACGAAACGCTTCGAGTTGAACGGGTTGCACCGACTACCCGCATTCATCCAACAGTTTTTTCATCATTTAGCAGCAAAGCACTACTCCAAACAGACGGCCCAACGCTATGTGTATGATGTTTTAGATTTCTTTCGTTGGGTCGAGCGCGTGAGCGGTACCGAGTTAGAGTCTGAAACGATTGACTTGGGATCATTCACAGAGATTGACCATGCCGGTGCAGAAGCGTATGCGACTTATCTTGCCCTCGATCTCGAAAACGCTCCAAGCGTCATCAATCGGAAGCTTTCAACGTTACAGTCACTCTTCAATTACTTAATCGAGACCAATCAAGCGACGGTGAATCCCTTTCAAACCGTGGAACGTCCGAAGCGCGGCAAACGGAATCCCGTTTATTTGACGGAATCGGAATGGCTCGATTTCTCGACGCTTGTACGTAGCAACGTCGGCATGACGAATCGCGAGGCGAGTTGGTACGAACTGAATCGTGCACGTGATTTTTTAATCATACAGTTACTCGGACTAACAGGTATGCGCGTATCCGAGCTTGCCGGACTCAATTGGTCCGATATCAATCTCGAGACCGGGACGATTCGGGTCATCGGTAAAGGGAACAAGGAACGATTGATCCCCATCGCAGGACCACTTCTTCCGCTCCTCTCTGAATATCGCCACGCGTCGAGCGAAGGTGCGGTGTTCCAAAATGAGAAGGGAAATCGAATCGCTGTACGAACGGTTCAACATATGTTGAAAGGTCATATTGACCGTTTGAAGCCTTACCTTCCGTTCTTGAGCCATAAACAGGTGACGCCGCATAAGTTGCGTCACACCTTCGCCTCACGTCTCGCGATGGGCGGGGTCGATGTGCTCACGATTCAGCAGCTTCTCGGACATGAATCTGTAGCAACGACACAAGTCTATGCCCATATCGGAGACGAACGGAAAAAACACGCAATATCAGGTTTACAATAATATGTTATGTAAACTATATATCCAAATATAACCACCACCTATATGATGGGTGGTGGTTATATTTATATGCTAGACATTGACAATATCAATATGGCATCATCGATGACCATAAAATAGGCATTGTCATATGCGAAACGTTCTTCAGATTTCAAATCGAAGATCACGACACCGCTCGTTAGCCCTTCCGTATATTCATGGACGAGATAGCGGTGACCGATGACGCGTTCGAACGGTTTCACATCGATATAACGCGCACCGGTTGCTAGGTCGATGACTTCTGAGTGCATATCAGTCTCATCGACTTTGATGAAAATCGTCGAACTAATATCATCGTATGTGAAATCAATCGGTTCATAGGCACCCCAATCGACGACCGATACTTCATGCAAGACATCGGGAGCCGTCAAATCATAGATGACCTCCTCATTCAACGCGTCAACAAATGCGGAGAATCGAAGCGTCCCTTCATTTTCTCCTAGATATTGGACCGTGTCCCCTTCCCCTTGGAGACGGAGAATATCATCGAATGGCAATTCATCCCGTTGATCCCATATCGCCTCGACCGCCTCTTCGAGTGGGCAAATCAAGAGTGCCTCGGAATGGTCAATCGGGTCGTCAGGAGAGATGCGCCCATCATCGAGTGCATTATAATAGTCAAACTCATCGAGTCTTGCGTTACAGACGATGTATGGAACACCAGCGAATGTGGTCGTAAACAAATATAATTCTCGGAATCGTTCCGTCTTACCGACGAGGCGCTCATCTCGAATACGCTCCCGTTGATTGGTCACCCGGTCATAAAGCCATGCTTCATCCGATGATTCAAACGCCGTCAAAAAGAGGAAGTAACGATGATCCAATACCCAGAACAATGTGCTATTCCCACGCTTCTCAAACGTCGTGATAACTTCTTCGGTGCCTGACTTGTAAGAGAAGGCGATCAATTCTGTCTTGACCACCCCTTCACCTTCCGGGACCTCATTTATAAAATAGACGATGTCTCCATCGACGAAAAGCTTGGGATAACCATAATCCGCGTACTCCCTCCGGTTCAATTGTGTGATCACGCCGTCCTCTTCGTCAAAGCGATAGAGCGAGAATGTCGTTCGATCCATCTTCTCGCGATAGTAGACAGAGGAAGGGGTAACGGCGATCACATCTTCATGATCGATTGGCATGGCTCGTGCGTCAACGATTCTCATAAAGCACCTCTCTCTTGTCCGGATTCAGCGGGTTCGACTGTAACAAGCCCAGGTGGTCGTTTCGGGAACGTGATCCGTAGATGAGCATATTCGATCACATCCTGATGCGGATGATTCTTGTCGATCCAGCGAATCCGTTGTTGATTCGCGAGAGCATGTCCAATCTTTTCTTCCATTTGGAATTTGGAGATGTCTCGAAACGCGACTTCTTGAATGTACGTCTCTTCATCGGTCTCAAACTGTTGCCAGATTCCCATGATCAATTGACCGAGGGCTGAGACACGCCGTTCAGGGAGCGTGATCGTCCCTAGTGTTCGACTCACTTCCTTCAGACACTCGTTCGGGTCGTCCGAGGCGGCAAATAGTCGTTTTGCCGTATTGTTCATGACGCGATAGCGACGTTTCCCACTTTCGAGCCTAAGCACCTGCGCGTACGGTTCAACCGGTACACCATGAAAAAAGGTTTCGGTCCCACCCCATGCGAATCCAAATGACGGATCGAACTTCCGGATTGTCTGCATGAAGGACATCATAAAGTCCTCGACTTCTCGCCTTTCGAGTCGAAGCCATTCGGCCAGGGCGAGGGTTCCTTTCTCTTTCGAAATCCGATCCACCGGGAAGAAGAGCTCACCATCCGATAGACGATGAGGTTTCAATTCAACACCGTCAGCACGATAATCGGTCGACGGCCTTCCCCCTCTCCCCGCGTAGATGACCCACTCATCGTCTGTGCTTTCGATGGCATAGGCTTGATGTGCCCACGGTGGCGTCACATATAAGGCGGGATACTCCTCGAAGGTGTCGAGGTGAATGTACGAACGGTCATTCCAAAGGTGTGCGACGAGGCGTACGACCTCCCCTGTATCCGAATCTTTTGGGGCGATGTAATTTCCGGTATCTCCGATGAACGTCAAAATGTGAAAACCATACCCGTTATACAGGTGACGCACAATTCGTTCAAAGACGGCGGTCACCATGCGTTCAAATAACGGATGATCTTCATTCCGATTGAGCGTTGGCGAATCGACCGTACACATGAGCCAACCCATCCGCTCATATAGACGAACTCGGAGCGGATAAGAGATCAACGGAGAAGAACTCGCATGAATCTCAGTCAAGCGGATATTGGACATGTTTTCGACTTGCAAGGTGAAGCCGCTACGCCTTAACTGTTCCTCCATCTTTTTCTTCCAGTTGATCGTCTCCATCCCATCCACTCGCTTTCTCTCATCATCTCATTGTGAATTTTTCCCGATTCTCGTTTTACACAAACGCTTTTCGTTCCATTTGCGCGCTCAGTCGCTGAATCGCCTCGTCCAATAGTTCACGACGTGTCCCAATATTCATCCGTTCGAATGATTCACCTTGAGGACCGAACGGACTACCCGGTGACAAGAAGATTCGGACGTCTTGATGCAGCCAAGACTTCCGCTCCTCGGCTGACATCGGTAACTCCGAGAAGTCGAGCCAAAGCAGATAACTCGCTTCCGGACGTGCCGTATGGAGCATCGGAAGGTTTGATTCGATGGAATCGATCACGTCATTCATTTGTTGCTCCAATTCTTCTCGCAACTGGTCGAGCCAACGTTCCGCGCGGTTGTCGGTATACGCGGCGATGATAGCCGTGTTCGCGAACGGTGTCGGGAGCACATGATGTTTGTTCTGTACTTTCGTGATTTGCTTCCGCCACTCATCGACCGGACAAATGATGTAGGACGCAAATAATCCGGCGATATTAAATGCTTTTGAGGGCGCACTTACCGTGATGACACGCGAGTCGAGTGTGCCGATTGCGGTATGTTTATGAGACGGGAATGTCAAATCTGCATGAATCTCGTCAGCGACGACAATCACCTCATATTGATCCGCGAGTTCTACGACCTTTTCTAGTTCTGCTCTCGTCCAGACACGCCCAACTGGATTATGTGGGGAACAGAGTAGGAAGAGTTTCGCTTGTTTCATCGCTTCCTCGAGTGCGACAAAATCCATCTCGTAGCGCTCGTCAATTTTTTTCAACGGGGCATCGAACACTTGTCGCTTGGAACCGACAACGAGTTCGTGGAATGGTGGATAGACAGGTGACTGGATGACGACGCCATCTCCGACTTCAGTCAACGCCTCGACGATATGCGTCAACGCAGGCACGACACCGCTAGAGAATAACACATGGTTCGGGTCAACAATTAAATCGTGACGTCGGCCGTACCAATCGCTCACCGCTGTTTGCGCTTCAGGTGCGAACAATGTATACCCGAATTCCCCTTGAGCGGCTTTTATAGCGAGCGCCTCGGAGATGGACGGTGCAGTACGGATGTCGATATCCGCTACCCATAGCGGTAACACGTCTTCTGACAAACGGAACCATCGCTCCAACCCATCCCACTTCACCGAATTCGTCCCTTTACGTTCAAGTTGTTGTTGTAAAATTGATTTCATGTTCATCCCTCCTCCTCTTACTGTATCAAAGTTGATTCGACTACGTGCCAAAAAAAGCATGGCAGTTTTTTGCCGACTTCGTTATACTCGATCGAGATAAGAAAGGAGGCACATCAATGCGTGTTACCGTCATTCGAAATAAACGAAGAAAAAGAGCTGCCTTTTATGTTACACCGGAAGGAATCGAACTCCGAGTCCCGGCACGATTGCCAAAACGTCTCGTCGACCGCGCACTAGAAGAGCACGACACATGGATTCGTGAGACGTTGCAGAATCTTCCTCAACAGATGTCCGTTCTTGATCGCGGACTTGTGCTTCACGGAGAGCATTACCCGGTCAGAAGAGACAGCGGGCGGACGCTTCGGCATGACGGCACGTCTTTTTGGGTTCCGGAAGCATGGGACGACGCTACACTCTGGAAACAGTATGAGATTTGGCTTCGTGAACGTGCCTTACACTATGCGATCGAGCGGGCACCAATTTATGAAAAGATCTTAGGCGTTAAAGCGAAAAAGATTCGTATCGGTCACCAAAAGACACGCTGGGGATCATGTAGTTCGAATGGAACCATCTCCATTAATGTTCGCCTCATGCTGGCGCCAAAAGAGATGATGGACTACGTCATCGCTCACGAATGGGTACATCTCGTTCACTTCGATCACTCCCCTTCTTTTTGGAGCACGTTACAAACGATCTATCCGAATACCGCTACAGCAAAAGATTGGTTGAAACGACATGGACATACGTTACGACTCAAAAAAACCGACTGACCCCGTGTAGGGTCAATCGGTTCACAGGTTGGATGTAAATGTGTCGGCCGTATCATGTAACTCGGCTGCTGCCTGCTCGAACGTTTGGAATCGCTCCATCGTCTGTTCCATCGTTTTTGCACTTAACTGAATCTCTTGATTGGACGCAGTGACACCTTCTACAATTTTCCGAAGCTCGACGTTCATCCCTTCCGTGTTCGAGTTGACGTCGATGACCGCACGTTCAACCATACGGGAGAGGTTGCGGACCTCTGTCGCAACCACATTAAATCCAAGCCCGTGTTCACCTGCTCGTGCCGCTTCGATGGCAGCATTCAGGGACAATAGATTCGTTTGTGCCGCAATCTCTTTGATCGACGAGGCAATTTTCGCGATGTCATCGGCTTGACGACGCAAGTTCTGAAGGGCATGGAGGTTGTCCGCGGCATCTTTCGCAAGCTTTTCAATCGTTTCATTCAATACTTTCGTGTCTTGCATGCCTGTCTTCGCCCGTTCGTCGAGCACATCGGTCATCGATTTAAAGCGATACGCATAATCCTCAATCACTTGTTGCCGTGCGGTGATGTCCGATGCGATCTTGACGACACCGATGACATCATCTCCTTCAAAAATCGGCATATACGTCGCCTCGAGCCAAATGGTTTCCCCTTTTGCATTCTCACGCTCCACTTTATCCGAGAAACTGAAACCATTCCATAATTTCTCCCAAAATGCCGAATACTCTGGACTATTGACAAAGGAAGAAGGGCAGAACAAGTGATGCTGCATGCCAATCATCTCCTCGCGTCTATATTTCATTGCTTTCGCAAACGTATCGTTCACATCGACGACCCGGCGTTGACGATCGAATCGAATCATCGCCATATTCGTTTCAATGGATTGAAAAACGTCTGCAGATTGAATTCCTTTTTGGTTCAAAGTACTCATTATAGATAGCAACCTTTCTTATTCCTAGGATGTTCGTACTAAATCGTGAGTTTCAGTGTAACGTATCCTAAAACATACCATTACTCTCTTTTTATACAGAAGGTCAATATCTTGGTTTTGAAGTATTTACCAAATGAAAAGACGCGATTGGCGCCTTTCACTCATCTAAATCAGGGAAATAGGAGAAGAACGTTTCCGCTCCCGCACTGCTCAGTTTGAACGTTTGGTTTCGTGTTTCATCCGTCACATAGACATCTACTTTTTTAGACCGTTTCTTAAAGCTTAATTGAAATTCTTGCCCTTTCCATCCATCTATGATGGTGAGAAGGGGATAGTCCCCCACTTCTCCAGCTCGATCCACCGGTTCTGCCTCCTCAAATGCGTTCATCAAATCAGACATGTCGATGCCAGCCGCACGCAATGTATCCGGATAATTCAATGTGGCCTCCGCATCTAACGGGTTTTTATGGAGAAAGAAAAACGGACCTCGCGGAACGGAAGGATTTGCAATGAGTCCTGCTTCAGTGGATTCTTTAATGGAATCTTTCGTGGCAAACTCGCCCTTCGTGTACGTCAAGCTGACTTCTTCTTTCACACGCTTTCCATTTTTCATGTATGAGAATATGTAAAGAGGTGTCTCAACCCCCGGCTCTAATGTATCCGTCTGGAGGACCCGTTCGACTTGTAATCCTTCGAACTGGATGGGGACATGTGCGCCGTCTTTCTCATCCCATACAAGGAAAGGTTGAATAGATGTCGTACCGTTCGTAGTTTCGAAGTAAAAGTGAGCGGCTTTCAATTTGTCATTATATCCGAGTGCAATCTTTGCGGTTCCCATTTGTGCATTATATGGTTCAATGGTTGAGATGGGAAAGATTCCTTCCCGTTCACCTACTGTTAACGCAATCGTACCATTCAAAGGAGAGATCAAATGAACCATCGTGTCTTCGAACAGGTTGATGGGCATCCCAAGGTACTCGGATGGGTCACTTTGTTCTGCGACTTCTTCTTCCTCTTTCGTACCCGTTCTCATCTTCGGGACGCTCGGGACTTTGATACCCGCTGATAAATCGAGGAAGTCCGGTAGTTCATCAATCTTCCCTAATTTCATGTTAGAATAGTCTCCATCATAGCAAATGGTGTAGTTTTCTTTTCCTTTCAAGAAAGTCACCAATTTATATGAGTTCGGATCATAATCTGATATCATGACTTTCCGATTCAGCGCATATGAATTGAAAACCGTCACATCCCCTTCAATCTGTGTAATCGGCTCGCCTGTGCATGCATCGAGGATGTGCGTCGCCCACGTCTCCGACTCGGCATCCATCTGATTCGAATACAAATCGCCCACGTTCCATTGCTCAGGCATATAGTCTAGCTGCACGACATCCATTTCTTCACTACCACAACCCGATAAAATCCCGACTGCGCTTAACATCAATAGCATTCGTTTCATCATGACCCTTTCACCTCCGGAAATACATCCAAGAACCGTTCCGCTCCTTTGCTTGATAGTTTGAATATTTGATCGCGGAGCGGGTCCGTCAGATAAACATCGATTTTTTTAGATCGTTCCTTGAAACTTAACTGAAACTCTTGACCACCCCAACCATCGACGATCGTGAGACGCGAATAGTCAGTCACATCTCCAGCACGTTTGACAGGTGTTGCGTCATCAATCGCATTCATCAGATCTGATATGTCGTTCTCTTCAGCCATTAGCACGTTTGGGTACTGAATGTCGAGCGCGCCGTTTAATGGCTTCTCATGAACATAAACGAATGGACCATTTGAATCGCTCGCGTTTTGAACAGGATCTTGTGTCGAAAATTCACCATTCAAATAAGTTAAACTGATCACTTCATTCACACGTTTCCCATCTTCAATGAAGGAGAACGTGTAGAGAGGCGTCTTGACATCAGGTTCAAGAATGTCTTCCCGAAGTACCTGTTCTACTTGTAGACCTTCGAATTGAACGGGCTCGTGTTTATGCTCTTTTTCATTCCATACGACTAAAGGAAGCAGGGTCGTCAATCCGTCTTCTTTCTCATAATAAAAATATGCTTCTTTCGATTGTTCGTCATACCCGAGCGCGATTGCCACTTCTCTCGTTTGGGCATTAAACGGTTCTAGATATGAAAGGGGGAATAAGCCTTGTCGATCTCCAATCGATAAATCAATCTGACCATATAATGAGGGTGTCACATGAATCATCGTCCCTTCTAGGAGAGAGACGGGCATAGGATAGAAATGACCTTCGTCTTTCTGTTCCATTTCTTTTAATTCTTCATGTGTACCCGTGCGAATCGTTGGCGTACTCAAGATGTCGGTCCCTTCTTCCGTATGAACGAAGTAAGGGAATTCATCTATCTCTTCTGCCCTGATTTGTTCAGAAGCACTGTCATAGCAAACGGCGTATGGTCGATTTCCTTCCATATACACCACGTTTTTATGTGCATCATCGAACTTTCGATTCAATTCATACGAATGATAGACGGTGACGTCTTCTTCGATTCGTGAAATTGCTTTACCAGAACACGCATCCAGTAAATCAGGAGTCCAAATCACCGACTTGGCATCCATATGACCTGATTGAAGATCTTTCACATTCCAATGCTCCGATATGTAATCTAGCTTTACGACATCCATCTGTTCATCATCACAACCTGTCATCAAACCAATACAGCAAATGAATATAAGGATTCGCTTCATAATGTTTCCCTTAGGCGCGGAAATATGTCTAAGAACGATTCCGCTCCTTCGCTCGATAATTTAAATGTTTGATCGCGGAGCGGGTCCGTTAAATAGATATCAATTTTTTTCGAACGTTTTTGATAGCTGATTTCGAACACTTGACCCTTCCAACCGTCTGTTAAAGTCAAATATCGATATTCTGAATCTTCTCCGCGGCGATCGACGGGGTCTGCCTCATTGATGATGTCGAACAATTCTTTCGCTTCCTCTTTCGTGGCCTCACTATACTCTGCGAATTCCATCGCCCCTCCATCGTATGGTTTGCGATGGACGATGACCCTTGGCCCGGCTTCTTCAACAGGCAACCAATCCTCAAACATCGGATCTGGTTCTTCTCCTTCTTTTAAAAACAAGCCAGGAGCGAATCGAATCGTCATCGTTTCGGTCACATGTTTCCCGTTTTTCAGATACGAGAAAGTATAGAACGGAGTTTCCTCTTCTTCGTTCAGTTCACGAGCTGTCGCGACAGTTTTGATCTCTAACTCGGAAAAGACGGTATTCTCTTTTGACTCCGGGTCCTCTAACTCATCAAACTCAATCGGTTGAGGCATGAAAAATTGACCGTCAAACGAGTAAAGAATATATGGACGAAACGTCTTTTTATCATATCCGATGGCAATCTGTTGATTCGGCATCTCAAATCCTCGCGGCTCGAACTGCGCAATCGGATAACGGATCACCTTGCCACCGAGTTTCATTTCAAGTTCGCCGTAGAGCGCCGGTTCGATTTCCAGTAACGTATGCGGGAACGGGGTGATGGAATTCCCGTCGATGTCCAGTCCTTCTGCTTCCACCAACTTATCTTGTAGTGCGGAAGATGTCTGATGAATACGAGGGAGTTGTGGAAGTCGAATTCCGTCACTTGTATTCACAAAGTCTGGAAACGAGTCAATCGCTTCCGCCATCAGTTGATTCGTGTAGCTTTCACGACATACGGCATACCGTTCGTCACCTTCTAAGTACGTCACGACTTTCATCGTATATGGGGTCATGGCTGAAACAGGCTCGGTTCTCCCTGCAATCGCCGTTTGATATACCGTGATGTCACCCTTTAATTCGGTTGCACGCTCCCCTTCGCATGCAGCCAATACTTCTTTTGACTCATGAACTTTAATCATCTCTCCTTCTTTTGAATAGCTTTCCACGTTCCATTGATCCTCTATGTAATCTAGTTGAATGACTTCTATATTAGATGCCCCACAAGCGCTTAAAAATGAAGCACTCAGTAACATCATGATTCCTCTTTTGTACAAAATATCCCCTCCTATAATCTCATCATCCAATTTTACCATTATCTAACTATCCTATACGAAAAAAATCCGCTCACGTTTCATGAGCGGATGGTAGAACAATCATTTACTTTGGTCGATGGCACGTTGCAATCGGGACTCGACGTCTAACGCGACGGCTTGTAACGATTCGTCATCGATGAGGCGAATTAATTCAGTCGGTCTCGGCATACCAATTTGGGTATGGTCTTCTTTTTCGAACACCGCGATTTTGCATGGAAGGAAGTAGCCTCCTTCTAATTGTTGCGACAGCACTTCTTTTGCCGCCTTCGGATTGCATACTTCTAAGATACGATACTTCCCATCAATCCCCTCTCCCTTTTTCTCGAGCGTCTCACTCAAATCAAAGTCCCAGAGCACCCCGAATGATTCTTCTTTCAATGCTTCTCCGAGACGAATGACAACATCATCCACGGTACGGTCAGATTGTACGGTATAATCAAACATCTTCATTCCTCCTTATCTGGTTACTCATGAAATCTGTACCCGAACGAAGTCATGCTCAATCAAAAAGAAACTGTATGTGATTTGAAACATAATCACGCACTCGAACGTATAAAAGGAGATAATAGTTAGAACCAAACTGATGTAAAGGAGAAGTGGTTGTCGTGACGGTCACGGTATTCACGCATACGAGCTGCAGTTCTTCCAGAAAAACGATTGATTGGTTACGGGAACAAAAAATTCCCTTCATCGAAAAGAAATTGACAGACCAAGGTTTATCCTTCGGAGAATTCAAAGAGATGTTGAGCCTGACGGAAAATGGGACGACGGACTTGTTGTCGGTCCAAAAGAGTGTCTATAAACAAGCGGCAGAGAAACTAGATGAGATGTCGATTCGTGAGCTATATAGCTTCGTCGCCTCGAATCCTCAAATCCTGAAAAGTCCGATCGTCTTCGACCATCATCGCATCCAGGTCGGTTTCAGTGAAAAAGAGATTCGGACGTTCATCCCGAGACATGACCGCATCGCTGAACTGAAACGTCTGCTCCATAACGCATAAATCGTGTCGCTTTCGCGACACGATTCTTTTTATGCCTTTTTCAATTTTGCCGCCAATCGATTCCCGAAGGATTGGATGGACTGAACGAGGAGGATGAGGACGAAAATGGTCACGTACATGACTTCCGGTTCGAAACGAAGGTGTCCGTATTGATAGGCGATGTCCCCCAGTCCACCTGCCCCGACGAGTCCCGCCATCGCCGTCGCTCCAATCAACCCGATCGTCGCAATCGTCAATCCGAGAACGATGGAAGACCGAGCTTCTCGAATGAGGACGTACCAGATGATTTTTCTCGTCGAGATTCCCATTGCCTCATACGCCTCGATGACCCCGCGGTCGACTTCGAGTAGTGCCGACTCCATGAGTCGAGCGATATACGGAGCGGTGAAGACGATCAAGGGGAGCAATACGCCCTGCACGCCAATCGTCGTCCCCATGATGAACCGTGTGAACGGTAAGATGAAGAACAACAGAATGATGAACGGGATGGAACGGATGACGTTGATGACGCTCGATAAGCCACCATAGACGAATCGGTTTGCGAGTCTGCCATTCGGTCTCGTCAAAACGAGCAACGTCCCGAGCGGCAATCCGATCAAGGTCGAGATCAAAAGCGCGATACTCGTCATCGTCAACGTTTGAACCGTTCCTGTCCAGATTAAGTCACCCCAGTCTGTCCAAAACTGTTGCATGGTTTGACACCTCCCTCACATGTACGCCGCTCGTCTTCAAATAACGGACGGCGAGTTCCGTTTGATCATGATCCCCGTCAAGATGGACGAGCAAGTTTCCGACAAGCCCTGCCTTTAACTTCTTGATTCCGCCTCCGATGATGTTCGGTAGGATGCCGAACCGCTTGGTCAATTGTGCCAGGACTGCTTGTTCTGTCTGACTGCCGATGAACGACAAGTGGACGAGCGTTCCCCGAGTCTGGAGTTCCGAGACGACTTCTTCCGGCACGTCGAGGTTTGTCTTAAGAAACTTCTGGGTCGTCTCGTGTGACGGATTGGAGAAGACGTCTAGTACGTGTCCTTGTTCAACGATTTGGCCACGATCGATGACGGCGACCCGGTCACAGATTCGTTCGATGACTTCCATCTCATGTGTGATCAAGAAAATCGTCAATCCGAGCTCGCGATTGATTTCGAGCAGTAACTCTAAAATCGACTCGGTCGTCTCAGGGTCGAGTGCACTTGTCGCCTCATCACTGAGGAGAATATCAGGCTCGTGGGCGAGCGCTCGCGCAATGGCGACACGTTGTTTCTGTCCACCTGACAATTGTTCAGGGTAATGGTTCCGATGTTCGCTCAGTCCGACGATTTGGAGATAGCGGTCGACCCGTTCACGGATGACCTGCTTCCCGAGACCTTCGAGACGAAGCGGGATGGCGACATTCTCTTCGACGGTCGCAGTCTTCAGCAGGTTGTAGTGCTGAAAGATCATACCGATTCGCTGGCGTAACGTCGACAACCCTTTCTTTTTGAGGAGCGTGATATCTTGTCCCTCAATCTCGACTACACCTGATGTCGGGCGCTCCAAAAGATTGATCATCCGGATGAGCGTACTCTTACCGGCACCACTTCGTCCGATGATTCCGAAGATTTCCCCTCTCTCAATCGTGAGGGAGACATCATCAAGTGCCGTGATCGTGTCTCCGTTGACCTTGAACTCCTTGGTGATTTGTTTCAGTTCAATCATAAGACCCCTCCTTAGAATGCCGGCACGACCGAACCATTGAATTCTTCTTCGATGAAGGCACGTACTTCATCTGAATGATAGTAAGACTTCAGCGTCTTCACGACTTCATCTTCTTTATTGGCTGAACGGACGACGACATAGTTCGGATACGGGTTATCGACCGTATCTTCATGGAAGAGGGCATCTTCATTAATGGATAGACCCGCTCCCATCGCGAAGTTCGTGTTGATGGCTGCGAGTGCCACTTCAGGGAGTTGCGTCGGCAGTTGGGATGCTTCAAGTTCAATAAATTCGAGGTTGAGCGGATTCTCAGCAATGTCGCGCTTCGTCGCTTTATCCGTCAATCCTTCTTTTAACGTGATGAGTCCGGCCGTTTCGTATAATCGTAGCGCACGGAGCTCGTTCGCCGGGTCGTTCGGGACGGCTACTTTATCGCCCTCCTTTAAGTCCTTGATATCCGTCAACTTCTCTGAATAGAGCCCCATCGGGAAAGCGACCGTCTTGAAGACGTCGTCAATCTTATATCCCTTGTCCGCTTTTTGCAGTTCGAGGAACGAGAGCGTCTGATAGCTGTTCACGTCGAGACTTCCTTCGTCGAGAGCGGTGTTCGGCGTGTTGTAATCGTTAAATACTTTGATATCGATTTCGAGCCCATCTTCTTTTGCGAGCTCCTGTACTTTCTCGGCGATCTGTTCGTGTGGTCCACCAGTGACGCCGATCGTCAGCTCTTTCGTGCTTAGCGTCTCGCTCGCCTCGGATTGTCCGCATGCTGAGAGTGCGATGGCCGCAAGGATAGATGTACCTGCCAAAATGGTTTTTTGTTTGATGTTCATGAATGATTCCTCCTCCAAATGAAAAGCCCGCTACTCATAAAGAGCGGCGGGCACGACACGTGAAAGTCGGACACGCTCATCTCCCAGACGTTTCGTCTGTTGGAATTAGCACCATGATCATTTCTGATCTGGTTGCCGGGTTTCATCGGGCCAGTCCCTCCACCACTCTTGATAAGCAATCGGTTCTATTATTTTGTTATTATATTACTGATAAAAGAATTATTTGTAAACTATTTCTTGAAGATTTCTTAAAATTTCTTTTAATCGTTCAGCATCTTCAACCTTGTGAATGCCTTGAATCGTCATTTCTTCGATGACATAGTCGACCAATTCATCGACTTGATCAAAGCGAATGCCAAGTTGTTCGAGTGACGTTGGAGCGGCGATGGCGTGTAGCCAATTCTCGAGGAATGAGGCGTCTTCGGATGAAGCCAATCGTTCTTGAACGATCAGCCCAAAGCCTACTTTATCCCCGTGCAACCAGTGATGCGTCGAATCAAAACGACTGAGCGCATTATGCACCGCATGGGCGACGGCGACACGAGTGCCGGCATCGCCGAACCCACCGACGGCACCTCCAATGGCGAGGACATGATCAACGATATATCGGATGTCCGTGTCATAACGGCGGAAGTCATCTTCACGAATGGACAAATCCATCAACGCTCCACACTGTGCCGCAAGCGAAAGCCCCGACTGAATCCCTGCGTCCCTTGATGTTGTTCCGCTAATATATCGGGCTTCGAACCACTTCGCGACCGTATCAATCACACCGGCTCTGAAATAGTCATAAGGTGAGTCGCGTAACAATCGTGTGTCCACGATGACGCGCTCGATGACGACGGGGAACGTATCATATCGTAAATATGTACCGTCTTCTCCATAGATCACGCTGAGCGGGGTGAAGGCGGCACAGTTTGACACAAGTGTCGGAACGACGATGAGCGGGACCGACTGGGTAAATGCAATCCGCTTCGCCGTATCAATCAATTTACCGCCACCGACGGCAATCCAGACGTCAGGTCGATGCGCTTTTAGTCGTTCGACTTCTTCGTCTGAACATTCCCCCTTGAATCGTACGCTCGGAATTTCTGCTAGACGAGGAGACACGCGAATCGCTTCACCGTATCCGTTAAATCCTTTCAAAACGAGTGCATCCCGATTCCCAATCAGTGAGTAAAGTTGATCGAGCGCATCGTTCGAATGGTCGTATTCCAGCACCGCTTGTCGAATCATTGATGGACCTCCTCATAGGCTGCAAACAGTCTCTCAATCCGTTCTACCGCTTCATCAATCTTCTGTTCAGACGAGACGAGACCAAAGCGGATGTGGTGCTCCCCCTCCGTTCCAAAAAAGTAGCCCGGTGTGACGGCGACGCCCGCCTCATGTAGTAACTTCGTCGAAAATGATATTGCATCGCCTTCAGGCACTCTCGCCCATACGAAGAAAGAACCTTTTGGTGCCTCAATCTCCCACCCTGCCCGGCGTAACCCATCAATCAATCGGTTTCGTCTTGTTTCGTAAAGCGAGGCTAGGTCGTCACGTATGTCACGCGGGGATTCTAACGCCACGATGGCTGCCTCTTGAATGGCAGAGAACACAGAGACGTGGACATGATCTTGGTACGTATTGATCGCCTCGATGATATCTGCATTTCCGACTGCGAACGCGACACGCCATCCCGACATGT
Organism: Exiguobacterium sp. N5; assembly: GCF_025842465.1. Taxonomy (GTDB): domain Bacteria; phylum Bacillota; class Bacilli; order Exiguobacteriales; family Exiguobacteriaceae; genus Exiguobacterium; species Exiguobacterium profundum. The sequence continues at coordinate 802,124 of NZ_JAPAEP010000001.1, forward strand.
TGAACGCCTTCGACATCGTATACACCTCAATCCCGATTTCTTTTGCCCCGTCTGCTTGGAGAAAACTTGGCGGGACATGCCCATCAAAGCCAATACTTCCATAGGCGAAATCGTGTACGACCATCAGATCATGGTTTGTGGCGAATTTAACCGTCTCCTCAAAGAAGGCTGGCGTCGCGACAGCGCCGGTCGGATTGCTCGGGTAGTTCAAATACATGAGTCGTGCATGAAGCGGATCGAGCGTGGTGTAATCCGGGAGATAGCCGTGCTCTTCCTTCAACGTCAAATCGATGATGTCCGCTCCGGCGAGACGCGCTCCCGAGATATAATCGGGATAGCCAGGGTTCGGGAGCAAGATGCCTTCACCCGGCTCAAGTAGACACTGAGGCAACGTTATGAGACCCGATTTGCTGCCAATCAAAATCGCCACTTCTTTTGCTGGGTCGAGGTCGACTCCGTATTCACGTTGATAGAATGCGGCCACAGCTTCTTTTAGTCGAGCCTGTCCCCGGAACGGTCCGTATTGATGGGTCGTCGGGTCGGTCAATGCTCGTTCCAGTGCCTCACAGATCGGAGCTGGTGTCGGTAAGTCGGGTGTGCCTTGTCCGAGTCGGATGACGGTCTTGCCACTCGCCTCGACTGCCGCGACTTCTTCTGCTAATCCGACAAAGTGTTGTGTCGGTAATGATTTTAATAACTTGGAACGTCTGTCTGCCATGATGGGTCCTCCTAATACGAAAAAACACCCCTTTCTGAGGAAAGGGGTGCTCGATACAGACGTATGTAGTCAACCACCTTTCCATCTCTCAAGGTCACCTTGCTGGAATTAGCACAGTATTTTGCAATCTGTTGCTGAAGCTTCATCGGGCCAGTCCCTCCGCTTCTCTTGATAGAAAGTGTCATTCGTTATGTAATTTTTGTATGTCCCTAAGTTAACCAGACATTCCCAACGGTGTCAAACTTTTTTTTCAAGGTGAACATCTATTGAATCCTTTTCAAAAAACATTCATAGTAAAAGAGTAGAAAAATTATATTTGTATGAGGGGATAGAGCATTGGAGCTTAATCGTCAACTTATTTGGAAACTGAGTGTAATCGGACTGATCTTGCTCGTCTTATGGCGGGTCATCAGTGAACCGGATACCATCTCACGTGTCTTACAATACACGTTTCAGTTACTGACCCCTATCATCATGGGGATCGCCATCGCCTTGTTACTCAACACCGTACTCTCTTATATTGAAGAACGGTTCCACTTGAAGCGATATCAAGGACTACTCATCGTCTATATCACGTTCATCGGCATCTTGGCGATTTCGGTCGTCACGTTGTTCCCGCGGATTTACTCGAGTCTGTCATCACTCATCAATGAGTTACCGGTTTATATCCGTCAAATCGACGTTTTTTTAGGTGAAGTGAACAATTACTTGAAAGACTATAACGCGACGATCGCCCAAGCGATTGATTTTGCGCGCTTCGAGGATCGTTACTCTGGATGGGTCGAGACGGCCGTCCTCTCTTCCGTTAGTTATGTCTCTAGTTTTACAATGACATTGATTAACTTCTTGATTGGGATTGTCATCTCCATCTATTTGTTAAAGGACAAAGAAGTCTTCGCTCGTATGTTCAAGCGTCTTCTCTATGCGCTTTTACCTGTCGGCACTGCAAAGACGACAATCGACATTTTTCAAGAGATGGATTATATCTTCAAACGATATATTATCGGAAAGTCACTCGACTGTCTGATCATTGGAGTGCTAGCAGTCATTGGACTCTTGATCATCGGGGCCCCATATGCCCTACTTCTCGGAGTCATCGTCGGCGTCTTAAACTTCATCCCCTACGTCGGACCGCTACTCGGGATGATCCCAGCGTTTATCATCACTTATTTTTATGATCCGTTCACCGCCGTCTTGGTACTCTTGTTCATCTTCTTGTTACAGCAGTTTGACGGATTGTGGCTCGGACCGAAGATTCTCGGAGATAGTGTCGGCATCACACCATTTTGGGTCATCACATCGATTATCATCGGAGGAAGCCTGTTCGGCCTCATCGGGATGTTCGTGAGCGTGCCGATCACGGCCATGATTCAAGTCGTCTTGTCTCGCCTCATCGATTATCGACTGAACCGAAAAAATCTAAACGAATTACTTTGATTCACCTCATAAATTTGTTGACACATTGAGGAAATGTGTCATACATTTGAAGAGAAGAACACAATTAACAGAAAGGAGAGGTTCCCATGTCAGTAGTATCTTCGAAACCATTCACTCAAGTTCATACTGATTGGCAGGCACCTCTTCGATTGATTCATATCTAAGTCGCCTGCCTATCGAGGCATGCATAAACAACGTGGGACGTCGTATGCCTTCATGCATATGACGTCCCTTTTGTGTCTAAAAAATAAATAAAGCAGGTGACCTGTATGTTTCAATCACTTAAGCGGCTCGACCGCAACATTTGGATTCGTTTCTTAGGGGAGACGATTACGGGAATTATGATGTTCATGATTGCCCCATTCCTTGTTCTCTATTATAGTGACCAGTTAGACAGCTACCTTCAAGTCGGAATCATCATGGCGACTGGCCCGATCATGGCGCTCCTTGGTTCGATGATCGGAGGACGGCTAGCAGACCTGTATGGTCGAAAACCAATCATGATGATCGCCATCATCGGGGACGCACTCGCCCTCATCGGTTTTGCGTTCGCCGACTCGTTCTGGCCGCTCCTTTTATTGAACGCCATGCTCGGATTGACGAACTCGCTCTTCCACCCTGCCGCAAGCGCGATGGTCGCCGATGTCACGGAGCCAGAGCATATGAACGAAGCGTTCGGACTTTTACGGATGGGACATAACATCGGCGCTGCATTCGGTCCCCTTCTCGGTAGCGCGGTGCTGTTCATCGATCGCGAACTCATCTTCTTTGCGGCGGCATTCGTCTTTGGACTATATGCGATTGCGCTCGGCACGTTCATACATGAGTCGTTGCCCGAGTTTACGGAAGATGAGACTCCAAGCAACCGGGAAGTGTTGCGCGTCTTTTATAACGATCGCGTGTTTCTCGTCTTCATCTTTGCGGGTATATTCATATCAATGGGATTCTCCGTCGTCGAGAGCATGCTACCACTCTTTTTAAAAGAATCGCTCCCGACGTATACCGCACAACAGAACCCATTCCCGTATCTGTTAGCACTGAATGGAATCATGGTAGTTCTTTTCCAGTTCCCGATTGCTTCAAAACTCGGGAACAAGCCGTTCGGTAAGGTCATGTTAGCAGGAGCGACCGTATTTGGTATCGGTATGATCTTGCTTGCGATTGTGCCTAGAGCCTTGTTCGCACTCGATACCCCTTACGTGCCACTCGTCGGGATCTTACTCGCCGTATATGCGTTTTATACGTTAGGTGAGATGATCATGTCCCCTGTTCAGCAGACATTCATCGCCTTGATCGCACCGGAGAATATGCGTGGTGCCTATAACGGTGCAGCGAGTATCCAATGGCTGATCGGCGGTGTCACGGCACCAATCATCGCAAGTGTCTTTTTTGACAATCGTGCCGGACACATCGCTTTGATCCTCATCGGTGGAGCGAGTTGTTTATCAGGCATCATCTATTGGCAGCTCGGACGTCATGTCCAAGCGACGGAAGCAAAGCAAAAGACGGCTTAACCGCTCATTGACCACACTCTCTGATTTCGGAAGTGTGGTCTTTTCATTCTTTTCATCTTTATTAAAATTTGAAATTATCATTCAATTCACTTTACAATCATAATAATCCTTTTTATGATAAAACGGTTAAGGAGGGATCTTTCATGGAAAGGATCGATAAACAGACAATCGTGGATAGTGTTCCACAAAAAGGCTTCTTCGGACAACCGAAAGGGTTGTTCACTTTATTCTTCACTGAGTTTTGGGAACGTTTCTCGTACTATGGCATGCGGGCCATCCTCGTATTCTATATGTACTATGAAGTCTCTGAGGGAGGACTCGGTCTAGACCGAAACGTCGCACTCTCAATCATGTCCGTCTATGGCGCGCTTGTTTATATGTCTGGGGTCATTGGGGGATGGCTTGCAGACCGGATTTTCGGGACGTCTCGCGCGGTCTTCTACGGTGGTGTGTTCATCATGCTCGGACACATCGTCCTCTCGATTCCAGGTAGCGTCGTCTTCCTGTTTATCTCCATGGCGCTAATCGTCATTGGTACCGGATTATTGAAACCAAACGTATCAAGTATCGTCGGAGACATGTACAGCGAGACGGATCGCCGTCGTGACGCTGGATTCAGTATCTTCTACATGGGAATCAACTTGGGTGCTTTCATTTCACCACTCATCGTCGGTCAAGTGCAAAAAGACTATGGATTCCACTGGGGCTTTGCGCTCGCGGCAATCGGGATGTTCGTTGGACTCGTCGTCTTCGTATTGACACGAAAAACGAACCTCGGCTTAGCTGGTTCGTATGTACCGAATCCGTTGACGCCTGATGAGAAAAAGAAAACGATAAAAATCGTCAGCATTGTCACCATTGGAATTGCCATTTTGCTTGCAATTTTGATTCCACTCGGATGGTTCACGATCAATACGTTCATCTCACTCGTCGGGGTGTTCGGTATTGCGATCCCGACGATTTACTTCATCATCATGTATCGCAGTCCGAAAACGACAGAGGTCGAGCGCTCGCGAATCATCGCCTACATTCCGCTCTTCATCGCCTCCGTCATGTTCTGGGCGATCCAAGAGCAGGGTGCAACGATTTTGGCGAGCTATGCTGATACACGGACTGACTTAGAGTTCTTTGGATTCACGTTGTCACCAGCATGGTTCCAATCACTGAACCCACTGTTCATCATCTTACTGGCACCGATCTTCGCTTGGTTATGGGTCCGACTTGGTGACCGCGAACCGAGCATTCCGACGAAGTTTGCTTTCGGGATCTTGTTTGCCGGAATCAGTTTCTTAGTCATCCTACTCCCTGCTTACTTCAGTGGTCCGGATGCCCTCGTCAGCCCATTATGGCTCGTCTTGAGCTATTTCATCGTCGTGTTGGGAGAACTCAGTTTGTCACCGGTCGGTTTGTCGGCCACGACAAAACTCGCACCAGCTGCCTTCTCGGCTCAAACGATGTCGCTCTGGTTCTTATCGAACGCTGCTGCGCAAGGGATCAACGCACAGCTGGTCAAGTTCTACACGCCTGAGAATGAGATGCTCTATTTCGGCGTGATCGGTGGCGTCGCCATCATCTTAAGCTTGATTCTGTTCGCACTTGCACCGAAAATCAAAGTGTATATGCGTGGGATCCATTAATCATCAAAAACGCCAGCCGATTCAATCGGCTGGCGTCATTTTTATTTTCGCACTTGAATGAGTGACAAGTAGCGATCGATCATATTGTGGTTAAAGTAGTCATGGAAGTTGTCTTGTTTCAGTGACTGAATCGATTCATGGAATGTCGCAGGCAGTGATGCGATTCCTTGGCTCTCGATTTGCTTCGCAGAATACTCGAACAAGTCATCCTCGTTCGGAGAAGACGGAACGAGCTGTTGCTCGATTCCTTCAAGTCCCGCATAAATGAGCGCGGCAAGTGCCAAATATGGGTTCGCACTCGGGTCAGGATTTCGGACCTCTACACGAGTCGCACTTCCACGGGAAGCGGGGATTCGAATCATCGAACTGCGGTTCGATGGGCTCCAGCATATATTGACAGGTGCCTCGAATCCAGGAACGAGACGCTCGTATGATTCCGGTAGTGGATTCGTGAAGATTGCTGTGGCACGGGCATGCTTCAAGATTCCCTCGATGAAATGACGCGCCGTTTTCGACAATCCGTAATCCGCATCGACTTCGTCGAACGCGTTGGTCGTCGGATTTCCAGACTCATCATTCTTCCAGACAGAGATGTTCAAGTGCATTCCAGAACCGTTCACATCACGCAACGGTTTTGGCAAGAATGAGACGGATGTCCCTTTCTCCTTCGCCGCAATCTTGACGATTTCTTTAAAGAACTGAATGTTATCCGCTGTATGGAGTGCGTCATCGTACTTGATGCCAATCTCATGTTGCGCAGGAGCGACTTCATGGTGAACAGCCTCAATGTTGAACCCGACACCACTCAAACGGTTCGCGATGTGTTGTCGCACTTCATATCCTTTATCCTCTGAACGTGTCGAGAAATATCCGGCCTCGTCATAAAATTCTCCGTTCTCGTCAAAGATGAAGAATTCCGGCTCTGCCCCGACGAATACCGAGTAGCCATCACGTGCTGCACGTTCAAGTGCATCCTTCAATACATTACGTGGGTCGTATTCATATCGCTCTCCCTCCGGAGTGCATACGTCACAGAAGAATGCCAAAATATTTTCCTCGCCGTCTTGCTCATACCGTGGACGATCTAAATCCGGTCTCAAGAATAAGTCTGAGTTTTTGATGGAAGAGAACCCGTTGATTGAAGAACCGTCAAACATCGTTTTTCCCTCAAAGACTTCAGGCAACAATTTTGCCGAAAGCGTCAAGAGTTTTAAATCACCGAGAACATCTGAGAAATAGAGATGGATTTGGGTGATGTTTTTCTCTTGTACCGTTTTCTCAATATCTTGTTGCTTCTTTTTTGCGTCATCCTTGTCTGTTCCGAATAGATTTGCCATGATTCGTTAAAACCTCACTTCAATAGATTTGACAGGCAAGCTGTCTTTACGCACCGTTCGTACGCTTCTCTATAGTTCATAACCGAGTTCGATTTTTTCTAAACATGGAATTTCAGCAAAGGCAAAGTGGCTACATGCGACAAGAGTTGATATGATGGGTAAAGAATGTCACAGAGAGGGAGAACGCGATTGCATATTTTTATGACTGGTGGAACCGGATTTTTAGGAGGGCGACTCGCCAAAGAATTGATTCAGCGGGGGCATCGCGTCTGCATGTTGGCGCGAACACCGGAGAAGGTACAAGCACAATTCACCGCTGAAGAACAAAAGTCGATTGATGTGTTACCAGGCGACTTGACGTCACATGCGCTCGGTGCTAATGAAGCGTTCATCGAGACATATAGAGGGAAGATTGATTTATTTCTACACATGGCTGCACTCGTCAAATTCGATGAAGAATTGCGCGATGAATTGTTCGAGACCAATTTGACCGGGACGAAAGAGGCCCTTCGCTTGACCAAGCTGATTGACTGCCGTCGCTTTTTCCACGTGAGTACGGCCTACACACTTGGCGCTAAAGAAGTTGGCGGGGAAACACTGTACGACGTGTCGCAATCTTTTTTGAATCCGTATGAAGAAAGCAAGGCACACGCCGAGCAGGCGGTCTGGGAGTCACGGGATGAGCTTGATGTGTCAATCTTCCGACCGGCCATCATCGTCGGAGACTCGAAAACAGGAGAGGCTGACTCAAAATTTACGATGTACGGATATATGCGTGCTCTCGAACTGTTCAAACGGAAATTGGAACGACGTGGGCATGACGTCGAGTCGATTCGATTGATTGGCTCAGCGACAGGTACATCAAACCTTGTCCCTGTCGATTATGTCGCGGATGTACTCCTCGCTGCCATCGAGCATGCGAAGGCGGGTACAATCTATAACGTGACAAACGACGCACCACCAAAAAATGAAACGATGCTCGACTATATGAAAGAGTCGTTAGCATTCCCGCATTTAACAATCACGGAGACACCGACATCGACACTCAGCTCAGTCGAACAGTCGTTCAACGATATGGTGAAAGTATTCAATCCGTATTTGAACCGGAATATCACGTTCCGTGACGACAACACGAAACAATTGCTACAGGATGCTGGATTCGCTCCGCTCCGTCTCGATCAAAAATCGTTACGTCGCATCGTGAATGCCTATTACAAAGCAAAATAAAAAATGGACCGATTTTTCCGGTCCATTTTTTATTTATCGCAAACAAGTACGATTTTACCGTCTTTGATTTCACGTTCGAGTGAATCTACCATCTCTTTTGTGAGTCCAAGACTCTCCATCTGTTCCATGCGATCTTCTGAGTTGCTCGTGAATTTCGAAAGCAACGACTCGAACATCCCTTTCTCTGGGATTCGGTATGGTTGTACACCAGCCTCTGCTGCCAATCGAACGGTCAATTCCTCATCTTTGGCGAACAAGTAGATGTGCTCGTTCACACATCCGCCTGACACCATCTCATTTACTTCATGGTCCACCGTCGTCATATCATTCACTACTCTTGTCTCTAACATGCCCCATCCTCCTAAACGTTCACAGTCATATAATTCACTGTTTTTGTTATTCCCGAAAAATGAGGTGATAAACATACAATCAATCCATTTCTTCGTTCGTGATCCATTCTTCGATGTCGAAATGTTGCACGATTCCCTCGATTCGATCGCACTCCCCTTCCCTTTGAGTCCTACCCTCTAATCGAGCGGTCACTACGAACTGGGAATCGACAGTGTGGATACGAGATATGCGATATCCGGCTTGTTGTAATAATCCAGCGATAATTTCGACTTTCTCTCTCTCACCTGAACGGAATGTATGCATCCATCCCACCTCTTTCTATTTCATTCCCTATACATGCTATCATATCGTTTCTGACGTGTGATGCTATACTATGGATAGAGAAAAGGAGTGAGTTCTGTGCCAAAACAAGACTTGAATACAATCATGCTTGAATATTTGAACGAGAAAGAAGATTATGAAGCGTTTGCCACAAAGCTGAAAGCGCTCCTCAGTGAATTGTTGACAGAAGCCGGCATCCAGTTCCATTCAATCGTCGCCCGTGCCAAAGAAGCGGACAGTCTATATGCCAAACTCTCACGCAAGCCTTATCAATATCGTTCCTTACGTGACGTACAAGACTTGGCCGGGATACGGATCGTGACATACTTTCATGACGACGTACGCGCCGTTGCGCAAATTTTAGAAGATGAATTCACCATCGACCGTGAACAGTCCATCGATAAGTCGACGTTGCTCGACTCCAATGAGTTCGGATATCTGTCTGTCCATTATGTCGTGGAATTAAGTGAAAAGCGACTTGCTCTCGGTGAATATCGCCGTTTTGCAGAAAAAGAGGCGGAAATTCAAGTCCGCTCGATCCTACAACACGCCTGGGCCGAGATTGAACACGACCTCGGTTACAAAAATCCGAATGCCGTTCCTCCTGAAATCAAAAGAAGTTTCAGCCGGGTCGCTGGTCTATTGGAGATTGCCGACTCCGAGTTCGTGAACATTCGAAAACAGTTGCGAACATTCGAACAAGAAACAGTCGAACAGATTCTTGACTCTCCTGAAAAAGTGGCCATTACCCGAGATAATCTCAACTATTATATTGCGAATGATCAAACGGTCGAGAAACTAGACAACGCGATCTTCCAGAGCGAATGGCTACTCGAGACGGATCTCTCTGCCATCGTCGAGTTGACGAGAATGTTCCATTACGCCGATATCCGTACGTTCAAAGATTTGAATGACACACTTTCGACTTACTATACTCAAGCCGTCCAATGCGCAACCTTGTTGCCATCTTCTCTGTTACCAAGACAAGGCATGGGTGTCGTCTATGCCGTTCTCGCTAAACTGTTAGCGGAAGGCGACGATCCGCAGATTGAATTTTTCTTTAGACGGTTCTATCCTGACTTGAAACATTATGAAGACATCATTCAGCAAATTCGAGCAAAAGACGAGCCCCTATAACTTTACAGACAACATGTTTTTAATGTAGAATGTTTCTATGTTCTGAAGTATATATGAATAATATTATCGCTAGGAGGTAGTTTCGAGGATGACAACACCCGTACAGACCGCTTCACGTCGACAGCTCGTCGCAGACGCTGAACGTGGAATCCGGATGAACTATCGTGGAGTGAAAAAAAATCTCCGTTCGATGTTCTCACAGTATTTAACCCGCAATGAATTCTTCATTCTACGTTCTCTTTGTCAACAGAGTCCTCAAATCGCCTCTGCTCTGTCAAATGAGTTTCAATTTTCAGCTTCTATGATCACTGCGCTTGCCGATGAGTTGACGAAAAAAGGGTTGATTTCTCGCGAACGCAGCGAGCGTGACCGCCGTGTCGTTGAACTTCAGGCAACGGATGAAGGTCGTGAGTTGTTTGAGACATTAGAGAGCATGAAGATTGAATATTTGATGGATGTCTTCACTGATTTTTCAGATGACGAACTCATTTTACTTTCAAAATTATTAGATCGTATGGATGCTTAATCCGACTATAGCCCTTCACCGTAAAGGTGAAGGGCTATTTTTTGCGAAAAAAAGAGATGCGACCCATCGGTCAGCATCTCTTCATCTTTACGTTTCAATCAGGTGTGCCGTGACCACGATCCGGTCCCGATACCCAAGATTCTCGTGATACGGTCCTGCACAAGTGATCAATTGAATCCGCTTTGACTGAGTCGCCGCGAAAATGGAAGCGAGCGGCACTTGGTCGAGGCGATACTGTTTCACACTGACCACTTCATACGTTGCGACTTGGTCTTTCCGTTGGAGCGTCACCAGTTCTCCGATCGGAAGTTGATCCAGATTCGCAAAGATAGCTGGACCATTCAGATCATCTAAATGACCCGATAGGACGACATTCCCCGTTGCGCCTGCTTTGGCTCCGTATTGATACCAACCGACTTGATTCACGTCAGACGGTGTGTCCATTCTTCCGGCCTCATCCTTCCCGACCGCTTCAATCGATGTATCAACATCGATTGAGGGAATGATCAGCCGGGCAGGGACGAAACTGTTCGAATGAAACGTTTGTCGATCTACCTGCTTCGAGGTCAAGACCTGCGGTTCGGCAAATTCAGCCGTTGGCATCACGAACGGTTTGTCAGGAGCTTCCGCTTGAGCGCTCCATACGAGAAATGTGATTGTTCCTAAGAAAATCAGTTTAAGCGTCTTGCTTCTGACGACGAAAGACGTAGAATCCAGCTGCTGCCGCTCCAACCACTGCTGCTGCGAGCAACCAGTTCATTGAAGCTGTTTGAGCAAGACCACCTTGTCCTGTTTCGGGAGCCATCGCCATTTCCCCACCATCAGCAGCGAGAAGGACTTCAAACGCTGGTTCTCCTTCAAGGAGTCCGATTGCGAATGCTGTATAGTTTTTGCCACCTTCGAGTGCGACACCGTCAAGTGCTTTGACGACGTCAGTCGCTCCAGCCGGGCGTACTTCAAGGTCATACGTTCCAGCATCGAGTGTGCCGTAATCACTTACTGCTTTGAACTCGAGGTTTGAGAAGAGTGGGTCGCCACCTTTAGGTGCGACATCAACCGCTGGTGCATCTGGTGCGAAGTGAGCGACACGAACTTTCGATTTACCATCTTCAAAGTTTGCATCGTCTTCCATTGCAGCGATTTCGATGTTTTCAAGTTGACCGATCGCAGCGGCTGTATAGAACTTGCCTGCCTCGATTGAGAGGTCTGCTGCGACGACGACTGTTTCAGCGTCACCTGCCGGCTTGATTTCAACGTTGTAATCCCCTGCTGGAAGTGTCAAGTAGTCTGTGAGATCCTTGAATTCTGCTCCCTCGACCGCGACTTCCCCATCCACGTACACGTCAACTGCCGGAGCATCAGGTGAAGCATGTAGCACACGGACCATCGCATTTTCATGTCCATCCGCGCTAACCGGTAAGACGAAAGCGAAAGCCAGTGCTAGAGTACCCAGTAAAGACATCAACTTCTTCATGTGAAATTTCCTCCTTTTGATCTTTGGTAACCCACGACTTGCATACAACAAATGTGATGCAGTGCTACATGGTGTGCTACATCTGATTGCTATGTAGCTCGGTGACATCTTAAACTTAAGACAATCCGACAATGACGTAAAGGGGACACTATGCACTGAATGTGCTCCGATATGCTAACGGACGAAAGCGCTACCTTTACATAAAATGTAGTTCCCTTCCACCCAAATACAAAACCACTCAGTCGGCGACTAAGTGGTTTTGTTTGCCCATTCGATATCATTGACAAAGATGGCATCGACTTGAAGCGCCATACAACGCTCAAGTTGATGTTGTGTTTTAATCGTATACGGTCTGATCGGAATCCCTCGACCTTGCAACGAGCGTACTTCGTCGTCTGTGATTCGATCGATGTGCGGGTGGACCGAATCCGCTCCGACGAATCGAAGATATCCGAAAATGTCATAAAGCGGCTGTGCAAGCAGAATGGCCGCTTCGATATCTGGTCTCATCTGTTTCAATCGGTGAATGGTTTCATGATTGAATGAGGAAAAGAGAATGCGGGTCGCATCAATTCCAGCGGATTCAATAGATTCGATGATGCGAGATTCGATTCCTTCATATCGATGGACATCCGTCTTCACCTCTAAGTTCAAAATGACCGATTCCTCTTTCACCAGTTCGAACAGCTCCTCGAGCGTAGGGATGTGTTCTTCTAGACTATGACGTACCCCGGCATTGAACTGTTTGAGCTCATTATAGGTATAGAGTGAAACTTGCCCTCTTCCGTCGGTCGTCCGTTCGAGCGTCTCGTCATGGATGAGGACGAGGACGCCGTCCTTTGTCATATGGACATCCGTTTCAATCCCATCTGCTCCGGTTTCGAGTGCGAGCCTGAATGCCGACATCGTATTCTCCGGACGATGTGCCATCACGCCACGATGTGCAAATCGTTTCATTTGGCAACTGTTTGATATTTCTTCGTCAAATATCGAACGAGCGGTTGGACCGAAATCGCTTGACCCGTCACTTGTTGAATGAGTTCGTTCGGGGTGAGACGTTTTCCATATTGATGAACGTTCTCCTGTAGCCACGCTTTGACCGGTTCAATTTCACCTTCTGCAATCAATGTCTCAAATTCCGGAAGATCTGATTTCAACGTTTCTGTCAATTGGGCCGCATAAATCAATCCGAGGGCATAGCTCGGGAAGTATCCAAACGAACCGCCTGCCCAATGGACGTCTTGGAGGACTCCTTTGGCATTCGACGGGACATCGAGTCCGAGATACTCTTTATACTTTTCATTCCATGCCGCAGGAAGCTCATCGACGGACAACGTCCCTTGGATGAGTGCCTTCTCGAGCTCATAGCGGATGATGATGTGTAGACTGTATGTCAACTCGTCAGCCTCGATCCGAATCAGAGATGGTTTCGCTTCATTCACACCTCGATAGAAAGTGTCGAAGTCGATTGCATCGCATACCGGATGAAGCGATTGTAGTTTCGGATAGACGCGACGCAAGAACGCTTCGCTTCGTCCGATGAAGTTCTCAAAGAAGAGCGACTGGGACTCATGAATCCCCATCGATGCACCGCCGCCTAGTCCGAGTTCATCGAGCATCGGGTCGATTTGTTGTTCATACGTCGCGTGCCCCGCTTCATGCATCGTACCGAACAGCGCATTTCTGAAATCTGCTTCATCATACTTCGTCGTAATCCGAACGTCGCGGCGGTTGATGGTGATTTCGAACGGATGTACCGTCGCATCCAATCGTCCACGTGATAAATCGTAAGCGACGACATTCATCCAGTCATGACAAATGGTTTCTTGGACATCCGCCGGCATCGACCAGTCCATAGAGAGCGATTCTTTTGGGAGCTGCTGGATGAGAGGAACAAGTTCGTCTCGGAGCGAGGCGAATAATTCGTCTAAAAGTTCGACCGTCATGCCCGGTTCGAAATCATAGAGCAATGCGTCGTACGGATGTTTCTCATAGCCGAAATATTCCGCAAATTTTTTCTGGAATTCGATAATCTGTTTAAGGTATGGAGCGAACATGTCCCAGTCATCCTGTTCTTTCGCCTTTTCCCACGCCGTCTCGGCTTCCGATACGAGTGTTACATAAGCTTGATATTCATTGTGTGGAATCTTGGCATTCCGTTCGTATTGCGTCTTCGCGATTTCAAGTGACCGCGCCTCGACGTCAGATAAATCCTTTTCATCTGCCATCCGTTCTAGTAATGAAGCGAACGACTCACTCGTCTGTCGTTTGAATGCCTCAGTCGATAAATAACCGATCGTTTCTGCCCGAAGCGGTGCCGACTGTTCCGGCATTTGTGTTCGCATGTCCCAATACAAGAGCGAGATCGCCTCGTCGAAGGCACGCAGTTGCTTAAAATGTTCACGCCATTCTTTTGTAACTTCCATCTGTCTTTCACCCCTATGTGTTATTCTGTTCCCTTTCTACTTTATTATAGATGTCAACCTTTGCCTACACCAGTTTACAAATCTTCTCGCTTACTGTAGGAAAGTGGTTTTGTGGCAGGACCCTCTAATACAGCCCCTTTTGCATCGAAACGAGAGCCGTGGCATGGACAATCCCATGACCGCTCGGCATTGTTCCATTTCACTGTACAACCGAGGTGCGTACAGGTCAGGTTGACGACATGGCACTGGTTATCCAAATCTCGATAAACGCCCTTGGTCTTCCCATCAATTTGTACGACCCCTCCCTCATCTAGCTGCAGGTCTTGTACATCTTTTCGTTCAAGCATCCGATTTACTGTCCCTTTCGTGAATTGAGCGGCAGTATCTAAGTTCGTTTTAAGAAATGCACTGATATCACTAGATTTAACCGTTTGACGGAGCGGTGAGACCAGATTGACGAATCGGTTCGGACGACCTGTGAGTTGATCCGCGAGCAAGGTACCGGCAGCGATTCCGTTCGTCATCCCCCATTTCGAAAATCCAGTCGCCACAAAGAGATCTGGTTCTCTCTTGAACATTTGCCCTACGTAAGGAAGTCCATCTAAGGTGATAAGATCTTGGGACGACCACCTATGAGATGCCCGATGCGTTCCAAAATGTGCCTGTGCGTCATTCTCCAATCGATCATATCGGCTATGCGTGTCAGTGACTTGCCCCGCCGTATGCCCTTCACCTCCAACTAGTAAATAGCTTTTTCCGTTTTCACTATAGGACCGAAACGAGCGTTTGCTCTGTCCAACCTCTAAATACATCCCTCTGAGTGGTCGACTCTCCACTTCACATGCAACGATATACGATCGTTCAACAGAAAACTTCGACACGTACAACCCGCGCAGGTCATTGAATGGATAGTGGGTCGCAATCACGACTTGATTTCCCTGTACCCTTCTACCGTTAGATGTAGTGACTACTGGACGTGGTCCTTGACTCACTTCCGTCGCTCTAGAATTTTCATAAATCTTTCCTCCGAGACGAACAAAACGTTCCGCTAATTCACGTAAGTATTTCACGGGATGGAATTGAGTCTGGTCATGGATCACCAACGCCTGCTCGATCGAGAACGGGAGAGCCTTTCTCACTTCTTCCGTCGCTTCTCCTCCGTCAATCTTCAAACGACGATACGCATCCAGTTCTTTCGTAAGTTCTTCGTTCGGTTCCCTAGAGTAAAGAAACGATTGTTCATTCGCGTAATCGCAGTCAAACCCTTCTTCAATTTGATTTTTCAAATAGGCGAGCGCTTCTGAGTTGAACTCGTAATATAAACGTGCGATGGACTCATCAAAATGACGAATCAGCTTATGATAAATCGTCCCATGTTGAACGGAACATTTTCCCGTCGTATGTCCCGTCGTCCCATGTCCAATCTCTAACGCTTCTAGAAGCGTCACTTGTTTCCCTCGCTTTTGGAGTTCATAGGCGCAGACGAGTCCCGCAATCCCTGCCCCGATGACGACGACTTCGGTCGATTCCGAAACGGAAAGGGATGGGTACGACGTCCCAGTATCATGTTGACGCCAAATGGAGTTCGTGAACGGATAACGATGCATGATGCATCCTCCTCTCTAAAAGTGACATCTTTACCCTTATACCCGAAACACAGTTCTTTCATCGCCGATCAATCATTGACCTAGTTCTTTATTTTATTAGCGAAAAAAAAGAGCGTTTTCTATTATGTTTATAGAGTAACCAAAAAAGGAGGGACTTTTGTTGACCCGTAGAAGGAGACACCGAAGAAGAACGTACATCATGCGAAGAATGATTGCCGCGGTCGTTTTACTCGGAATCATCGCACTGATCCCGACGTTGGTCGGATTTAAACAAGATAAAGAAGCACCGACATTAGCAGAAGCGTCCACACCAAAAGCTGAACCGATGAAGATAGGTCCGCTTTTCCCGGATATCGACATGGGTTCATGGAGTCCGAGTGAGACGAAGATGATTTCGGATGAGGAAATCTCTGTTGGTGCACTAACTTTCGTCAATGTGACCAAACAAGAGATATTAATCGATAAAAACGCCAATGATCGTGTGTTTCCAGCCAGTACGACCAAATTGATGACGGCACTGCTTGCTTATGAGAAGGCATCTGCAGCGAATGAACTCGACCAACCAATCATTACGATTCAACAGTCGACACTCGATATTCCATGGGACAGCCATATCGCGCATCTTGCCATCGGGGATACATTGACAGTTCGTCAAGCACTTTACGCCACGCTACTTGAATCCGGAAACGATGCTGCGAACAGCCTTGCGGAATACACGAGCGGGTCGACCGAGGCCTTCGTTCAATTGATGAATGATCGAGCAAAGGTTTTAGGATTGACTGGAACGCATTTCGTAAATGCGCATGGCTACTCGGATCCGAATCATTATACGACGGCGAACGACATGGCTAAAATCGCCTTCGCATTCAGTACATACCCGGAGTTGATTGAAATTGCCGGGACTTATGAATTTAAAGCCGAATTTAAAGATAAAGACGGTAACGGCAAACGTCGTTGGTGGTATCACCTCGGTTCATCGGTTAATGAACGAAGTGTCAACTACTCCAAGTTTGTGACCGCCACGAAGACGGGTTATACGGACGAATCCGGATATACCATGGTATTCATCATGAAACATAATAGCGAAACTTATATCTTGGTTACGATGCAGGCGAAGTCTGGACAAACATTCCCGACGATGCGACTCGTTGAAGAAAAAGCATTCAAATAAAGAAGTAAAGAGCATTCAAAGATGCTCTTTTTCTTATGATTAAAAATATGTTTTCTGAAAATTTTCCCATAAATATTACATTCATGTTACACAGGAAAGTCCTCAGCATTTCAAATATTCAGAATATTTAAACTTTTTATTTGAAAATTTTAGCCTTCATCCGTTGGTATAATGGGCTTTAGAGTCGTTTTTATGAAAAAGTGTCAGTTTGCAATCATTTCAAAGGTTCTGTAAGGTAAAGCACAAGTTCGCATTTTCAACTTTTGTTTTTAACTGTGTGATGTCTTCACACAATCGCGAACGAGTTGATTAAATAGATCTTTTAACTTAATAGGAGGTAATTCAATGCTATGGCAAGAATGGGTATCAATCGCGCTTTATCTCGTGATGATGCTTCTTATCGGATACGTTGCTTATAAACGAACGACCGATTCATCAGATTATATGTTAGGTGGCCGTAAAATGGGGCCAGGTGTTACAGCCATGTCAGCCGGAGCTTCGGATATGAGTGGTTGGATGTTAATGGGACTACCGGGTGCAATGTATGCAACTGGACTATCAGCAATTTGGTTAGCCGTTGGATTGGTCATCGGAGCTTACTTGAACTACTTGTTAGTTGCTCCACGACTTCGCGTCTTCACAGAGATGGCGAACGATTCGATTACGATTCCAGATTTCTTAGAGAATCGGTTCCGAGATCACTCGAACTGGCTACGGATCCTTTCTGCATCCGTCATCATCATCTTCTTCACGTTCTACACGTCAGCTGGGCTTGTATCCGGCGGGAAGTTGTTTGAAAGCTCATTCGGATTAAATTATCAGACAGGTGTCATTGTCACAATTAGTGTCGTCATCTTATACACCCTCTTCGGTGGATTCACGGCAGTTAGTTGGACGGACTTCGCACAAGGTGTCATCATGTTCTTGGCGCTCGTGCTCGTACCATTCGTCGCTTTAACAGATATCGGTGGAGTAGACACTGCTGTCAACTCTGCAACGACAATCAATGCCGATTTGTTCGACCTCTTTAAAGGGACGACGACACTCGGGATTATCGGTCTCCTCGCTTGGGGACTTGGTTACTTCGGTCAGCCACACATCATTGTTCGCTTTATGGCAATCCGTGATGTGAAATCATTGAAAACGGCTCGTCGTATCGGGATGAGCTGGATGACAGTATCTATCATCGGTGCCGTCATGACAGGGTTCGTCGGAATCGCTTATTTCCGAGGACAAGGAAATCCACTCGGGGACCCGGAAACAGTCTTCATTCAATTCTCTGAAGTCTTGTTCCACCCGTTCATCACTGGTTTCTTATTGGCAGCCATCCTTGCTGCGGTCATGTCGACGGTATCGTCGCAATTGCTCGTCACATCATCTGCATTGACAGAAGACTTCTATCGTAAATTCTTCAACAAAGATGCAAGTGAGAAGACGATGGTCCTTGCCGGACGTGTTGGTGTCTTGCTAGTAGGAGTTGTAGCGACGCTCATGTCACTCAACCCATCAAGTACAATCCTCACACTCGTCGGATATGCATGGGCTGGATTCGGTTCTGCATTTGGACCAGCAATCCTCTTGTCACTTTACTGGAGCAAGATGACGCGTCAAGGTGCCCTCGCTGGTATCCTCGTTGGTGCCATTACCGTCATTCTCTGGATCGTCACTGGACTTTCGACAGTCCTTTATGAAATGGTACCTGGCTTCTTCTTGAGTATGTTGGCAATCGTGCTTGTCAGTAACTTTACTAGCCAGAAAGAACAAAAACGTATCAACCGAGAATTCGGTGAAATGGAAGCTGAATTGGCAGCTGCGAAGAAAGAGTAACGATTCACACAAAAACTCGGTTCCCTATAAAGGGACCGAGTTTTTTGTTTTACATCGATGCTGCGATTAACCAGACACGAATCACAAACGGTACGAGAACCAACACGAACATTGCGTTTCGCATCCACCGATTTCGGTTCCAATAGTACGCCATTAGTACGAACGGATGCAATGCGACCAATTCGTATGGATTGAACCAAAACCATGTGAGAATCAGTACGATTAAAAAGTACAATACTGATTTTTCTTTCGACGTTCGGTATTCACGCCACATATCATAGGCACCTTTAAAGAAAGCGATGAATGTTGCAATCCAGAATACGATGACAATCACATTATCAAATCCACTAAACAACTGAGTAACCACCTTTTAGGAAGGATTTTCTACATAAAAACCGCCCCAGTAAATATGACGGTACGTAAACTCTTTTCCACTTTCTACAGTAATCACAATTTCATCTTCCGTCAACACGAGGACATGAACCGGTACCTCACCCTGGCGAAGCATCGGGCTAAATAATTGAAACTGTTTGTTCAACCATTTGCGCTCTGAAAAGTTTTGATAGTGATGTAGAGAAAGCATCGGATGGCTCAAGTATGCAGCTCCAACTATCGCGACAGCGATCGGTGGCGCGCCGATTTCCATCATGAACGAGAAGACGAGAACAAGTGATAGCACCCCATACGCGAACTCTACTAATTCCATGAGAGAAGCTCGGCTAGCTATCACATATTGAATCACACGAAACATGAGATACAAGATGATACTGACAATCAAGTACTCAGAGAATGGAGAATGTCGGAACGATACGTCCAAATAGAACAAGACAGGTAACAGTAGGATCCATTTCCATAGATGTAAGGCGAGGTAAAACAATGATTGATCGATGAAACGACGATTGTGTACGAGCCGTTGCATATCCATGTTTCCCACCTCCGCTTTGATGATGTGACCTTACGATACCATTCCCTATTCTTTCGAATGATAACTAGCAATTACACGTCTAACGAAGTTTTTCTTTCCTCTCGATTAACGTCGCATTCAACAGCCCACCAAGCAAGATGACAGAGGCAGCCAGATAAAACCAAATCAATAAGACGATGAACGCACCGAGTTGACCATAAAACTGCTCGTAGTTTGCGAATTGTGAATAGTAACTAAACACGTTCGAGACAAGCAGAATCCCTACTGTTGCAAAAGCGGCTCCGGCCCAACTATTTTTAAATGTTCCGGACACACTTGGCAACCACTTATATACAAATACGAATACAGTGAATAGAAGACCTGTTCCGATGATCCATCTGAAGTAAAACCAAATCTGCGCATATGTCGTGACAATCTCATCGATGAACAACACGTATGAAGAGATTTCTCGAAGTGCCGTCTCAATCACAGGGACGAGCAATGAAAATGGTAACACAAACATGAGCGCCAAGGTGATGGCGATATCCTGTAAGACGCCCCTCCAAAAGGCTTTATTACGAACAGCCCGGTAGGCATCGTTCAATGCTCGCACGAGAGATTGTACGGCCATAGATGAGATCCAGAGTGCTGGTAAGATACTGAATGATGCCAATTTCAATTTGGAGTTGTCGAATACGGCTTCAATGTTCCCTTCTAATAGCTTGTAACTAGCTTCAGGCATGATGAGTGATAACGCTTGAATCACATCGCCACTCGTAAACGGTAAAAATCCAACAATCCCTAATACGAATAATAAGAACGGGAACGTGGATAAAATGAAATAATAGGCTAACATGGCCGCTTGATCAAAAAAACGTTCTGTAAAAAATCGCTTGACGATTGTCAAAAATACTTGTTTCATCGTTACTCTCTACTTTCTTTTAATAAAATATCTGCGGTATTTGAAATAAACGATTTAAAATGAAGAGGAAACCCCTAATGCCAGGGGCGTCCCATTGATTGATGATCCTTTAACTGATTTCTTCATTTTTCGTTTCCCACGCTTCAATATGTTCTTTACCAGGAAGTTCGACATCATCTTTAAAGAATTCTGGGTCTCTTCCTTCTTTCTTTTGAACCATATAGTCGTCGAGGAGCGTCTTGGCAACTTTACTCAATCGGAAAATCGCATACATGTTGACGAGCGCCATCAAGCCCATAAAGATGTCAGCAATCGACCAGACCAGTCCCGCAGATCGTACCGAACCGAACATGACCATCCCGACAACGGCAATCCGATAGATTATCAAATATCGCTTCTTCTCAGATATGAACTCGATGTTCGTCTCTCCATAATAATAATTGGCCAAAATCGAACTGAAGGCAAAAAGTAAGATGGCGATTGTCATGAGCGTCGTCGCAATCGGTCCGATTTCAACGAGAAGCGCCTCTTGAGCAAGCTCAATCCCTTGGAATGCTTCAGAGCCTTCGACACCTGAGATGAGGACAATCATCGCCGTTGCGGTACAGATGAACAATGTGTCCACAAATACACTAAGCGATTGAATCAATCCTTGTTTGACCGGGTGACTCACCTCAGCGGTAGCTGCGGCGTTCGGGGCAGACCCCATCCCTGCCTCGTTCGAGAACAGGCCACGTCGAATGCCTTGGAGGACAGCTGCACCGACCGCTCCACCGAACAACTGTTGGAAACCGAGGACACCTTCAGAGAAGATGGCCGAGAACACTTGTGGCACGACATCAAGATTCGTAAGAACTACCCAAATGGCTAGTAAGATATAACCGCCCGCCATGATTGGTACAATGATTCCCGATAAGGTCGAGATGGAACGAATCCCACCGAAAATGACGATAGCGGTGACAACGGATAAGATGATGCCGACCCAGACCGTATCGATCTCAAATACGTTATTCACGGAGAGTGCGATTGTATTTGCCTGGACGGAGTTGAAGGCAAAACCGAAGGCGAACGTAATCAAAATGGCAAATACGATGCCTAACCAGCGTGCACCAAGTGCCCGTTCGATATAGTATGCTGGACCACCACGCCACGCCTTGCCGTCATGCACTTTATACACCTGGGCGAGCGTACTTTCAACGAATGCCGACGCCGCTCCAATCAGTGCAATGAGCCACATCCAAAATACGGCGCCAGGTCCGCCTAAAGCGATTGCCGTCGATACGCCGGCGATGTTCCCCGTACCGACTCGGGCCGCCGTTCCGATGGCGAATGCTTGGAAAGATGAGACCTGTCCTTTCTCATGCTTGATTCCTTTCACGAATAAGAGTTTAAACATTTCCGGTAACAATCGAAATTGAACGAACCCCATCCGAATCGTAAAATAAAGACCTCCTGCAATCAATACGAAGATGAGAAGGTACGACCATAAATAGTCATTGATTTGCATAATCAGTTCACGAATATCCAACGAAATCGCCTCCTTTTATCGGGTTTTTACCCGCTCTGAATCTGACAGAAACAGCGGGTTCATTGCACGTTTTTAAGAATCTCTTCACATAGACGATGTGTCTCGAGACTGTCTTCCGCGACAACGGAGGCGTTCGGTTCCCCACGAAGTAAACATAAGAAGTCTTCCACAAGGTCGATAAACCCTCGACGTTTCAAATTCGACTCCCATGGGTCGAGTGACCATTCCTTCACACCGTCTCGTCCATAGTCTGTAATCCGCTCCACATCACGCGTGACCCGCTTTACGGTCGGTGACATGACTTCCATCACTTCTTCGGTGCAACTGTTGTCTCGGTTCATCCAACCGATTGCCTCGATTCCCCCTGCCTTGAAATGAATCATCACTTGTTTCAGCACATCCCCTTCAAATCGAGGTGTGACACGTAAACGTTCGACAGGCTGAAGGTCGGTCAAATAACGGAGCGTATCGACGACATGCACGAAATCCTCAATCACAAATTCACGAAGCGATGCCGGTTTATACGTTCTGTTTTTTTGAATGAAGACCATATTTTTTTCCTCGACTTGTTTGAGTGCCTGTGTGGCCGTGGCAAATCGGCGATTGAAGCCTGTGACGAGATGGACGCCTTTCTCTTTAGCAAGTGCGACGAGTCGTTCCGTCTCTCCAAGAGTGAACGTGATCGGTTTGTCGATGAAGACATGCTTCCCTTGCCGTAGACAATACTCGGCTTGCTCATAATGAACAGCTGTCGTCGAATGAATCATGACCGCATCGATTTCTGTCATCGGCACGGCGTGTAGGTCTGAGTACCCTCCTTTGAAACGAAAGGTCGAGATGATATCGTGTAACTTCTGTTCATCCCTTGAGACGAGATACACATCAACGTCCTTTAACCCGGCATATACAGGTAGATATGCTTTTTTGGCGACATCCCCGATGCCCACTACTAAAATATTCATTTGCTCACTCCTCCAATATTATGTAGAAAGCCCGAAGCGATTGCCTCGGGCTCACGTAATAGATACAATCTCAAAACTTGTGATCGGTTCACGAATCGCGTCAGATACAATTTGGTAAGCCGCATGTAATTCTTCTTGATTATTTAAGTCCGGCACACGGTCCATTTCTACCTCGACCGTCCGAGTGTTCTGTTCTTTCACATGTAACTGATATTCGACTGTATACTTTTCCATCATCTGTCCCCCTCTAATTATACATATGTTATGTATATCCTGTTACACGGATGATGAAACAAGTGAGTTTGTTCTAAGAAAACAGAAAAATGACCGCTCAGGTGAACGGTCATGGATTCATCATTCTGATTTCGGTTTTGCGTCACGGTCCGGACGTGGGCGACGCTTTCCGAAGTATTGGTAATATTGCGTCTCGATATTTCCGTTGTACAGCTTCCGACGCTTCGTCGCCGGGCGCCCGTATGCCTTCTCGAAGTCTTCATAACTCGTCAACATATAGACACTGTAACCAGGGTATTTCGCATATTGTTCCCCGATCCGTTCGTATAAGTCGATGATTTCTTCTTCTGACTGAAGTCGTTCCCCATAAGGTGGGTTTCCGATGATGACCCCGTACTCTTCTTTCGGCTTCAGTGCGGCTGCGTCACTATGGACGAATGTGATCGCATCACGGACGTCAGCGAGTTCCGCATTGTCTTTTGCAAGTTTCACCATCCGCGGATCCAAGTCGATTCCATAGATTTTTAACGGTTTATCCCACTCCGCCTTCTCATTCGCTTCATTTATTGCCGCATACCAGGCTTTTTTCGGGATGCATGTCCAATCCTGTGCGAAGTATTCACGGTTGATACCCGGTGCGATATTTCGTCCAATCATCGCCGCTTCGATGGCGAGCGTCCCTGAACCTGTAAATACGTCATAAAACGGCATGTCCGGACGCCAGTTTGTCAATTGAATCATCGCCGCTGCCATCGTCTCTTTGAGTGGAGCTTGCGAATGAAGCTCACGGTAGCCTCGACGGTGAAGTGGACCGGACGTATCGATCGTGATGGTCGCCACATCTTTTAAAAGAGCGACTTCGATTGGGAATTTCGCGCCTGACTTCGGCAACCATTCTCCCTCTTTACGATAGCCGCGTTGCATCGCTTCAACAATCGCCTTCTCCGTGATTTTCTGACAGTCACGAATCGAGAACAGCTTTGATTTGACCGAGCGTCCGTCGACCGTGAACGCCGCGTCCCACGGCATGAGGTCGGTCCATGGTAACGCTACGACCCCGTCAAACAATTCTGTAAACGTTGTCGCCTTGAACTCGGCAACGACGAGTTTGACCCGGTCTGCTGTCCGCAACCACATGTTCAGACGTGGAATGTCTTCCATTTCCGCGTCGATATAAATCCGTCCGTTCTCGACTTCGCACGTGTATCCTAAATCCCTTACTTCTTTTGCCACAAGTGCCTCGATTCCCATCGCTGCCGTCGCAATCAGTTTACGTTTTGCCATCTAAATCGCCTTCCTTCTACATAAATATCTTTCAGTCATTTTGTAAGTTGTAAAAAAATCATGAAAAAAGGAGCTCAAGTATATGTGCTTGAACTCCTTGTCGTTGTCAGTTGAGACTATGTTGTCCTGTAAGCCATGTTCTGTACTCCGGTGCTCATAGCGGTCTCCCTGGCACGATGGAGTGACAATCATCTATCTGCGCACATCGGCGCCCTCCGTCCCGTTCGATTCCGGTCTGGAAGTTCCCCTACCATAGTTTGGGTTTCTCGCTCGTGGGGTTTACCTCGTTCCACTCTGAACGTTTCCGATCAGACTCCGTCACTGTGGCACTTTCAAGAAGCGGACACCATATCCGAGGACTTAGGTGTTTCTTCTGCCGTCAACTTGCGTTGCCTACACTTATCGTTTCGTGTAGCACGATCACTACAGCCATCACAGGCTGTGCGAGCATGGACTTTCCTCAAGACTTGCGTCCCGCGATTGTCCAGACTTCATAGTCACTTCAACCATTGTAGCTGAAATTTGAGCGGTTGACAACTTAAATTCGAAACTTGATTTTACGTTCAGTCAGCGCTAAAATAAGGCGTGTTCATTGAATAAGGAGGGATTTTGATGCATCAGGATGCAAAAAACGGTTGGATTCAACGTCTGACTTATGTAATAGAAATCGATGACATTAAAGTGCTCCACCCGAACAACGGCGTGTTCGCCTTCTACCGAAATAATCGTCTCGTCCGAGGGTTTGAACCGTTCGACATCAAGGCACCGAACGAACTCTCGAAACGACCTTATCATTTTGACCATCACAATTTAGCACATCTCGAGGAGCGCTTCCCGGACGCCATTCCAGTGTTCGATGAAACGCATGAGACGCGTCGCGCTTGGAGCGACCGTGTCCGAGTCGGTCTTTGCGAAATCATCCGAGATGGGAAACTCAGTTTCGAGCATATTGATGACCAAGGGAACGTATTAGAAGCGAGTATCCGTTGGTGTGGAGAAGCCATCACCATCGATTAAATAGAAAAAGCCGTCTCTCCGTTAGGAGCAGGCGGCTTTTTGTCTTACAAGGTCTCTGTGACCGGAGGCTCGTCTTCGATGATCGGTGGCTCAAAAGATGTCGTCACCACTTTTTCGCGAAGGTCCGTCGGTTTAAGAATGACCGTCAGCTTCTGTGTCGTATTCCCTCTTACCGGAAATGTCCCGGCGATGTGGAGCGCTTCGTATAAGACCTTCCCATTTGAATCAAGTACCGTGACCGTCCCTTTTCGTGTCGTATGAATCGTGAACGTCCCTTCCTCCGACACCTTCACAGAAACTGCCGTCTTCAACGTGTTGACATAATCAATCGTTCGGCTCGTGTAGCGCTTATGTTTTCCGTCCGTTACTTGACCGACGATGCGGTATTGTCCGCTCGGTAGCCAATCTCCACTCGAATACATCGTGAACGACCGATTTGGAGTAAGTGTCTTGACTTTCTTGTTCCCTTGATACAGTGTGAACGAGGACTTTAAGTTCGAATGGTTCATGACACTCAACTTGACATCATTCACGTATCGACTCTTCCACACCGAAGGGGCAGAGATATGAATAGGGCGAGCCGTTGCCTCTAGCAGTTTCATCGCATTCAATTCCGTATAAGACTTTCCGGAGGCTTTTGGCATCTTCGCAATCAACTGGTCGATCTCACCAGGTGTCAAATAAGGATTGATCGATTTGACGAGCGCGAGGCTCGCCGTGACCATCGGTGCCGCCATCGAGGTCCCGTCCATAAAGATAAAGCGGTTATTGATTCCTAGAGAGAGGATGTTCACACCTGGCGCCACGATTTTGACACGATCGTCCATATTGCTAAAGCTCGCGAGACGATGTCTAGAATCGATTGCACCGACCGCGATTACCTCTTTCATGTTTGCAGGAAAATTGATCGTCTGTTTTCGATCATTTCCAGATGATGCGACGATAATGACTCCTTTCGCCCTTGCCCGTTTAATCGATGTGGCCAAACGACTATCATAATCATCCCCTCCAAGCGAGAGGTTGATGATGTTTGCCCCTTTCGCTACAGCCGTATCCACTGCATTGGCGACCGTCCAGGAGTCTGTTTTATCTGAATTCACCCCGTAAAACACATTATAAAAGTGATAGCGGACGTTCGGCGCGAGTCCGGCGATCCCAAAACGGTTATGTTTCCCGGCCATGATCCCAGCGGTATGTGTGCCATGAATATCCGCAGTGTATGGACCTTTCATGGAATTGACGACACGAGGAACGTTCTTCAAATCCGTATGATTACGGTCAGCTGACGAGTCAATCAGCGCCACAACGATATCAGTTGCGCCTCTCGTCTTATTCCACGCCAAATCCATACCGATTTGCTTCACATAATATTGGCTCGTGACTTGTGGTTCTGAGACGACGTAACCATGTTTCTTAAGGATGACCGGCTGTGCTGCATCTACTCCGACCGGCAGTAAAAGGGCAATCGCTGTCAAAAGGGCAATCTTTTTCATTCCTTCCGCTCCATTCCAAACTGATAAAGTGACTCCATTATCTCAAACTTTGGATTAGATTTCCCTTTTTTTGAATAAAAAGTTGTCGCTAAGTTTACCAATAGCTCGGCTCATCCGGGTGCAGCATATCAAACTCGACAATCCGTCCAATCGTCAAGTACGTATAGTAGCGCGCCAGTTCCACCCGGCTTGGGTCGGGACGGAATCCCTCGAGGTCCTCTCCAAGTGGAGAACCGTCAATGGTCTCAAACTGCTGGCAAAAAAAAGACTCCGTTTCAGCGTCCCAGACGATACGATCTCCGATATATCCGCTTCCGAAGCGAATGTAATCGATGATCGACGGAACGATGACTTCTGCTGGCAAGCGTTCGCTCATCCGACCAACGAGTTCATATCGCAGACGATCTGCCTGATCGGCTTCCTCAAGGGATGCACATTTGAGTACTTCTTTATTGATTTCAATCAATACGACATAATCCCCAGATTCGATGGAGAGCTTCATTGCCTCACCTCACTTTTTCATTCCTACATCCGATTCTCTACAAGTCATTATTCGAGATAAATGGTGGGAATCCTGTCCATTCCTCATTTTTTTCCAAATCGCAGTTGAGTTCACAACATTCTAACTGTTTTTGTTATACTAATCATATGAATTAAGAGAGGAAGTGCACCATGGCCAAACGACCGCTGACCCCTCGAGAAAGTGAGTTGATTGCGACCGCGTTATTTGTTGTCGGAAGCGTTCCCTATTCAGGACATATCGATCGTCTCGAATCCCTCACCTTACGTGATATCGCTGATGACTATTTGAATGGAACTGCCACTTCCGCAGACGCGATCGACGCACTCGACCAATACATCTACGTCCGGCGTCATCGTTTTAAAAACGTGACCCCTCACAACCTTTGGACATTGGATGATCGGACTGAACAAGAAGCATTGCGTCATATTTCCAAACGACCCGAATTGAAAAAGGGTCAGACGTTGAATAAACGGAATCAACCGTTTCAAGCAGGACAAGAAATCGAGTTCAAGGTGGACAAACATGTCGACCGTGGACAATTCCGCATCTACATCGGAAAACTTCAAGGGTATACGTGCAAAGCCCAGTCAAAAGAACGTGAAAAGCTGAAGTCAGTGTCAGGATGGATCACACATATTGACCCGAAAGACCGATTGGTATTTGTCAACGTGACAGACTTCGGACGGATGCCAATCGAACCTGCAATGAAACAAGAACTTGAATCGATGAGCGCTTCGATGCTCGGTTGGTTCGCCACGGCAACAATCCCTTCTGAAGAAGAAGCGCTCCTTGCCAAACGGATGATTGCCACGTTGCAGCGGCGCGATCAACCGTATTGGTTCACGCTGACGACCGCGTTGAACCACCCTCGCCCAGAACATGTGAAACGCTGGGGAACAGTCGTGAATCTTCTCGTCAAAGCGAGTAACGGTGACCAAAAGGCCATCCAAACATTAGAGACTCAAGAAGACAAATACTTTAAGGATGCGTTCATCCGCGCCCTCCGTGCCCTTCATCAAGAGATGACGAAGCAATAAAGCTGATACGATTCGAGGTGACTCCGCATGGGTCACCTCGTTTCGTGTCGAACCTATTTAGGAAAGGAACGACCGCTATGCGTATACTCATCGTAGAAGACGACCCCTCCATTTTACGCCTTGTGAAAGAAACGTTCGAGGATGCGGGTCATGAGGTGTTGACAGCGACCGACGGGAACACAGGCGAAGAACGTTTCACGATGCAACCAATCGATGCCGCGATTGTCGACATCATGCTCCCAGGGCTTGACGGTCGTGAATTGTGTCGACGACTCAAGGCGACTCTCGATATTCCCGTCATTTTACTAACCGCTCTCGATGAATGGGAGGATAAGCGTCAAGGATTCGTTCATGGGGCAGACGACTATGTGACCAAACCCTTCATCCCTGAGGAGTTACTCTTTCGATTGCAAGCCGTCTCGCGACGTTATCAACGTTCGGCCGCTTCACAAATTCAAGCTGGTCCTCTTCGACTCGATTTAAGAGAATACGAGGTGACGCTTGAGGGTCAGCTGTTCTATCTCCCTAAAAAAGAGTTTGAACTATTATTTCAACTCGCCTCTTTTCCGGGAAGAGTGTATCGTCGTGAGGAGTTAATTGATTTGGTATGGGGATTTGATTTCGAGGGGGATGAGCGAACAGTTGATGTTCATATCAAGCGACTTCGTAATCGGTTCGATCACCCTGCTTTGTCGATTCGAACCGTACGAGGTGTTGGATACTCGCTCGAGGTGAACGGATGAAGACACTCTACACGCGAATCATCGTCACGATGTTCTTGATTTTACTTCTATCCGGAGCCATCTCCCTGTTGATCAGCAATGTGGCTTATTACAAGTGGTGGCAACCTTCCTATAGCGAGAAGACGGAACGGGTCGCCAAAATAGCGGAGTCGTATGTCGAGAACCATACCGATTTAGACTATGATGCCTTCTATACTTTCTTAGCTGCGACCGGATATCAACTGGTCGTCGTGGATGCGACTGACGAACGTCGATGTTTTGGCGGTGCCTTTCGGGATGAGACTATCTCTGACACAGTGATTCAATCCGTTCGGAACGGGGCTCCATATCAGGGAATGCGTGACTTTCCGTTTCATCTCTTCTTGCTCGGATTGTTCGATAACGAACTGACGAACACATATGGATTTACACTTGAAAACGGGGACGTCATCTTTATTCGTCCGGATTTGAGTGCCCAAATCCGCGAGTTACATCTGTTCGTCGGTCTATTTTTCGCACTCGTCACCCTCTTGGCATTTGGCTTGATTGCCATCTCGACAAGGTCCCTGGTCCGCCCGTTACAGACGCTCACGAATGCGACCACATCCGTCGCCATGCGTAAAGCTCCGGAACATCTCCCCGTCGAGCGTCAAGATGAAATCGGAACGTTGGCACGACAATTTCAAAACATGTCAAATGAGATCGATCGTACCGAAGCGAGACAGCGACGATTCGTTTCGAATGTCTCCCATGAATTTCAATCTCCTTTGACCTCCCTAGGTGGCTATGCAGAAAAATTAGCTGACGGTACGGAAGGTGAATCAAGAGAATATGCGCGTGTCATCGAACAGGAGACGAAGCGTCTATCCCAATTGACGAAACAACTGCTGCTTTTATCACGATTGGATGAAAATCCCCCGATTCTCGAGACGAACGTGAATGTGCTTCAATCGGTATCCGAAGTCATTCAAACGAACGCTTTCATTCTTGATCAAAAAGGGATCGCCGTCGTTACCGACATCCCACAAGACGTAGTCTTGAAGAGTGACCCGGTTCTACTCGCACAAGTTTGGAACAATGTATTGATGAACGCCGTTCATGCTTCACATGATGGAGGCACCATCCACATCACCTGTACCGTCGACCCAGGTATCGTCATCTCGGTTAAGGATGAAGGGGTTGGGATGGACGACGAGACAAAAGAGCACCTGTTCGACCGCTTCTATCGCGGGGACACGGCTCGAACGACTCAAGGGACAGGTCTCGGTCTTGCCATCACCTCAGATATCATCGACCTACATGGCGGAAACATCACAGTCGAGTCAAACCTCGGAACCGGCACCACGGTTCATTTACATTTTTGATGTCGTTCATATTCTGTTCATATTGATTACGTACACTTCCTTCATCAGCACTTGAAGGAGGTTTTTTTATGCAGTTAGGTTGGAAAGAGATGTGGAGACAGAAAAGAAAGTTTTCCATGTTGTTCGTGATCACATTATTGATTGTCATGTTGACGACACTCATCACAGGGCTAGCAGACGGTCTCGCATATGATAACGGTTCTGCCTTGCACGAATTGAATGCTACGACGTATCAACTTGATCCGGACTCAGAAGGTCAATTGACACGATCGTTTATAGACGTCACAGCGGATACTTCAAACGAAACGATGAGCGTCCGACAGCTCACGGTCACGATTGATGGAAAAAAAGAAGAGGTCACGCTATTCGCCCTTCCAAGTGGAAGTAATATTGGCCCAGGTACTTATCTAGAAACAGGTGAAGTCTTGTTTGACCCAAGTCTTTCAGAACAGCTTGGAACAGGTGACACGTTGACCGACTTTGCGTCCGAATATCGTTTTACGATCGCCGGTGAGGCGCCTGGACGCTACAGTCATGGACCGGTGATTTACACGACGAACGAGACGTGGTTCGATTATTTGGATTACTCCGAACAACGTCCATATGTATCGGCTGAGATTGGAACGGAATCCACGATGTCCAATCCGCTCGTCATGAGTCAACAAGATTTGATTGAGTCGGTTCCTGGATATAGTGCCGAGCAAAGCACATTCACGATGATGCGTGCTTTTCTACTCGTGATCGGAACGTTTATTTTGACCGCATTCTTTTATTTGTTCACGCTTCAAAAGTTACCTGAACTCGGAATTCTGAAGGCAATCGGTCTCTCTCCTCGAATCATCGGACGGGCACTGCTCTTTCAGGTCATCGTCATCGTATCTGCCGCAGTCGCCACATCGATCGGGTTCATGTACGTCGTCGATGCGTTGATTCCATCATCGTTACCGTTTCTCGTCGACTTCGGTCATGTCGCGCTATTCGGATCCATGTTCATTTTCTTATCTGTTCTTGGCGCGTTGTTACCGTTATGGAAACTACGTCAAGTCGACGCAATTGAAATCATAGGAGGAAAAGCATCATGAGGTTAAGCCATGTATCACATCAGTTTGACGGTCAGCTCGTATTGAATGACATCGAGTTACATGTATCGCCAGGGGAATGCGTTGCCATCGTCGGTCCGAGTGGTAGCGGGAAGAGTACATTGTTATATATCCTCGGTCTATTGCGAAAACCAGATCAAGGAGCATTTTTGATGAACGAACGGGACGTATTCGAATTAGATGAGGAACAACGTCGTCTGTTACGTCTACATGAAGTCGGGTTCGTGTTTCAGCAGGCCCACCTGATTCCCTACTTGACGGTGCTCGAGCAACTTGAGCTGATTCAGGAGAAGAGACAGATAGATGCGAAACAACTATTGACCGACCTCGGCTTAGGACACCGCCTGCATCATCTCCCGTCGACATTGTCGGGAGGTGAAAAGCAACGTGTCGCCGTCGCACGTGCCTTGATCAACTCCCCGCAACTCATTTTGGCAGATGAACCGACGGCGAGTCTTGATTATGAGAATGGACGCCGTGTGATGGCGTTATTGGCCAAACAAGCGCATGAAGAAGGGAGACGTGTCGTCGTCATCACACATGATGAACGCATGCTCGATGTGTGTGATCGCGTCCTTCGCGTGATTGACGGTACCTTGACCGAGCTCAACAAGGAAGAAGGGCATCACGACCAATTTGATGCAATTGATGAGTGAGCCATCCTCCAAGGCGAATGGCGACAAGGATTGATCCGTTCTCCGAAATGGTCGCCTCTTCGATGTTCATCAATCGTTCGATGATATGATTCGATTCGAGTCGAATCCCCGAAAGACAGGAGAGTGCGCGAACGATTTCCTCTGGTCGACATTCGACTAGACGCGCAATCTCTTGTACCTCGGTGAGGAGGCTTGTTTGATTATATAGAAAATAACGGTCGAGAATAACATCAAATACGAGTCCGATGATTCGTTCATCTCCTTCAATCGTCCACGAGAACGTTACTCCCCGTTCAAGCATCCCCTTTCTGTCGCTCAACACCATTTGTATCATTCGATAGATCTTTGACCTCTCCATATAGATGTCCCCACCCTCCTGCTGTTGTCACTCCATCGTATCGTTCAAGATCATGCCTTTCCATGTGCCTTGATTCCTGATATTCACACGATTATGTTCTGTATGCCCTCTCCTTATATAAGAAAACAGGACCGTATCGATTCGTTTCGGGTACAATAACGTTGAAAGGAGTCGGTATTAATGCAACGAAAATGGAAAATTGGATTGGCATCACTTTTCACAGGCTACTACGCGGTCAGCTACTATGCCTTCAAACGAATGACGCGGGGCAAACGAAAGACTCCGGAGATGTTACTCGCTCCATATACGGACGAAGATCGCAACTTTTATCATGACGTACCGTTCGAGCATGTCTCGATTCAATCTCGTGATGAGTACCGCCTCTACGGGCGTATCTATCGGAATGAGGGGTCAACAAAATGGATTGTGTTCGTACATGGATATACCGCATCACATAGTTTCATGGCCCCTCACCTCGCCATGTTCCATCGTCTCGGCTTTAACCTGCTTGCCGTCGATTTACGTTCACACGGGGAGTCCGAAGGAATTTATGCCTCATATGGTTTCCATGAAAAAGTCGATATGATCGACTGGGTGGACTGGTTGAAGACAGAGGAAACAGTCGATCAAGTCGGGCTTCACGGCGTCTCGATGGGAGCGGCCACCGTCTTGCAGACGACTCCGCTCACGAACGTCGACTTCGTCATCGCAGAATGTCCGTTTGACGATATGAAACAATTGATGCGTTATCAATTGAAAGAGTTACACCATATCCCAGCCGAGCTCATTTTACCGGGAATCGACTATTTCCTTTGGTCTCGTGCCGGGTTCACGATGAGACAAGTCCAACCGAAAAAGGCCGTCACGGAAACGACGACCCCAATCCTATTCGTACATGGTTCAAAAGATGATTTCGTCCCGACGTGGATGTCGGTCGAAATGAATGCATTGAACCGGAAGAACGACTTGGTATTGATTGATGGCGCAGAACATACCGATTGCATGATCAAGGACGCTCCTGCGTATGAGGAGGCGGTCACTCGCTTTTTGCATCGACATGGATTGGACCGGCAATCAAATCAAGTAGCACATGTAACACCATGACCGGCCAAAGGACACCCATCCCTAAATAGAGGATACCTAGTCCGAATCCAACGATCCCTGTCGTGAAGACTCCCTTTATCCCTTGATAGGCGTGGGCCATACCGAAAAGGGCGCCCCCGATTAAGGCGAGAGTCACATCCGGCACCTCGATATAGAGGGAAATCGTGTATAGCAGGACTCCTCTGAATATGAATTCCTCGGTCACGCCAGCCGTGACCGAGACGGCGTTCCAAGCCTGTTCTTCTGCTTTTGTCCGGGGTAGTAGCATCTTCTCTAAATCGAGCTCATAGTAAGGGCGTAACACATGTCGGAGACGTGCTGATGTTTTGACCAACAGATAAAAGACGAGTGTCACGGTGACTAGGATGCATGACAAGTAAAAGACTTGCCATGCCTGTTCGTTCCCCGCTTCTGGTCCGAACCTCAATCCGACTTCTGATGGCGGTACTTGAAATAAAAAGATGAGGGCAACAATCAACAAGGTCAGCCCCCATGCCGATTTCACTGTTTGTTCATATACCCATGCCCGTCCTCTCGTTTCAATCAAGGGACGAATCAATTTGGCATTGAAGATTTGAACGATCAGCATGTAGCCGATAATGGCTGTAAAAATCAAACGTTCAAGCATCCATATCCACTCCTGTCCTTCCTCTTAGCTATATGCTACACTATTCGGGTATTGTCTAAAAGCTAGGAGGCGGTATCTTGAAACGTATGATGCTGCGACTGACCGGTTTCATTATTGTGCTCGTGCTTTTGCTCGGGGCAGTCGGCTGGCTCGGTCAACATGATAAAGTGAACAATGGATTGTATCGAACCTATTATGGAGAGAACGGTGTTCCGAACACACATCTGGCCGTCTATCAAGACGCTGCTGAAACATATGACGTGGACTGGCGCCTACTGGCTGCCGTTCACCGTGTAGAGACCATCTTCTCACACAGTTCGTCGATGCGTTCGTCTGTCGGCGCGATCGGACCTTTTCAATTCATGCCCCGTACTTGGCTCGGTTGGGAATATGATACCGATGACCAAAAAGGCGATGTCCCAGAAGACGAAGTGGATTTGACGGACCTTGCCTTGATTGAACAGTATGGCGGACTCGGTCGCGACGGGAACGGCGATGGAAAAGCTGACCCACATAGTCTAGTTGATTCTGCGCACACGGCGGCGTATTATTTAAGTGAACACGGTGGAAAAAAGACAGATTCAGTCACATCCGTCCGAAACGCTATCTTCGAATACAATCGAAGTGAGCAATATGTCAATGATGTCATGACGTACTTCGAGAACTATGAATCAAGCGTGACGTTCATGCCTGATGAGCGTGATACGCTTAGTCAACGAGTTGCTTATTACACGATTCGATATGTCGAGTGGTTTAAATCGCTCGGCTGATGCTTACATGAAAAAGTGAGGAATGGAAATGAACACGCATGTAGAAGAAGTAACCATCCGCGTCAAATCAATCTTCAATGAAGATAAAACGAAACGCTATATGCGAACGTATGAGTTCACCGATGTGGAGGATGGCGTCATATGCGCCGTCATTATTTACTCGCCGCGGATGAGCGATGCCTTTTTGTCTGGCACGACGACACAGCGTGCTTATATGTTGATGCAAAATCATTTGTCACAACCGATTCGAGAAATGCGGGTCATCAGTCTCGTCCCGACACTCGCCATCAATGACAACCTTCCATACGTGGAGTCTCAACTCGATGAGACGAACTACCATTACGTCGAAGAGACGTTACAAGAGGTAGAAGCAAGCGGCGGGATGATCATCGTCGGTTGGGGGTCTCCAGGTCGCTTGATGCACCACGCGACATCTTACAAATCGCTCTTTGCGGATTATGAAGCGAACATGTATTGCATCGGTACGACAGCAAAAGGCGAGCCACAACAGATTCGAATGGCAAACGAGAATACCGTTCTCGAGGCGTTCAACAACGAATCGGTCAAACCGAAGTTTCGCATCGTGAAAGAAACGAAAAAAGACGACTCTCCGTGAGTCGTCTTTTCATATGCCGATCCAAATGGAAAGGCCAAACAGTGTGAAGAATATACCGGACCATATGTAATCGGACGGTTTGACGTCAATCCGCTCATAGACGGTCCGTTTCCCACTCGTGAAACCCCTCGCCTCCATAGAGAAGGCGACCCGTTCCGCACGTCGGATCGAACCTGCCAACAGCGGGAGAAGGAGTTTCGGTACATGACGAATCCGTTCCCATTTCGTATCGAGCGGAACGCCGCGAAGACGATGCGCGTATTGAAGCTGATACATCTCCCGTTGCATCAACGGAAGGAAGCGGAATCCGACGAGCGCGCTGTAGGCAATCGTCGGTGAAAGCCTCGCCTGTTGCATCAAACTCATGACGAAACGTTTCGAATCGGTCGTCAACATGAAGAGGAGCGACAATACGGTGAACGCCAATACACGGAGACTAAGAGACGTAGCGACGCGCGCCTCTTCTTTTGAGATATCTTGACCGAGAAGGGTTACCCACGTCTCGCCCCCGAGCTCCTTCCCAAACACGAGTGTCGTCCAAAACGTCCCGAGCGCCGTGACGAGAAAAGGAATCAAAAACAGGCTCCACTTCTTCCAGCACACGTCCGTCGCCAGCAATTGAATTGTCAACGTACCGACGATGATGACGAGCGGGGTCCAAGGGTTATAAAACAAGGCAAGCCCGAACATGATGATTGTCATCGTCCCGAACTTGATTGTCGGATTCATATCATGGAGTGACATCGTTGTCGTCCTCCCGCTAGTCGATAATGACGAAGTCTCTCCGTGTCCTCCCAAAGCTCATCCCCGAATGGTCCTGAGAGTTCTCCATCCTTCATCAAATAGAACGTATGGGCGATATTGGCGAACGATAAGTCATGGGTCACGAACAGGATCGTCTGTCCCTTTGCCGCATGTCGCTTCATCAAAATCTCTAGTGCATGGAGTGACGGTTCATCTTGGCCAGCCGTCGGTTCATCGAAGGCAAGCAACTGTTTGTCGGAGAGTAACTGGATCCCGACGGCGAGTCGTCGCTTCTGTCCATGACTGAGTGACAATGGATGGAGGACTCGTTTATCCTCGAGGGATAGCTCCTTTAGTACGTTATCAATCGATTCCTCATGACCAAACTGTAGCTCTTGCTCGACCGAGTTCATGAAAAATAAGTGTTCCGGAGATTGAGGGACGAGTCCGACCCGGCGATCAGACTCCGTCAAACTTCGTAAAAACGTCGACTTTCCACTCCCATTTGGTCCTAATATGGCAATCACTTCCCCGATCCGAGCTTTTAGGGTCACTCCTTTTAATCGAAATGTGTCACGCTGCACCTCGTCGACCACATAGTGTTCGACTGCTTGTCGTGGCAATGACGATCGTGTGAATGAAAAATCATCGACCGGTTGAAACGGCTTGTTCCGTACAATCCGTCCTTGATCGAGTTCGATGTGCCAATCAAAAAAGTCTCCCCACAAGTGCGCGCGATGTTCGACAACGATGACGTTCACGTTGTCCAAGTGATCGAGCCAGTCGACAAATCGATTCGCGGTCACTGGATCAAGGTGTGTCAACGGCTCATCGAGAAGCAACCATTCCGGTTGTCCGACCATAGCGCAAGCGACGGCGATCCGCTGTTTCTCCCCTCCTGACAAGGAATCGATGTGACGATTTCGGTAATCGGTCAGTTGGAGTGACTCGAGAATCTCCGTCACGTGCTGATCGATGACCTCGACCGGCGTCCGCAAATTTTCGAGTGTGAAGACGAGTTCCTCTTCCACCCGTTCCATCACGAACTGCGTGTCCGGGTCTTGGAATACCGTCCCGACCCGCTGATTGATCTCGCCTGGTGCGTAGTCGTCGTGAGAGCATCCCAGTAGTTCGAGTCTGCCTTCCAGGATTCCATCACAATTCTCTGGATAGAGACGATTTAACAGCGCGAGCAGGGTCGACTTCCCGCTTCCGCTCGCTCCTGTCAAAATCGTGCGTCCAGGTTTTATGGATAGTGACACATCTTTTAAGATGGTGTCCAGACTTTCGGGGAATCGGAATGAAAGCGATTCTGTTTCAACCATGGACGTTCCCACTCCGAGCGATCGCATAGCCACGAAGCGACCCCGTCTTGAGCAACAGGTCACTGAGCAACTTCCCACCGATTCCTGCGATGACCATGCCACTGACCGCCCGCAGCCCGAACATCGTCGCTACATATCCTGGTTCAAGCATCGCAAATCCGCTCATGAAGTAAGTGTACACGAAACTCGTGACGGCCGAGCCAAATCCAGCAAGCATGAGAACCCAAAGCTCGTATCGACGATAACCTGTCATCGCAAAGACTGCTTCCGCCCCAAGACCTTGGACGATGCCGACCAAGATGATGCGCGGTCCGATCGCATTCCCAATCAACATTTCAATCGTCGCTGCCATCACCTCCGAGATGAAGGCCGCACCTGGCTTCCGAATGATATACGCCGAGATGATTGACACGATGAACCAGATACCGAAAATCCATTCATAGGCGATCGGTCCAATCAACCCTGCCCATAAGTTCCCGATATGAACAAACAATAAGTAGACGACGGCAAAGACGACAGACAATACGGAGACGAGGACGACCTCTTTCAATTTCCACGATTTAAGCATGTTGTCCTCCATGTGACGGACTGTTCACACTGAACGTCACCGTCATGACGACGTGTCGATTCTTCTCGCGTGTCCGGTTGAACGCCGACTCGTAATACGAGAACACATCATCCAAGTTCCCATGAATGCCTGACGCGTAGTGCATGGAGTCATTATAGACACCCGCCTGTTTCGCTTGCTCGATTTCTTCATAGATGAGATCCATATAGTTCTCCGCCCCCATCGGATAAAGCGCGAACTGTGACGAGACATACTGTTCTCTTGAAATTCCATTCAGTGGTTGTGGTGGTGCCTCGAGCACCTCATCCCCTGCCGAATCTCCCGGACATCCGACAGAGAAGGTTCCGCTCATCGAGACATGGCGTCCTTCCTCTGAAGCCAGGCTTAAGACGGTCCGTGCGACGTCGAACACGTGCTCGGCGCGACCTCGGATCACGGTCGACACGTCATCCGTATGTCGCCACACACCCGTCATATTCGTTCCTTTCAATGCCCCTTTGATCGTCCCGACAAAGTCATCTGTCATCGGGCTAAGCGTGAAGCGAAATCCGACAATCGGACTCGTGCCACATGATTCATTCATCTTGTTTCC
The DNA here is from genome assembly GCF_025842465.1 of Exiguobacterium sp. N5. Lineage (GTDB taxonomy): Bacteria > Bacillota > Bacilli > Exiguobacteriales > Exiguobacteriaceae > Exiguobacterium > Exiguobacterium profundum. The sequence continues at coordinate 841,285 of NZ_JAPAEP010000001.1, forward strand.
CCCTCTATATGTGTTTGCATAAAAAAAGCCGCATTCATGAGAATGCAGCAACAAAATCTATACAAACTTGCATAGAGAAAGTGCCGCACTTCCTCACGCCAGTATTACCTGGATCGAGTTATAAGGGATCGGAGCCATGCTCACATCTCAGCCGAAGCACCCCTAGTGCAGTCATTGATATGCGGTTACTTATGCAGTCACAGTATAGCGATGTTTCGTCAGTTTGTAAACGGTCAATCTGAATAGGTGACGAGTTGGCCAGTACCAGGAAGTGGGTCATGGAACGAATCCCACTCCGCTACCATCTCCTCATCCGTCAACAAGCAGGCGTCAAGTGATTGCTCGACCGCCTCCCGGTCCATCCGTTGACCGATAAGGACCAATTCGTTCTGTCGGTCTCCGTACGGCTCGATGTAGTCCTCGCGCAGTTCAGGTTCTGAGGAGAACATGGCCTCTCGTTCACTCTCCGGAAGGGTCGCTAACCAACGACCGGCATGTTCGAGCGTCGATGCGTATCCGGCCTGGGAGCAAAGACAGGCAAGGTCGTTCCGTGACGCGATCCACAAGAAGCCTTTGGCGCGGACGATTTCTTCAGGGTAATGCTCCATCCAATTCATCAAACGCTCAGGGTGGAACGGTCGACGACGACGGTAGACGAACGAGCTGATGCCATACTCTTCCGTTTCCGGCGTATGTTCTTCTGCCTCAAGTTCTTGAATCCATCCCGCCGCACGCATCGCCTGATCGAAATCGAACAACTGGACGTCGAGTAGATCGTCTAACGCTACGTCGGAGTACGTTGAAGTCAATAATCGGGCGCTCGGGTTGAGTGTCTTAAGTAGCCCCTTCATCTCCTGCAGTTCCGCTTCAGACACCCGGTCTGCCTTATTCAACACGTTGATATCCGCAAATTCGACTTGATCGACGAGTAGGTCGACGACTTCACGGCCATCTCCTGTATCGACGGCTTGTTGACGCTCCATGAGCGATTCACCAGAATTGAAATCTTTGAAGAAACGGTACGCATCGACGACAGTGACCATCGCATCGATATAGACACGGCTCGTCAAATCGATTCCGAGCGCATCATCGGCATACGTGAATGTCTGCGCAACGGGAATCGGTTCAGAGATACCAGAAGACTCGATGATGATGCCATCGAGGTCGCGATCCTTTGCCAACTCATAGACCGCTGTCAGCAAATCCTCACGTAGGGTACAACAGATGCACCCGTTCGAGAGTTCGACTAATTTTTCATCGGTACGGGAGAAACCACCCTGTTCAATCAATTTCTCATCGATGTTCAACTCGCTCATATCGTTCACGATGACCGCATATTTTTTATCTTCCCGGTTATGTAAGATGTGGTTGAGCAGTGTCGTCTTTCCGCTACCAAGATAACCCGAGAGTACTGTAATTGGAATTCGTTTCATATTGATGAACCTCCATTAAATCGTAATCATTACTTTTTATATATTGAAATGACTGATTCGATTTGTCAACAAAAAACACGCCATACGGACGTGTTTTGAAAAACATGCTCTTATTCTTCCAACGCTTTTCGTTCTGCTTCCGAGCGTGGATAGGCGTTCGCTTGCCACTCCGCCCGATAGATGGAGTCGAGTTGCGTCAACCCGACCTCATCCTCGTCCTTGTCAGAATCGACACTCGGCACCTCGTCCCATTTTGGGTCGAGATAAGAATGATCTTCTTCCCGCGCTCGATTTTCTTGCAACTTTTGAATCCCCATCTTGACCGCTGCCGCAACTGCCAACCCAATACCCGCTCGAACTAACAGTCGTTTCACCATTGCATGTCCTCCTCAACGCCCAAAGCGATAAAGCGGCATCCCTTTCACCTCTGTATCGATGATAAATACCGATCCAGCATCCGGATATTCGGCTAACGCTTCCTCATCCATCCCCTCACGAGCCGTCGTGATGGCCAATCGATTGAGCCCATCCCCGATGAAGGCGCAGGATGTGACATTCGGTGCAGGAACGTGAACTTCTAACAGCTTTTCACCGGTTGATGGATTCCAGCGAGATACTTTACCTCCGGCGTAATGCGCAATCCATAAACATCCTTCCGTATCTGATGTCATACCATCCGGGAAGCCATCCTCGTCCGCAAAATCGATGACGACCTTTCCATTTGATAACGTACCCGCCTTCAAATCGAAATCATATTGGCGAATCGTTTCAGTCGGTGTATCGATATGATAAAAAACGGAATGGTCAGGACACCACGTCAACCCGTTCGAAAGTGTGAGCTCATCCATGAGTGTCGTCGTCGTACCATCCCGATCGACACGATACAATGTCGCTTGATTCTCTTTGTCTTCGAGATGAAGTGTTCCGGCGAAGATTCGACCGTATGGATCGGCTTTTCCGTCATTGAACCGCAATTGACCGTCCGGATCATCCAACTCGACAATCTTCTTCAAGTCCCGATTGATCTCATCCCACTCATAAATGCCGTCCTTCAAACCAAGGACAACGCCATCCGTCACTTTCGGAATGACGAATCCGACTTGTTTCCCGACTTCAAACGACGAGATTTCATCCTCACGTTCGTCATACCACCACAATGTATGGCCTTCGATATCTACCCAATAAAACCGCTTCAGCTCGGCATCCCAACACGGACCTTCACCAAGCGTATTTCGTACACGAATCCACAACGACGCATCTACTTTCTCCATCACTTAGCCTCCACTCTATCCATTAGTTCAGAAATCTATTCCCCTCTCGCATTGGGACTATGCATGAATCCAGAAAATCGTGTTGGATTTTCACCGTCGTCCGTTCGTTTTGCTATAGTGAAAGAAACGTAGCGAGGGAGTGAATGGCTTGTCGAAATGGGATGAACGATTTAGTTCGGAAGAGTATGTGTATGGGACAGAGCCAAACGAATTTTTACGCGAATGGGTCACGTCTCATCAACCTGAAAGAAAACGTGTATTGGCCATCGCGGAGGGCGAAGGTCGAAACGCGGTGTGGCTCGCCACGCTCGGCTTTGAAGTCGAGATATGGGACGTTTCTATACCAGGGATCGACAAAGCGAAACGCTTAGCGACGTCACGAAACGTGTCCATTCAGACGAAACAGATCGACTTGAATGAAGCCGATTGGCCAAACAAGGCGTATGACATGGTCATCTGTATCTTTGGCCACTTTCCTCCACACGTCAGAGAAAAGGTGTTTACGGGTATCCAACAAACGCTTCGACCTGGTGGTTTGTTCCTGAGTGAAGTCTACTCTACACATCAACTCGCTTACGGGACAGGTGGACCAAACGACGCCTCACTTCTTTACACCGAAGAGATGTTCCACCAACTAGAGGACGATTTCGTACCGCTCGTCTTACATGAGACGGTCGTCTGGCGAGAAGAAGGCACGCTTCATCACGGCGAATCTGCTGTGATTCAATATGTCGGGCAAAAACGGTAAACGAACGGCCTTTTCGTTTAAACGAGCCCAGTTTTATGGACTGAGTAACTCGAATTCTATACGGCAATCAGATGGCTCCGGTATTGCTCCGGGGTCATCTCTTTTATATTCCGCTGTTTGTGTTCGTTGCTGGAAACAATTCTGTATAGGAGTGTCACAAAGCAAAGAAGGCTAGTCATTTATCACGTATCCTTCGCAATCATATAGATGTAATGTGTTTCCGCATATAGATCTATTACCTTGGGCAAACGACAATGGCGAATATCCGGCGCTCTAATCCGTTCATAATAACTTTTGAAAATTATCTAGTTACAAGAGTTTTTCATTTTATAAATTTATTGGTTCGTTTGTACTTAGTACTTTTTTTATTGGTTCGTTTGTACTTAGTACTTTTTTTATTGGTTCGTTTGTACTTAGTACTTTTAATGTTTTTTTCGACTTTTTAAAAATTTAATAGGAATGAATGCTATCTTTCTTAAACACAAAACAAAGAAAAACACTTATTCTTCATAAATTATTGATTGTTTTAATGAAAGTGCCATTGAGATAAATTAGATCATCATTATGGAAAATTGTTGGTGAATATTCATTAGGATTTTCACAATATTTGGTATTGGTAAAATTACAACTATGGTGTAAAATTACACTTATCAATAGTGCAAGCTGAAAAGAGAAGGGGGTATTTCCTTGAAAATTATTAAAACATTTAGTTTTTGGTTTGTGTTAGTCTCTATATTTGTTTGTTATTTGAATTTTACCGACCAGGATGATAAAGGCCTATTATTCTTTTTCTTCGGATTAGATCCAATCCTATATCATATGGTTTACAGTGAAACATTTCGAAGTTTTATATTTGATGAATCAGCTGACGAAATTTTGTGGGGAGGCTATCTTCTTCGAGTGATAATCGGATTGTTTTACGGTTTAACTCTAGATTTTATACTGTATCAGGTAAAAAACAAGAAGAAAAATAAAGGAGGAAAGTGAATGAAGAATCCTTACTTTTTATTGGTTATCAGCCTTTTAACAGCAACAATATTGTGTGTTTTCGGTCAAGGGATCGCCTACTTTTTAAGTGATCACGTTGTTGATATCTATCCGATTTACTATCTAACAGGGTTGAGCATCTTAGGATGGATATTATATTTGTTAAGTTTCATCATGTTCTTGATGTTTCGTATAGTTTTTAAGATAAAAGACTCTAACTATATACAGTATCAGGGATTTATCATGATTGGATTTATTTCGGCACCGTTTGTTGTTAGTTGGTCATTCTTTGTCGTTGCCATGTGGTGGGGTTAAGTTTTACTTATGATGAATTATAAAATTAAGTGCAACGGCCAAAAGTGAACACAAAAACCTTGACGCTTTCCTTGTGTCGAATGAAATTACCACACAAATATTCAGACATAGGAAATCTCATGAGCCACACCACCTTACCACAATAAAACGTGTGAAGTAGAGACCTATCTGAAGCTCGGAATGTCCATCTGGTCCATCTCAAGACGGGGCCGCTACGAGAAGTCGAAGGCCAATTGTGACACAACGACGAAGCTCGACGACAAGACGCGCCGGGCAATCATCGGGAAGCTGCGAGCGACCTGGTCGCCGGAACAAATTATCTTCTCCACCATCTATCGTTAGATCTATTCGAAACGAATCGACTTGCCACGACCGTGCTCGACCAAAAAGGGAAACGTCAAAAACCCTGAATGAGCACTTTTTATCAAGTGTCTATCATTCAGGGTTCAGTTCAATCTCCCGGAGTGGCCATTTTTTTACTTCGCGCCTTCGACGTTCATATGCTTACTGCGGAGTTGTCCACATGCCGCATCGATGTCTGTCCCGTGCTCGAGACGGACACCAGTGTTGACGCCACGCTTTTTCAAGATGTCATAGAATGCCATGATGTCCTCAGGCGTGCTTCGCTCATATTGGATGTGCTCGTTGACCGGGTTATATGGAATCAAGTTGACGTATGACTTGTCTTTGATGTCTTCAATCAAGTCGGCGAGTTCTTCCGCATGTTCCGGCAAATCGTTCACTTTCGAGAGCAGAATATATTCGAATGTGATTCGTTTATTCGTCTTCTCGACGTAATAGCGAATCGACGGCATGAGTTTATCAAGCGGGAACGCCCGGTTGATTTTCATGATGCGAGTACGTAATTCATCGTTTGGCGCATGTAGAGAGAGCGCCAAGTTGATGCGTAAGTCGAGGTCTGCGAACTTGTAGATCTTATCCGCGAGACCACTCGTCGACACGTTGATTTTACGCGGAGCGATCGCAAGTCCACGCTCATCTTTGACGACACGCAAGAAGTCGACCAAATTGTCGAAGTTATCGAACGGTTCACCGATTCCCATGACGACGATATGGCTGACGCGGTCCCCTTCACCCTCTTCATCGAGGAAGTGTTGGACGGTCATGATCTGCTCGACGACCTCACCCGCCGTCAAGTCACGCGTCTTTTTCAACAAGCCGCTCGCACAGAAGCTACAGCCGATGTTACAACCGACTTGAGTCGTCACACAGACCGAACGTCCGTATTTGTGACGCATGAGCACCGTCTCGATGTAGTGCCCGTCGTGTAATTTAAGTAAAAATTTGACTGTCCCGTCGCCCGCTTCTTGTTTGACGAACAGTTCTTGTGTCGAGATGACATATTTTTCTCTTAAGTAATCGCGCACCTCATCGCGTACGTTGAGGTCGTCCATCGATTTGACCCGGTCGATGTAGAGCGAGTCCCAAACTTGACGTGCGTGGAAGGCACCGTATCCCGCTTCCGTACACTCGTTTGTGAGTTGATCGAACGTCAACCCGTATATAGATGATTTCATTGTAATCTGTCCTTTCTCTAATCCGCATACGTACCATTGTAGCGGACGTGAGAGACGGGTGCAACTTACGAATAATCTGGAGGCGTCGGTCGTGTGACGAACTGTTCGAACGTATAAGCGACTCGGATTAAATCACGCTCCGCATAGCTCGTCCCCGTGAACGAGAGACCGAATGGGGCACCGCTCTTTTTCAAATGATACGGGATTGTAATCGTCGGATGACCTGCTTTTGCAGCCATGTCATAGTTCATGTCATGTGGCAGCACGAGTGCGTCCAGTTTATGTGACGCAAGCAATGTGTCAATCCCTTCCGTTTTTGCGAGACGGACGTCCTCGATGCGACGGTTGAGATAGTTCGCTTCAGTCAGTTTTCCAGATTTGACGTTCGCTTCTTCAAAGATGGTCTGACCGTGCGGAATCGATTCAGGATGTTCCGAGTTCCACTCGATCAAATCGGAAAGCGTTTTAAACGGCACGGTCGTGATGGCAAGATACGCCTCGACCCCGAGCTTGAATTCGTCGAACAGGATGTCCGCCTGTTCTAGCGTCGCATGCTTCGGCAGCGTGACCTCGACGAGTTCGACCTCGGCTTGCCGTAGCAATCGGAGCGCGCCTTCGTACAATCCGACTTCTTCTTCAGAAATGTCCGGTTTGACGAACCCGACGCGCATCCCAACCGCCTGCCTCACATCGAGACATGTCACGTATGGGGGACCGACCGGTGTCTCGAGAGTCGCGGGATCCGATTCATCCTCACCGCACATCGATTGTAAGGCGATGACCGCATCACGAAGCGTACGCGCCATCGGTCCCGCCGTATCTTGAGAACGTGAAATCGGGATGATTCCGGAGCGACTGATCAATCCGACGGTCGGTTTGATCCCGACGATGCTGTTATGGACACTCGGATGGACGATTGAACCGCTCGTCTCAGACCCGACTGCGAGAAGCGTGAGGTTTGCCGCGACCGCCGAAGCCGACCCTGAGCTTGATCCACCGACATCCAACCCGTCGCCGTATGGGTTCATCGTCTGTCCACCGACGGCACTCCAGCCGTTCGGCATATTTTCTGTTAAAAAGTTCGCCCACTCGGACAGGTTCGCTTTGCCAAGGATGATGGCCCCGTCAGCCCGCAACCGTTTGACGAGCTCGGCATCTCGAGCGGCGAAATGATGTCGCATCGCGGCAGCACCTGCAGTCGTTCGCATCAGACCGTTCGTCTCGATATTGTCTTTGATTAAGACGGGAATGCCGAGTAGCGGTTTGCGTACCCCTTTTCGGTAGGCCCGGTCTGCTGCCTCTGCCTCGAACAGCGCGTCCGGATTGACTTGAATGACGGCGTGAAGTCGTTCATTATACGTCGCAATCCGTCCTAAATAGTAGGCGGTCACGTCTCTCGCCGTGAATTGTCCTTCTTTATACCCACGATGCGCAACTTCAATCGTCAGTTCATGTAATTGGATTTGTTCCATCCTACATTCCTCCTTTACCTCTCCCCCTTTATTCGTGCTCTACGTCTGATTTCCTTTTCGTATCGCCAAGTCGATGTGTTCTTGATACACTTAAGAAAAAACAGGAGGTCCCAATGACACGCTCCTATGTCTTTGTGTTGCTTGCCGTATTCGGTCTATTTTTCTTACAGCTATACGGGGAGAATGTGCCGTATGGTACGCTCATTTCTATCGGGTTAATCGGATTCATCATCGTCTTGACGGTTTTTCAGTTGAAACGAAAACCGAATCATTGACGAATGTATTTTGAGGGTGGTATGATGCTCTCACCAACTACATATCGATATCAAGAGTGAACGAGAGATCTGGCTCCGCGACTTCACAGCAACCTGCCTTAGGCAAGGTGCTACGACCAGCAAGGGAAACCTTGGACGATATGACGAAAGCGCTCATGTCATCCGACGTGAGCGCTTTTTTGTTGAATGACGATTTGGAGGGAACAACAGTATGGAAAAAGCAACATTCGCAGGCGGTTGTTTTTGGTGCATGGTGACACCATTTGAAGAATTACCAGGAATTGAAGGTATCGTGTCCGGCTATATGGGCGGACAGGTCGACAATCCGACATATGAACAAGTGAAAACCGGGACGACGGGGCACCTCGAGGTCGTTCAAATCACATATGATCCAGCATTATTCTCGTATGAACGTCTTCTTGAGCTGTATTGGATTCAGACAGACCCGACGGACGATGGTGGTCAATTCCAAGACCGGGGACCTCAGTATGCCCCAGCCATCTTCTATCACACCGAAGAACAACGAATCGCGGCTGAGGCGAGTCGCGATGTGTTGGCGGCAAGTGGTCGCTTCACGGCTCCGATCGTCACGAAAATCATTCCGGCGACGACGTTCTTCGCAGCAGAAGACTACCACCAGGATTATCATAAGAAGAATCCGAAGCATTACAAGGAAGACCGGGCCATCTCGGGACGTGACGAGTTCATCGAGGAAAACTGGACTGAAACCGTATAAGGTGTATCAGACGCGAATTTTTAGAATTCGCGTCTTTTAATAAGCGACGGTTTGTCAAATTAAGCGCAACACTTCCTCGGTGAAGGCCTCGTGTGCGGTTTTCCAGTTCAGGCATTTTCTCGGTCGCCCGTTGATCTTGGCGAGCGCATCCGCGAGTTCGTCATGTGTGACCGTCGCGAAGTCCGTTCCTTTCGGGAAGAACTCGCGGAGGAGCCCGTTGGCGTTCTCGTTGTTCCCCCGTTGCCACGATGAATACGGGTCGGCGAAATACATCGGCACGCCGAGTGACGCCTGGATGCGCTCGTGACCACTGAATTCCTTGCCACGGTCCGTCGTCGCCGTCTCGAACGTGCCGTCCGGGAAGACGCCGTGCACCGCATGGATCGCCCCCTCCATCGAGGCTGCGGTGCGGTCCGCGATCGGCAGGGCGAGATAGAACCGGCTCTTCCGCTCGATGAACGTCGCGACGCACGCCTTCGACTTCCCTCCAGAGAAGACAGTGTCGAGCTCCCAATGGCCGAACGTCCGGCGATTTCTGACCTCCGGCGGTCGTTGCGAGATGGGGAGTCCGACGTTGATGCGCCCGCGCGTCTCGGTCGGCTTTTGACGTTTCCCCTTCTGGCGCAGCACGTCGAGGGCTGTCGCCCGAGCCGTCTCGCGATGGACCGGATGGACATCCCGAGCTCCAGATTCGTCTCTATTTTCACGCGTTCCGTTGTGGTAAGATGGGTGTAGCTCATGCGATTTCCTCCGTCTGAATGTGTGTTATGGTGACTTCATTCTACACGAGGAAAGCGTAATGGGCTTTTTTGTGTTCACTTTTGGTGTTGCACTTAATTTTATAATTCATCTAATTATAAAGTAAGATTTCTCACGATTTCTATTCAAAACACATATGTCGATTATGCCGAATCATCTCGATATTAAAGTAGACGATAAAATCAATCAGACAATCCCTCTCGCCTCACAAAGGATATCCCTACTCACGGAGTGTAAATTCTTTGTATCAACCCTTTTAAATGCTCCGGAAGTCGTCAAATCAACATCTCCTTCATTTGTTGATTTAGTTGTTAGCTATATAATCAACCTACCTTTACAAGCAATATCTCAGTCTAATTCACACAAGTCCTGGTATTGATTGAAGAAAATCAGGACTTACATGGGAAACAAGATTACGTTGGACAAAAACCAGGCTATTTATCATCAATCAATCCATCAATTCTAAAAACCCAATTACGAACTAAAAAGTAAATCCCCTCGAATTTTTATCACTTATGACAGATATGGGAATGGACTGATACAATTCAAGGAGGAACAAATCATGAAGTAGATGATTATTGCAACATTAGCTTTTTCACTACTTATATTGCTAGTAGTGATGTTAGCTGTAAAACTGAGAATGAGGGCAAGCTAAATGAAATTCGGATCAACAGTATAAAAAACGTTCGGGCACATATGATGCTCAACTAAATAGAATAGGAGACTAATTCATGTTTGAGATTGATAAATTTAATATTGTTTTTGATGTCACTAAAGAAACACCACACTTTCAAGTCGATTCAACACACCGAATCAGATTTAGTATGGACGAGTTAAATCTTTTTTTTTAAAGGACATTCTAAAATCCATTTTTGAAGGTTCTCAACCACTTCATCTCATATTTGTTTCTGAATACATCATGAACAATGTCCGTTGTTCATCAAAATCTAAACTTGGCAGATATCTAACGATTCGAAACTGGAAAGAACACACCGTGGTAGATGACATTTCTGAAGATGGTGCTGTTTACACCCTCATTAGAAATCTTAATTTTACAGAGGTCATGAACTATTGTACTCAAGTTTACAAAGGGAACACACTGGCTTATATCGCTTTTTACAACGAAGACTTCCTAATGTATTTGAGTACCGACGTGGTTGATATCATTTCTTGGGATGATATTAAAATCCAAAACTTAAAGGAAAAATATGCATCGCATTACAATCGCTATTACGACAATTGAGGGAGTCAATCAGACTTCCTCGATTGTCGATTTAGATTAAAGTCTCGGAAAATGTTGGACTCACACTCACTTCTAACAATTGCTCACAATCAGGCACTCTCGATTGCATCGGAGCGTCTTTTTTGTGATTATTCATATGTATCCCACGTAGCATTAGTCACATTTGAAAGGTTCAAAGATGAGGTCGAACATCAAAATAAAAATTACTTAACTTTGCTGTTTATGAGCTAACTGAAAGACATAGTGCCGTTAAAACCCCAAAACTATACTGTTCTCACTGACAGCATGAAATAGTCGTGCTTAAGTATTTGATAACACCTCATATTCCGCCTTGTAAAGCTAACAATTATTTTATAGATCCTGAATAGGGTATTTATCTAAATCAATGATATCAAACCCTATAAAGCCGGTGTAATTCGCCTCAGAAAAATGGAACTTGACTCCTGCAAATGCTGTTGTACTCTCAATGGGGACATTATTTAAACGTAGAGAAACACAATTTGATTTTTTCTCATAGCGAATGTTTTTACTCACTACCTGACTCAAGCTGAGTGTTTCAAAATCTAATAATTCAATTCCTACAACTCGTCCTAACTCATCACAATCTAACTCGAGAAAAGGATTCGAGTCCAGTTCTTTCGTTTCATGTATCTTGTACCTATAGTTTTCAGGGAAGAGATATAGGTATCCCAACCCTAGCTTATTATCCAATGTAATTCTTACGCTCATCTCATTACCTCTTTTTATTTTTGTTTTCACTTGATTTTGTATCAGTCATCTCACTTGATATTTTACTTTTTAGTGATAAAGCCTCCACCTTAATATGAGTTAACTCTAGGTAGTTCTTTGAAAAAACTGCCCATCAATCAGATCAACCATAATTCTGACTTAAAAAGAGCTGACTTTTGAAATCTGGAATAGGTAACATTTTTCCTCGAGTACGAAACGGAATCTATACCGAGTCTCATTTCTTAGGCAAACCACGGAGAGCGTTACTTCCGATTACAAATTAGCTTTTCTGTGTTTCAAAAGTACCCAAACACCCGTTACAATAAATGTGCTCACCACTAGCCCTATTAAACCGTAGGCTAACAACCCTACACCCGACCACCCTCCGATAAAAGTTAAGAATCAGACATATATACTTCAATTCAGAACTGTGACCACACATCCATTGCCTTTAAAACTGAGAATCGTTTCTAGAATCATATCCTCCCAAATTAGTCGAGAGTGATTTTTAAACTCTCACTCGATTGAATCAACCCCTCGAAGACATCATCATTGATTTCGATAGCATTACACTCGATAAAAAAGTGGTCCTTATTATTGACTTGCAAATACATATTCGTTTTTGAAGTGATTGCATCAATTGCCGTCTGTTCAGGGTCTATGCATTCAATTTTGACCTGTCCGAACCCGTTCCTGTGAAAGCCAATCTCGCTGACTATAACGTTGTCGTCTTTTCCTCGGTCGTTAAGTCTATATGTCGCATCTAGGGTCTCAGAGTAAGCAACCTCCTCCTGATATACATAGAAGGAGAGTACCTCTTTGAATGTGATGTGTGTTCTTACTATCTGTTGTTGCCGTACGCTCTCGACGATGAGTGAAATCGTCTCATGCAAGTAATCGATGTCTAACTTGCTAACCTCCCACCCATTCGCTAAAAATTCTAATGACCTTTGAAGTTCGATATCCTTCTTGTTCATTTTACTTTTATCCCTCTCGTTCATAAGATGTCATATACGCTCCTATACAAGCGACGCATGTGGACCTTGATCACACATCTCGCTTAGGAAATCGCCCATTACGCAATCGATAAACTAAATAAGATAGGCCGATCAAGACACTGGCAGTACATCCATAAATTATCCCACAGATTATGATTATCGTATAAAGAGCAATCATCCAATCCAATGGATAAAGTCCTCCCGCGTGAATCAAGCTGTTAACGACATCATGAAAATAAATCATATATGCATATATCACGTTGATAAAACTAAATACCCAAGAAAACATGAAGTATATATCAAAATCCTTGTAACGTAACCATACAACCATCATCACACATAGAGGAACCGCATACCCTATCAGCTCATTCCAATACACTCTTTACACCACACTTTCCTTGACACCTGTTCTAAAACCTAGAAACATCATTGAACTTTCTTTCTCAAAATCCTTATTTCTCGAGTCAGTCCTTCAAACTCAGTGATAATGAGTTTGTATTAAACTCAGTTGGTTACCGTGATTTTTAGATTCAACACCAAAACATAAAAGGATTAATATAGAATATTATAGTTTCTATTGTAAAAACTGAATACATCTATAGCAGGATTGCCCTCATGAATGAGGTTATGGTTATCTTAATTGTATAAGAATACCTTGTATTCCTAAGTTTTTATCTTTATGGGAGGATGATTCTGTATGTTGGATGTTCTAGATTCTTTGAATTTTTTGATTTACGTCTTTCTGTTTCTCAGTTTAAGTAACCTCGTATACCTGGCCTTTTTAGGTTCGAAAATCCCCAGCTCGTATTGGATTTTATTTAATTGTTTTATCGTTTTGATCGGGTCCCTCGTCTTGTTATTCAATACGGGAATCTTGGTGGATGAGATAGGAAGCGAAGGAAGCCAACTGGCATTCTACTCGATTTTGTGCATGATCGGCGCATTCATGATTTCGATTCCTTTTGCGTTTAAAAATAAAAAGAAGGGCGACTGATCAATAAATACACTCAACCAGAAATCAATCTGATATGACATTCGAGCACGAAATAAATCAAGAGAAAGGTGAAGAATGAATGTGAACTTACGTAGTCAATTTGGAGATTCAAACGTCCTCACATGATGGACCAAACAACGGTGCCGGACGAGTAATCAGGGGAAGAGTTGTGTGCATCTAGTCCCTCTCGAACTGTTCAAGGTATATAAAACTCGGTCACTTCTCATCGATTTTACAGTATAAGAGGCAATGAATCTGAATATTTACAACATTAAAACCCTAGTCGTCAAGTATCGAGCTAGGGATTCTAAACAGGAAATCTCTTTGATAGAGTTACTTCATGACAATGAAATAGAGCTACTAACCTTTTTAGAGGACGTAGAGATGTCCGGTGAAGTCATTTACTATGTCAAATACTCAGACGGTGAAGAACCAGTCATGACTCATGACAAGTCCGAATCTGATTTAAGCGAAGGTACATTCAGGTTGTTCGATTTCGTTCAACGTTGGCTGACCATATACGAATGGCGAGACGCCAAAGAGTTTGAAACAAGACGAGAATTCCTCAAGTTCGACTCCCTCTATGAGGGTCTGAGGTTTTTGGACGGCCAAGAAAAGTGGTCCTATTATGCTAATCTTTCTGTTAAGGAGATTGAAGAACAGCTGGGTCCAGATTCGCAAGGATTGGACGAACATGAGGTTCTTTTCATCTCGATGGATTGACCCCACAAACGATGCGTCAAGAAATCATTTACTCATGACGAATCGTTTGTATCAGAGAACTCTTGTCTCTTGACTCAACGATTTATATTGGCTCTTCTCTGAGAGGAGGAAGAGCCAATCCTAATGCTACGTCACACAATATTGAAATGGAAGGAGGTTATGGGATGGACAGTCGACTGGAGGAATTAATCCTATCCATGCAGGTCGGTGAAGTGAAAAAACTATACGATGAAGTTGGATATGAGGTATTCAGTCACGAGCTTTTGTCGATAGCATTTTCAAATGAGAGTTTGACCAACTATGTGGTTCTGGTGCATCTGCTTCATGAAGACGAATCTCCCGAGCTACATGATTTGGCTTTTCAGGTTCTCACTCACCCTCTATGCCACATCGAGGGCGCCTATGCCTCTTCATTGATGCATGCTAAAAAGTCCTTAGATTTGAATCACTCCATCGATGTAAGGAGTTTAGAAAACCTGCTGTTCTTGAACACCGTTCCTGAAAAAATCGTCAGTGATCGGGATGCCGTTCAAATAGCCAAGAGAATTCAAACTCTCGAACCTGATAATGAGGTCGCCTCGTTAGTGCTTCGCCTCATCGCTCCAGAGGAAGATTGATACGGCATAGTCCACAAGTCACTCTTCCTCGTAGTTACCCCGTTGAGGAGATCGATCACGCGAACCCGGAGGTACCAGATCAAGGTGTTCACGTAAAGTAGCCCCCTCGTAACCCTTTCGGAAAATCCCTCTTTTTTGCAGCTCAGGGATTATCAATTCCACGAAATCTTTTAGCCCTGATGGCAGAGTCGGTGGCATGAGGTTAAACCCATCTGCAACCCCCAGATTGAACCATCGCTCCATCTCGTCTACAATCTCTTCGGGTGTCCCGATTAGAGTGAGGTGTCCTCCCCCAGCACTGATATAACCTAGGAGTTCTCTGAGTGTCGGTTCTTTGTCATGTACGATTTCCAACATGGTTTTATAACGACCGACAGGACCGGTAAATGAATCGATTGGCGGTAACGAAGGTACCCTCTCATCAAGTTCCCACTTCGAGCAATCTTCACCTATAAAGTAACTCAGTTGCTTGATCGCGTTCTCTAGAGGTAGCCTTTTATCTAACTCAAGCTTTTTTGAATAGGCTTCTTCTTTTGTTCGTCCGATATATGTAACAAGGCCCGGAAATATCTTGACGTGGCGAATAGGTTTGTTCTGTTTTACGAGGTGTTGTTCTAAACGATTCCGATATTCCATCGCCTGCTTCAAGTTCCAAGAAACTGAATACACTGCATCTGCATATTTTGCAGCCAGTTCAATCCCTTGATCCGAGGCCCCCGCTTGCATGGCAACAGGCTTTCCTTGCGGGCTACTTGGTGTAGTGGAGGGACCTTTGACTTTAAAGTACGTCCCGACATGATCTATCGGTTCAATATTCTGTTCATTGATGAGATGGTTGGCCGATCGATTCGGGGAGAAATCGCCTCGATTCCACGAGAGAAACAATTTATCCATCACTTCCGCAAACTCATCAGCTTTTTGATAGCGCCTCTCCCTAGAAGGAAGATGATCCATTCCATGATTCTCAGCCTCCCAGTCGGACATCGACGTCACTAAATTCCACCCTACACGTCCTTTCGAGATATGGTCCAGGCTTAATACCTGTCTCGATGCCGTAAATGGATTAGAGAAAGTGCTTGAAATGGTGGAAACCAAACCGATTCGGTTCGTGACTTGTGAGATAGCCGTTAAATTTATCATCGGATCAAACCAAAATGCCGGTATTTCGGTCGAGGTGGTTGCAGGAAATGATTGATTGTCTGCAAAGAAAACCGCATCCAAAAATCCAGACTCTGCAATCCTGGCCAGTTCTTGATAATATGTGACGTTGCCGATCAACTCTATCGAAGATTCAGGCATCATCCAAGCGGCTTGGTGATGTCCACATCCATAGATTAGCACTCCTAAATTTAATTGTTTAGCAGGTGTCAAATAAGGTCCTCCGTTTCTATGAGAATTCTTAGACTTTCGGTATCCTTTATAGAATTATTCTTTAGTTCATGGTCAATCCACCGTCCACTACCAAGTTCTGGCCAGTGATACCTGATGCTTCTTCAGATGACAGATACGAGACAAGTTGAGCAACCTCTTCGGGAGTCGTGACCTGCCTCAGGGGCGTAGTCCGGGCAATCAAATCGAAGACTTCGGGACTTGTCACTGAACTCGCATCAGTCATCTTTAACAACCCTCCAGATACTACATTGGCCCTTATCCCAAACTTTCCAAGCTCCGAGGCAAGATTGCGCGTAAATCCGATCAATCCCGCTTTCGCCGTCGTGTATTCATGGTAAGGCACTACAGGGTTTTGGAATAGGTTTGTCCCGATGTTGATGATACTCCCCTCAGATCTTTCAATGAATTGAGGGAGTACACTCTGGGAAACATTGAACGCTGCCTTGATTGTTCCGTCCAGTTGCTTCTGATAGTCGTCCCAAGAGAGGTGTTCGAATGCCTTCTGTGCCATCGGGTCAAACTTAAAATCTACTAACGCGTTGTTTACAACCACATCTACGTGACCATAGTGTTCCGTTGCTTTCTTAATTAATAAATCGACATCTTCTCGTCTCGTCACATCACCATAGATAGCTATTGCATGTTCTTCCCCTAACATTTGAACCAACTCATTTGCGGCTCTTCTACTTTTATAGTAGTTGATGACCACTTTGAATCCTTTCTCTACCAATACTCTGGCGATTGTGGCGCCTAATCCTCTGCTACTACCTGTTACAAGTACAACTTTACTCATCATTGTGATCTCCTTTTTGTCTAGATGATTGTTTGTCTATAAAAAAACACAACTTCTCGCGTGAGAGAAGTTGTGTACAAGCAAAAGATACATGGCAAAAAGGAAATGAATCCATTTGCGGATGCAGTCATGTTCACACTTCCCTACGCTAGTACTATCTAGTTCAGGTTCGAAGGGTTCGAGTTTTAACTCGTCTCAGTTCAATGAACACCCCTAGTGATGCTATTTAGTTCTAGCTTAATGTATAGCATGAGGAAAAAAATGTCAAGGTGGTTGAATGGTATTTTTTCCTTTTAGTTCAACAAAAGGCAGCTGATATAGAAAAATCACAACCACCTGCAAATATAGGTCAGAGTTGTTCGTGACAAAATTAAGGATGTAATCTGTTCGACTGTTGTAAGATTCGACGATTACAGGCTGAAATTTCGACTTCTTCCCTTCAAATTCTCTGCGGTCTCAGCTAACTCTTTTACGAAATGATTCATCGTCTCGCTCGTTACAGACAACCGTTCAGCAGACGCGGCGACCTCCTCATTTCCTGCAGTGCTCTCCTCAGAAATTGATGTGATATCCGAAAGTGCTTTCTGAATGACTTGCTGGTTAGACTTCACACGGTCGAATCTTGTTTGCATCGAATGACTTAACGTCCTCATTTTTTCAACACTCGTTTCCATCTCTTCAAAAGATGTCTTGGTCAGTTCGAGCGTTCGTTTCCCATCTTCAGTTGACTTTCTGCTTTCTGTGAATACGGCGTCCAGTTCTAGTGAATTGCGTTTAACGTTCGTTGCGATTTCTGAGATCTCGCTCACAGACTTAGAAACGTCATCCGAAAGAGTCCTTATCTCGGCAGCGACGACTGCGAATCCTCTTCCTTGGTCACCCAGCTCGTGCTGCCTCAATCGCAGCATTGAGTGCAAGTAAGTTCGTCTGTTCCGAAATTTGACGGATCAATGTTACGAGCTGCGCTACTTCATCCGCTTGTTTCTCATAATCTTTTACTTGTAACTGTTGAATTTGGCTATATATACGAGACATTTGCTCGACCGCATCCTCCATGAGACGGTGACCCGAGACGGTCGTGTTCCAAACAAAATCCGCCTGATGGCTCACTTCATCACCTTTTTTGGCACAGAGCTGACTAAAGTAGAGAATTCATTCAATTGGCTGATAAACAATCTCCAGACTAATTACCAGTGATAACTTATGCTAAATGAAAATATTAAATAGGAATTTTTACATCCATTCAAGTCGCTTCCTATCCAACTTCCCGACTGCTGTATACGACAACTCATCTACAAACACGATTTCTCGTGGAAGCTGATATGTTGTCAGTCGTTCGCGCAACCAGCTCATTAATGCCTCTTCTGTCAGCAGTTCATCATACACCTGTACATATGCCTTCAAGATGTGACCCGCGTATACATCCTCTACCCCGATGACGGCGACGTCCTCGACATTCGGATGGTCGCGCAAAACCGTCTCGACTTCCCCAGGATAAATATTGTTTCCTGCCGAGATGATCAAGTCGTCTGTTCGTCCACACAAAAAATAATAGCCGTTCTCATCCCGGTATCCGACATCACCCGTTTGAATCCAGCGGTTTTTCTGGTTTTGCATGGACCACTTATTTCGTATGCAAAATTCCCCGATGGCCCCTGGCTCGACTTCCGCTCCATCTTTCACTACCTTTAAGTCCCCTCCCGGAATCCTTCTCCCGAGCGTGTTCGCATCATACTGTAAATCTTCTGGTGTGGCGATCAGATTCAAGCCCGCTTCCGATGTTCCATATAGATTGTATAAGACGCTCCCCAACTCGTTATGGACTTCACGGACTAAAACGGGATGAAGCTTCGCACCACCGGACGCGATACAAGCGAGAGAATGAAGTGATGTTGGATCGTATCGTAACATTTTGTGGATCATGAGCGGGACGACCGTGACCACTTCTACCTTGTGTCGCCGAATGAGGTCACAGGCTCTCTGCACATCAAAGCTCTCTTGAATGACGACCTGTTTCCCTAGCGCTAGAAAAGATAAAAGGATGGCGATGCCGTAGCCATGGTAAATCGGGGTGGCAATATAGGCAGTGTTGAATGATGGCAACTGCAACCGATTCAATAAAGCCGTGAATGGAGCCAGAAAGTGAAAGAGGGATGGTTTGTGAATCACCTGTTTCGGTTTTCCGGTAGTGCCACCGGTCAACAGCACGATTTTCCCGCTCGATGCGACCGGAAGCTTTCCTTTTTTATGTCGCTTCGAATCCGATAAACTATTGATTGATACCTTTTCCTCATGATAGCTGACGAGTGTCGAACGTTCGTAAGACGAGTTTTCAATTAAGTCTTCGAACTCCTCATCGTAAATCAAAAGATCGAATGTTTGTTCTTCTACGAGCCGGTTGAACTGCAGTTGACTCATCGAACAATGGAGCATATAGATGTCTGCACCGAGTCGTGAGGCCGCAAACATCCCTTGTACGAAAGACGCGTGGTTCTTACAAAGAAACGCCACTTTTTGTCCCATTTTAACCCCATACTGATCAGCCAAACGATGAGCAAGATGTTCACAGCGTGACTTTAGCTCTTGATACGTCAATGTTTCTCGGCTATCCACTAAAGCCGTTTTTGGACTCCCTGCTCTTTCAGTCAATGTAAAAAGAAGCATCAAGTTGATTCCGTTTTGACGGATTGCGACGAACAGACGGCCTAGGTTCGATGGTGATAGAAAATGGAGCTGCGACAAGACTTTCACTAACTTAACCATTCCCACTGTCACGCTCCTTTCTCTTAAGTAATGTAGGGACCATCCAGTCTATCGGTCTTCTGAAAACAAGAGACGCTACTTGACCGAGGAACAACCACCACGGCTTATATACTGGTCGTTTTGTATACAGGGCATGTCCAATCAGTTCCGCCACATGTACCGGTGACATGGCAGGAGAATGCTGATAAGCTAGCGTTTGTTTAATCATCGGTGTTTTTACTAGCGGTAGATATAGAGCCGTCGTGGAAATATTTTTGATTGTGAGTTCCGGACCCGCAGAGCGAAACCACGTATCGAACGCGGCTTTTGATGCCTGATAGGCCGCCCAGTGAGGAAAAGGATGAAGTAACACATTGATGGTCGACACATTGACGATCTGCCCGTTCTTCTTTTCGAGCAACGGAATGAGCGATAGCATCAATTGTACCGGAGCAAAATAATTGATCGCCATCGTCCGAGTGAAGTCATGGTATCGATCGAGTGACTCAGTGATGGGACGATTGATGGAGATTCCAGCATTGCTGACGAAAACATCCAATCCTTCCGGTAGTTGATGGAGATACGCCAACAATCCATTCCGTTCCTCTTCAATTCGAAGATCTGCCGGGAACAAGGTCACCGTGGCTGACCCCTTCTCGATTTCAGACTTCATGACGTTCATGTCTGCTTCTCTACGGGCGACGAGAATCAGGTGCGCGGTTGTATCCGCTAGTAGATAAGCGAAAGCCTGCCCGATTCCTGAGCTCGCTCCAGTAATCAATATCGTTTTCCGATTCAGCTCTGATTTCATTTTCTGATAATCGAAGGAAGGAAATCGGAATAGGAGTCTCTCTAGTAACGTGTAGTCATACATATTGCCAGCACCTTTTATTTATATTCGTCTCTTCAAGCTAAAAAAACCTAGACAATCATTTGGCCATACATGACAAACAGCAGCGTCCACTTTAATTGAAAAGGACCTGCTGTTCAAACCTTCCGTTTATCTTTTATACACTCTTCCCATTCGCATATCGAGTGAAATTGTCGAGAATCGCCTGCCAGCCTTGTCGTTGCATTTCAACCGGATTCATCGACTCCGCATCAAACACCTCGACCACCTTCGTCTGATCCCCTTCAGAAGTAAATGAAATTCTGACTCTCCGTTCATCCTCAAGGCGATACTGAATGAGCTCATTTACTTCAACTTCCTCATATACCCCTTCAAAATCAAAGCCCATGCTCTGATCTTTTGCTTCCATCCGACTACGAAACTTCCCGCCGACCCGTAAGTCGTTCTCCGCCTCAATCGTATGCCAATCGTCAGACGCATGATTCCATTGTTTGATATGTTCAGGTTCTGTCCAGAATTTCCAGACTGTGTCGATTGGTGCATCGACGAGCGTTGATATCGTCACGACATTTGAATCCATGATTCGTTTCCCCTTTATTCTACAATTTTGATCAATCACGAATGCGCTGCCCGTCCTATATGACGAACGCAATATGAGATTACTTCCCTATCGATCACATCTTCTCCTGCTCTCATTTCAACGATTGAAAGATACTTAAAACAAAAACCTTGAATGGCACTCAAAATCGAGTTCATTCAAGGCTCTTTTCATTTCATAATTGAAGCTTAACTCTTGGCAATCCCAAGCATAAATCCAGCGACGACAATCAACCCGATTCCCATGAAAACAAAGACGCGTTCTTTTGTCGTCTTCTCTTCTTTCAAGAGATAGATCCCACCAAGTGTCGCCACGACGACGTTCAATTGGGATAAGGCGAACGAAGTTGCAATCCCCACTTCTCCGCTTGAAACGAAAAGTCCGAAGTTCCCGATTCCCCAGGCTATCCCCGCCAAGATGTTTTTGAATGTGCGAGGATCAAGTTTCTTGACGTCCTTTTCACGAAGACTGAACAGAAGTGCCGCGATGAACATCCCGACGGATTGTGGAAGAATCGCGGTGATTCCTTCTACTTCAAAATAGTTCGTCAAGACGGCATATGTGACGTAACCAATACTCGAAACGAATAGGACGAGTAAACCCTTTTTCAACGCACCGGCACTGTCCTGATCTTTCTTCTGTTGGTATGAAGTCATAGTCGCTCCGATGATAATCAAGACGAGCGCTGAAAACCCTAACCATAGCTCCGTCGATGTCTGCCAGTCCCCGAGTACGATGACCCCAAAGAGAGACGTCCCAACGAGTTGCATCCCCGTGCTGATTGGC
Source organism: Exiguobacterium sp. N5 (assembly GCF_025842465.1). Lineage (GTDB taxonomy): Bacteria > Bacillota > Bacilli > Exiguobacteriales > Exiguobacteriaceae > Exiguobacterium > Exiguobacterium profundum. The sequence goes on from NZ_JAPAEP010000001.1 coordinate 863,284, forward strand.
ATCGCTTTGGAGACGCTTAAGATTTGGAACGATTGGAACTGCAAATATTGACCGAGCGCCCAGAACGCCCCTGAGATAAATCCGGTCACGATGGCGAGTGTCGTGAACTCCGGTCGGAAGACGAGGGCAATCACTGTTGCCATGATCATCGCCCCGATGGTCGTTCCGATTAACTGCTGAATCGGTTTTCCTCCTACTTTCGACACGATGAGTGGAATACTTCCCCACATGAGTGCCGGTAAGAGTGCCAAAAGAATCATTTCCATGAAGCACACCTGCTTTCTTAATATAACGTCTAACATGAAATTCCCACGTCTCCAATTTTATAAACCTAAATTCAAAAAGGGAATTGCCATGTCGAATACTACGATGATATAATGATTTCGAACGGGGCATTAGCTCAGCTGGGAGAGCGCTACGCTGGCAGCGTAGAGGTCAGGGGTTCGAGCCCCCTATGCTCCATTAATTGGTCACATCTCGAATGAGGTGTGGCTTTTTTATTGGTATGGTGCGATTCAACCTCTTTCTGAACGGGTAATGATAGTTAGACTTTTTCATATAAGGGGGAATTTTGATGGAACGTACATCTGTAGAAGAAACATTGACGAGCGTGATCGAATGCATGCGCGCATGCAACCACTGCTTCTCAAAAAGTTTGCAAGAAGAGGATTTACACATGTTCACCGAATGCATCCGCCTGACTCGAGAATGCTCAGACATTTGTACTTTAGCTTTAAATGCCTTAGAAACAGATTCAGCCTTTTCAAAACCAATCGTTGCTTTATGCGCCCAAGTCTGTGATACGTGTGCGGTAGAATGCGGACGACATCAGCACGACCATTGTCAAGCCTGTGCCAAAGCATGTGAGCGTTGTGCGGAAGCTTGCCGAACACTTGTTGCCGCTTAAGCACGACATTCGTCTAACTTTCTGTTAGACTTTTTTTATTGCTTACGAAAGAAGGTAAACTATGAACCATACCATTCTCGCACTTGACGTGGAGACCGCTAACCGTGATAGTCGCAGCATCTGTTCTGTCGGATGGAGCATCCTTCAAAATGGTGATGTGGTCGAAACCGACCAGCGACTCGTCAATCCGGAGGAAGACTTTGATATGGGTAACATCCGCGTCCATGGCATTCGTCCGAGTGACGTGTGGGATGCACCGGCATTACCGGAAGTGCTTTCCTCTCTTTACCCGATTTTACGGGAAGTGGACCTCGTCATCGCACATAACGCTTCATTTGACATGGGTGCCTTGAGAAAGGCGATTGTGAAATATGATCTATTCGATTTCCCTACAATCGAGTACGGTTGCACCGTCAAACTGTCACGTAAACTGTATCCAGGACTCCCGAACCATAAGTTGAACACGATGGCAGAACACTTGAATGTGCCGTTTATTCATCATGATGCTGCGGAAGATGCTCGCGTATGCGCGCTACTTATGCGAGACATGATGCAAAAAACCGGCATCACAAGCCCAAAAGAATTACATCGCTATACGTCCGTGAAAACAGGAACGCTCGCATATTAAACCGGTCATGAAATCATGACCGGTTATTTTTTGAAAATCCATCTCTTCTGGACATAATAACTGACGATAAAGAGAAAACTATCGACAATTACTTTTAGGATGACCTCGCCTTGTCTGAGCAAGAGAAACAAGAGATAAACAAGGAGTGCTGAAACGGCCATTTGAAGCACGACGAGACTAAAATATTTCGGAAGAGACCGCCGCGCCTTCGAATCGAAGACTACTTTTCGATTAACGAGATAATTGAAGAGAGAGGAAATGATTCGAGCGATGACCGTCGCGATGACGACGTGAGCCGTATCGAAGTATGGGGATAATAAATAAATAAAGAGCGCATACATCCCTACGTCGACAAGGAACGAGGCGACAGAGGATAACGAATACATCAAAAACATCCGATAAATTAAAATCGAGTCGAGAATCGGTCTAAAATGGGATGAATCATTTTCATTCTCATATACGGTCTCGATGGTCGTTTGTTGAATCGGGACCTGCAATCGTTTCGTGAACGTGAGCATATTCATCTCGAACTCATATCGATTTCCAGGAATGTCAATCAGTTGTCGTGCATATCGCATCGGGATGGCTCGAAGTCCCGTCTGCGTGTCTTTTAACTTCAGCCCGCTCCCAATCAACATGACGAGCCGTGTCGCCTGATTGCCGAATCGGCTCCGGAACGGAATCGCATCTCCGCTAAAATCTCGACATCCCATGATGAGATGATGTGGTTTATTCAACCCTTCCTCATAGACGCTGACGACATCTTGCGGCAAGTGCTGCCCGTCGGCATCGACCGTGATGACCCCCGTTTTATCCGGATATGTGTCCACCACATACCGTAACCCCGTCTTGATTGCTGCTCCCTTCCCTTGATTCTGTTCGTGCGTTAACACTTGGTCGACAAATGATGCAATCTTATCAAATGTGCCTACCGACGATTCGTCACTACCGTCATTGACCACAATGATGTTCGAAAACCCACTCGCCCTCAACTTCTCCACGAGTGTGACAAGTGCCTCATCAGGGTTATAGGCCGGAATCAAAATCGAATACGCTTGGCGTGTTTCCACTTCATGCATCTGCATCGCCACCCCTCCTTCAATTCCTCTATACCCGAAGCAATGAATTCGCATTCCCAATAAAAAAAACATCAGCCCTAAGGCTGATGCATGTACTCACCCGATAAAGATCAAGTAAGACGAAACGAAATAGACAACGACAACGAGTAACGAAGGAATCACATAACGTACCTTCGACGTGACATTTTGTCTTAGCACACTATACATGACGAGGATCGATAGGATGGTGATCCCGACCGCAGATACGAGGTGTGACGTCGAGACATCTGCGAGAATCGATCCATTCCGATAGAAGACATCTGACATGGCGATAATCAACATGTTGAAGATATTCGAGCCGAGAATCGAACCGAATGCCAAGTTGACATTACGTAGTTTGAGCGCCATGAACACAGCGACCGCTTCCGGGAGTGACGTCGATGCCGCAATCAAGAAGCTACCGACAAAACTAGAACCGAGTCCTGTGACAACGGCAATTTGATCACCTGTGATGGAAAGGGCTGTTCCTGCCGCCATGATTACGATTGCAGCGATGATGAATCCAAAGACCGCACGTTTCAGCGTGATCTCTTCATATTTACCGACAACCACTTCTTCTTCGACTTCATGCTCCGCGACCGGCTCTGTCGGTTGTTTCCCGATATAGTAGATTCCGATACCGTATAGAATCGCAATCAAGAGCGCGTCGACTCCGATTCCGATAAACGTCATATCGACGCGAACGATCAAAGCAATCAACGTCGTGACGGTCAAGAGTAACCCAAGTCCGGCCGTGTACAGGTGGTCCCGACTCGCATAGTTGAACAATTGCTTCTGTCGGAAGTATAGGTCGAACATCGCTAAGATAAAGATATTGAATAGGTTACTTCCGAGCATGTTTCCGATGGCGATGTCTGGGTTGTCAATCATGACAGCCGATATACTTGTTGTCACTTCCGGGAGCGAAGTCGCTCCTGCCAATAAAACCGTACCGACAAGCATCCCGCCCATTTTCGACTTTTCAGTCATGACGTCGGCGTACGTCGATAATTTGATTGCTGCGTAGACGGTGATGGCCGCAGCCAGTAAGAAATAAACAAATACCATTTTTTCTCCTCCTTGGGTAAACAAAAAAGACCTTTTTATGGACGACAAAAACGCCCATAAAAAGGTCTTGCGGACTTGTAAAAGCTCGATGGACCGAGTGCGCACGCACTGTAATGACGACCCATCGACCACGATTGTGGTCGCTACTCCCCTTTTTATCTTCCCTTTGACTATAGCATGAAGAGAACTAGTTGACAATCGAGCGACGTATGAGTGCGAGAAGTTCTTGTGGCTCGAGAGCCGTCCGATATGCGAGTTCTTGCATCCCCGCGAGCTTCTCGGGTGACAATGGCGTGGTCCAACCCGCTTCGTGAAGTCGCTGTCGGAAGCACACAATCTCTACTTCATCAATCGTATCTCGCCCGACAATCTCCTTTAACTCATATGCCGTTTGACATAGTGGTGCCGATTCTTGCAACCATTCGTCTTCGACGAAATGGGTCAGCATCGATTCAAGAAGCCTTGCCACTTTTCGATCTTTTGAATTTTTCTCGCCGTAAAACAATAGATGGAGTTCTTGTTCATACAAACCGATTAGGTCTGTCGAACTCCGAAACGGTTCAAATGCTGATAGTAATTCATGATAATACCATGATTGGTCTCGCAGCGGTCGTTTAAAACGTTGCCACACCTTCATCCCTTCCATCTCAAGATCATAACGGATGGAACGGAGATTATGTAGCTTATCCGCCACGAGAAGTGCGACTTCATCAAATTGTAGTGATTTCACCTGCTGAAGTGTCATTCGTTTCCGTTGTTCCCACGACTTGTCACGATTTTTTTCCGAGACCGCGAGAACGAGCCTGTGCACGTCAGATCCGAATTTTGATAAGATTTCTTGTGGGTCCGTCTTCGTGTCCTCAATCATATCGTGAAGCAATCCTGCCGCCACGACTGCCGGTGCTTGATGATCGGACTCAAGAAGCATGGCGACCGAGAATGAGTGTGACAAATATGGTATGGATGAACCTTTTCGGAACTGTCCTCCGTGACGAATAGACGAAAAACGTAACGCCTCTTCTACGAGCGGGTTCATGTCGCCATCCTCCTTCTTCCGGATAAAAACTCTCCTATTCATTACCCGGAATTAGGTACATATAACCTAAAAACATCCCAATTTTAGGTATATGGTCACATTATTCTTCATAAATCATTTTTTTCGTCATTCCTCCATCAACGACAAGATTATGCCCGTTCACAAAACTGTTCTGACGATCAATCAAGTACCTCACAGCGCGGACGATATCTTCCGGTTCACCGACACGTCCCGATGGGTGTTGCTCATGATCAATCTCACGTAACGACTCATCAGACGTATGAATCCATCCTGGACTGATTGCATTCACCGTCACAGGGCGGCCGCCTAATGAGATGGCAAGTGAATGGGTCAAACCGACGATGCCTCCTTTAGATGCACCATATGCATCCCAATGCGGTTCGTTCTGGAAAGCACGTGTCGAGGCCATGTTAACGATTCTTCCATATGACTCATCTTGATTCAGTTGTAAAAAGTATTTCGCACAACTAAATGTTCCGACTAAATTGACATCGATGACTCGTTTAAACGTGTCAATCTCAAGCTCATCAATCGGCTTGACCAGCGAAGCGATTCCTCCATTGTTGATCAATACATGGGCTCGACCAAATTCGTTGTGAATATCGTCAAAGACACGCTTAAGTTCAGACGTGTCCCCAAGGTCCACTTGATAAAAGCGTAACCCTTCGATATCCGGATCATCTCCAATGTCTAGCCCGATCACTTCATACTGATTTACGAAAGCTTGAGCAATCGCATAACCAATTCCTTGACTGACCCCTGTTACAATCATCACGTCTTTCATCATTCATCCCTCCTAAAAGACTGTATACCCAAATCTCGATTAGTCGGACCATAGTTTTCGATTCGAAGTCGTGATCACGCTCGCTCCCGCATCAAGAGCCGCTTGGACTTCTTCTCGTGTTTCAATCAGTCCACCAGCGAAAACGGGGATTCCCGTCTCCTCCTTTACCCGTTGAATATACTTTGGCACAATGCCTGGCAATACTTCGATATAGTCCGGTTTCGAACGTTCAATGTGTTTGATACTTTTCTCTAATGAGGTGGAATCAATTAAAAATAGACGCTGCACAGTGACTACATCATTTTGCTTTGCTTTGACGATGACGTTTCCTTTCGTCGAGATGATGCCGAACGGTTTGAACGTCTGGCAGACATATTCTGTCGCATACTCGTCCGCCTTCATACCTTGAATCAAATCCATATGGATGAACACTTTTTTATCATGCTTCCCCAATAATCTGAAGATGGAGTCCAATCGGCTCATATGAATCTCTAATAACACCCCTAATTCGAAATCACTCGATAAAAACCGCTCCAAATCCCGCATGTCCCGTATCGCCGGTAAGATGGATTGACCATTGATCATCAACTATTCCCCCTGTCTCCTTCTCATTATGCAGATAGCCGATTTTATAAATCAAGGTTTACTCATTCAATATATCGGGAAAGTAAAATCAACTTGTGTAGAGGGGGATTTGAGTATGGTCAATGAAGTAACTGTAAAAGTCGAAACACCGACTCCAGAACAACATCAAGCGTTACGCGTGAAGGCGGGGATGCCACGACGTTCTGATCGAGGTACGGTGAAGGGGCTTCAAAATACACTGTATGGTATTTGTTTATACTTAAATGATGAGATTGTCGGAATGGGACGTGTCGTCGGTGACGGCGGGATGGTATTCCATTTAGTAGATATCGTCGTAGATCCGGAATGCCAGGGGCTTGGACTCGGAAAATTACTCATGGAGCATTTGATGGAATGGATCTTACAGGAAGCGGATGAAACGGCCATCATTAGTCTAATCGCAGACATACCAGCCGATGGGTTGTATCGACAGTTCGGTTTTGATTACTCACGACCTGAATCCGTTGGAATGGAGTATCAATGGAATCAAAGAGAAAGCTAATTGGGGTCATGAGCGGAGATGACGTATGGATGGATTAAATATCATCGTGTTGCTCGGGTTGGCGCTCACCCTCATCTCTGTCCTCAGTCTCCTGATTGAACGATTATTCTTCCCAAGTATTTTAGCGTTTATCGCAATCGGGGTCGGGGTCGGGTTTTTCTGGGATGGGAATGAAGTCTTTAAAGTTGCGGGAGAGATTGGAATCATTCTTTTGTTTTTCCTACTCGGTCTAAAGTTTCCACTACGTGAACTTTGGAAGCGCATGCAGAAAGTATGGAAGGCGGGAATACTCGATATCATTCTGTCATTCGGGGTATCGTTCGGGATTGCTTTAGCATTTGGTCTCGATTTCCCTCGCGCCTTTTTAATCGGGGCCGTCTTATATGCGACGAGCTCCTCCATCTCTGCGAAACTGCTTGAGCAGCATTCCGAAAAACATGAAGATATTAAAGAGTTTGTGCTCGCATTACTCATCTTTGAGGATATTTTTGCCCCACTCCTCTTGACGGTTGCCCCTTTCATCATTCAAGAAGAACCGGTTGCGATGTCCGATATCGGCAAAGTGTTCGTAGGATTTCTTATATTTGGCGTACTCTTGTTCATTGGTTCGAGCTTCGTATCCAAGCAACAAAAATTTTCGAAGCACTTACTGCGACAAGATGATGCAAGTATCGGTCTTATTGGACTCATTCTCTTTTTCGCAGGAATCGGCATGGTGTTTGGATTATCTGAGATTTTAGGGGCATTTATCGCCGGGATCTTGCTCGCAGATATCCACGATGTGAGACCGCTAAAGCGTTTGACCGTACCCGTCCGAGATTTATTCTTGCCGATCTTTTTCATCTCGTTCGGTATCTCGATCAATCTCGAGAAAGGTGTCATCGTAAATGCGCTCTTCTTCGTATTGATTGTGTGGGGTGTATTATCCAAATGGATTGTCGGACGCGTCGGGGGCAGAATCTATGGCTTGACGCGTGTTCAAGCCAATGAAGCCGGGTTCTCACTCGCGCCACGTGGGGAGTACTCTATTTTATTCACCGCCCTTTCGAACGGGGCCATCAACTTGTTTGTCGGTCTCTATATTTTCGTGTCAGCCATTGTCGGAATCATTCTGTTCCGCTTCTCAGAGTACTTGGCAGAAAAAACGGAGAAAACCCTCACGAAAGTCTTACCTGACGAGAAAAAAGAAGAATGAATTGGCGGACCCATACGCTGGGTCCGCCTGTTTTGTGCGTTAGTCTTTTGCCCGTTTGTTGTGCCGCTTTTTACGCCAGACGATATAAATGATGACGCCGATGAACAGCAGCCCATAGATCGCGTAGGAATAGGCATCGAGGTATGAGAGGATATCTTGCCAGTTCTCGCCGACTTTCATCCCGATGAAGATGAGAATGGTATTCCATAAGGCTGTTCCAGCCGTACTGAGCAGTAGAAATTTCACGAATGGCATGTTTGACATCCCTGCAGGAATCGAGATTAGGCTTCGAACGACCGGCATCAAACGTCCAAAGAAGACCATCCAGCCCCCGTACCGGTCGAACCACGCATCCGCTTTTTTTACATCATTCAGATCAAGTCGTAACCACTTCCCATATTTCTTCGTCCATTTTTCGATCTGCTCGACATCAAACAATAGTCCGAGGCCGTATAATAATACGGCTCCTAATATGGCTCCGACTGTCGATGCCACGATGACGAGCGTGATGGACAAGTTCGTCTTTACAGCAAAAAAACCACCAAAGAGTAAGACGACTTCAGAAGGGATCGGTGGAAACACATTTTCAATAAAAATCATGAATGCAATCCCTATGTAGCCGTACTGTTCAATCACAGAAATCATCCAGTCACTCATGTCTCTTCCTCCATTCTCCCCTCTATACCCGTCCATTTTGCTATATAATCGTAAGGACATGCTACACTCAAAGAAAGGAGCTGATTGAAATGGAAGAGACAGTACGGTGTCCTTGGTGCGGGACGGATCCACTTTACGTCCGTTACCATGACGAGGAATGGGGAAAGCCCGTTCACGATGACCAAAAGCACTTTGAATGTCTGACACTCGAGAGTGCGCAAGCAGGACTCAGTTGGATCACCATCTTGAGAAAGCGTGAAAATTATCGATTGGCTTATGCCGACTTCGAAGTGCAGCGAGTTGCTAGCTTTACGGATGAGGATGTGGAGAGACTCCTAGCCGATAGCGGGATCGTGCGAAATCGACGAAAAATCGAGGCGTCGATCAATAATGCGAAGCAGTTCATCAAACTACAGGAAGAGTTTGGCTCATTTGATTCGTACATCTGGTCATTCGTCAACGATGCACCGATCCTGAATGCATGGAACCGTCTTGAAGATGTTCCTGCGACGACGGAACTTTCTGAACGATTGAGTAAAGATCTGAAACGACGCGGCTTTAAGTTTTTAGGACCGACAACGGTTTATGCCCATCTACAAGCGACGGGTCTTGTCAATGACCACCTCACCTCTTGCACGTTCCGATAACTTAAGACCAGCTCTCAAAAATATCTTTACATTTCCCCACTTGTTGTGACAATATTTTGACAAAGTGATACTTTATCACTGAAAGCGTATTCATATTTTTTATCTTTCGGGGGGATGTTGATGAACGGAATTTTAGTGTCCATTGTCGTGTACATGGCACTGATGGTCTTGCTTGGGATCATCGCGTATCGGAGAACAAGCAGTATCGGAGATTATATGTTAGGTGGTCGGGCGCTTGGTCCCGGGGTCGCCGCCTTATCTGCCGGTGCATCAGACATGAGTGGATGGCTCTTAATGGGATTGCCTGGTGCCATGTATGCGTCAGGGATTTCAAGTGGTTGGATTGTCATCGGGTTGACAATCGGCGCCTATTTGAACTGGTTATTGGTCGCACCGAGATTACGCATTTATTCATACATATCGGATGATGCGATCACAATCCCAGACTTCTTTGAGAAACGCTTTAAAGACACAAAAGGCGTGTTGCGCTCATTTTCAGCTGCTGTCACGTTAATCTTTTTCACACTGTATGCGACAAGCGGATTCGTCGCCGGCGGTCGCCTATTCAATGCCGTCTTCGACATTGAGTTTGTAACGGGAGTTGTCATTCTCGCTTCTATCATTATTTTGTACACATTTATCGGTGGATTTTTAGCAGTCAGCTGGACAGATTTTGTTCAAGGATTGATCATGCTGTTCGCCCTTATTTTTGTACCTGCCATCGCCATTATGGCAACTGATGGGGTATCAAACGCTTTAGACACGGTACGAAATATTGATGAAGCGTTACTTGACCCGTGGACAGGGCAATCACTCATCGGAATCATTTCGCTATTTGCGTGGGGACTTGGCTATTTCGGCCAACCACACATCATCGTCCGTTTTATGGCAATCGGAAAGCTCGAGGACATTAAGACGGCACGTCGAATCGGGATCTCATGGATGGTCTTCACCGTTGTCGGGGCGATGGCGACCGGATTGTTCGGTCTCGCCTATTACACACAACAAGGCCTCACCATCGATAATCCGGAGAACGTCTTTATCAACCTATCTGACTTATTATTCCCGGATTTGGTGACTGGTGTATTGTTGGCTGCTCTTCTCGCCGCCATCATGTCGACCATCTCCTCTCAATTGCTCGTCTCGTCGAGTGCCGCGACGACAGACTTTTATCAGAAGTTCTTCCGTAAAGAAGCGGGAGACCGTGAACTCGTCATGGTCGGTCGGATTACGGTCATTCTTGTATCCGTCATATCGATTATTCTTGCACTCGATGCAGACGACACCATCTTAAACCTTGTCGGTTATGCTTGGGCAGGGTTTGGTTCATCATTTGGTCCGCTCATCTTGTTCAGTCTGTTTTGGAAACGAACGACGCGTCAAGGCGCGCTTGCTGGAATGTTGACTGGAGCCTTTGTCGTCATTCTATGGAAGAACTATGCCGCTTCTCTTTTCGGAACGTTTGGGACATTGTATGAAATGATTCCAGCATTCTTCCTGTCGGCACTTGCCATCTATATCGTGAGTTTGGTGACACCGCCACCAAATGAGGTCATTCAACGTGAGTTTGACCAAATGCAAGACATGGTCAAAGAACATATCAAATAATTCTCATGACAGGTCAAAAACGACCTGTCTTTATTTATTTAGGCAGGATTTTTCTTAATTATCGACGAATTTTAGGGTTATCGTACGAATCTGTCGTGAAAAGGAGAATCGGGATGAAACCAATCAAGATCGTCTCTCGTCTTACCTTCCTGTCTAGCTTTGTTTTATTAATTGCTTGTGGTACGACTCCGGTAACGAATCAAGAAATACCAGAAGAAGTCGAAGAACCGATTGTCGAGGTACCTGAAGAAATGCCGCCTGCCGAACCGGAACCGATTGTCACGACGGCCTCCCTCTATGCAATCGGCGACATCCTTCTACATGATTCGGTATACAACGCAGCTCGTACTGATGAAGGGTATGAATTTGATACTGCATTCGAACAGATCTCTCCAATATTGAGTCGCGCCGATCTATCAATCGCCAACCAAGAGAGCATGATTGGCGGGAGTGAAATCGGACTTTCGAGCTACCCGGCATTTAACAGTCCTTTTGAAATTGGAGATGCCTTACAACGGGCAGGAATCGATTTGGTCACGACAGCGAATAATCATACGCTCGACCGTGGCGTCCGAGCTATTGAAAATTCGATTGACCATTGGAACGCAATCGGAATGCCTTATACAGGCTCCTTCCTATCGGCTGAGGACAAAGCGAATATTCGTACGTTGACGGCCAACGATATTTCTTTTTCCTTCCTCGCATACACGTATGGGACGAATGGAGTCGTGCCGAAGCAGCCTTATCACGTAAATTATATCGACCTTGCACAGATGCAACCAGAGATCGAGAAGGCGGAACAGTCGACTGACATGACGGTCGTCTCCCTCCATTTCGGTACGGAATACGAGCCGTTACCGAATGAGAGTCAAACTGAGCTCGCCCAATCGTTAGCAGACCTCGGAGTCGACATCATCATCGGTCACCACCCTCACGTGCTGCAACCCCCGACCATGCTAGAAGGAGTTCATGGCAATCAAACATTTGTCATCTACTCGATCGGTAATTTCCTTTCCGGACAACAAGGAGATGAACGAAACACGGGCGGCATCATCGGGATTGATGTGGTCAAGACAATCGAAGATGACCAATCGACTTTTGAATTGAAAAATCCGATGTTCTATCCAACCTTTACGCAAAAATCATCTGATGGACATTATGAGGTCGTCCCGTTAAAGGCTGCTCGTCCTGAACTTCTTTCCCCTGTTAGCAACCATATGTCGCAATGGTTACCCCAACTCAAAATCGAACAATGACGACCACGAAATCACTCGTGGTCTTTTTATTTTCAAAAAAGGGTTGCCACACGACATCTTATCCCTTACACTGAGTTGTATATTTATAAATAAAGATTAATAATTATTCATAAGGGGTGTTCATATTTTGAAACAGAAACTCGTATTGGCTTACTCAGGTGGTCTTGACACATCGGTTGCGATTAAATGGTTGGACGAACAAGGTTATGATGTGATTGCAGTCTGTTTGAACGTCGGGGAAGGAAAAGACTTAGAAAAGATCCAACAAAAAGCGATGAAAGTTGGAGCGAAAAAATCAATCGTCATCGATGCGGTCGACGAGTTCGTCAACGAGTTCGCTCGCTATTCGATGCAGGCCCATACATTATATGAAGGCGTATATCCACTCGTTTCGGCACTATCACGCCCCCTCATCTCGAAAAAATTGGTCGAGGTCGCACAGGCCGAAGGCGCCGTCGCGGTGGCTCATGGATGTACCGGGAAAGGAAATGACCAAGTACGTTTTGAAGTGTCCATTCATGCACTCGATCCTTCACTAGAAATCGTCGCACCGGTTCGGGAATGGAAATGGTCACGTGAGGAAGAAATCGCGTATGCGGCAAAACATCAAATTCCGATTCCAATCGTTCAAGAAGAGCCATTCTCAATCGATCAGAACATCTGGGGACGCGCCATCGAATGCGGCATTTTGGAAGATCCTTGGGCATCACCTCCGGCAAGCGCATATGAGTTAACAGCAGCACTGGAGGATACACCGCATGAACCGACTTTTCTTGAAATTGAATTCAAGAACGGAGTTCCGGTCGCTATTGACGGGAAGAGCCAATCGTTCACCGATATCTTAAAAGAGCTCAATATCGTCGCGGGTGCCCACGGCGTCGGGAAGATTGACCACATCGAGAACCGGGTCGTCGGTATCAAATCACGCGAGGTGTATGAGGCACCTGGCGCCATGACATTAATCACTGCACATAAAGCTCTTGAAGCCTTGACACTCGTTCGTGAAGTGGCGCATTTCAAACCGATTGTCGAACAAAAATTGACGGAAACGATCTACAACGGACTTTGGTATTCACCGCTCACAAAAGCACTTTTTGCCTTTATCGATGAGACACAAGCGACCGTCACAGGAACGGTTCGCATGAAACTGTTTAAAGGACAAGCCATCGTCGACGGACGGAAGTCGCCAATCTCGCTTTATGATGAGGAACTTGCGACCTATACGTCAGCAGATACGTTCGATCAGCAAGCAGCTGTCGGATTCATCAAGTTGTGGGGTTTGCCAACAAAAGTTCAATCAGAGGTGTTGATGGAAAAGGGAGCGTTCGTCAATGAGTAAATTATGGGGAGGCCGTTTCGAGAAGACGGCGAGCGAATGGGTCGATGCATTCGGTGCATCGATTGAATTTGATGCTCAACTCGTCCTTGAGGATTTAGAAGGTAGCATGGCTCACGTGACGATGTTAGGTGACCAGGGCATCCTCTTAAAGGAAGAAGTCACTCAAATCCTTGATGGATTACAACAACTTAAGCAAAAAGCACTCGCGGATGAATTGAAATTCGAGGTGTATCACGAAGATATCCATATGAACTTAGAAGCTCTGCTTCATGAAGCGATCGGACCGGTTGCAGGGAAGATGCATACGGCACGTAGCCGAAACGATCAAGTCGCGACGGACATGCATCTTTACTTGAAAGACCGTGTGAAAGAAGTGATTCAATTGATTGAATCACTTCAGCGTGAATTGCATGCTCACGCTTCAGAAAACGTAGAGACAATCATGCCTGGCTATACGCACCTCCAACGTGCACAACCGATCTCGCTGGCCCATCACTTACTCGCCTATTTCTGGATGCTAGAGCGTGATAAGGAGCGGTTTACGGACAGCTTGAAGCGGATTGATTGGTCTCCTCTTGGCGCAGGAGCCTTAGCCGGGACAACGTTTCCGATTGACCGTTCCCGTTCAGCTGAATTACTTGGATTCAATCGGGTTTACCCGAATAGCCTCGATGCCGTTAGCGATCGTGACTTCATACTCGAGTTTCTTTCAAATGCATCAATGCTTATGATGCACCTCTCCCGCTTCTGTGAAGAATTGATTCTTTGGGCAAGCGAAGAGTATCGCTTCATTACAGTGTCGGATACGTTCTCTACCGGTTCGAGCATGATGCCACAAAAGAAAAACCCTGACATGGCCGAACTCGTCCGTGGAAAATCGGGTCGAGTGATTGGAAACTTGATGGGCTTGTTGACGATCATGAAAGGACTTCCACTCGCTTACAATAAAGATTTACAGGAAGATAAAGAAGGGATGTTCGATACGGTCAAGACCGTTCAAGGCTCGCTCAGTATCATGGCGGGGATGATGAATGAACTGACGTTCCACCCGGACGTCATGAAACAAGCGACCGAACGCGATTTTTCTAATGCGACCGAACTCGCCGATTATTTGACCGCAAAAGGGTTACCGTTCCGTGAGGCACATGAGGTGACTGGAAAACTCGTCAAATATTGCGTGGATGAGCGATTGTATTTACGCGAGCTTCCAATCACGGTATTCCAAACGTACTCTGAATTGATTCAAGAGGATGTGTATCATGCCTTGACCCCTGAACAGGCAGTCGCACGTCGAAACAGTTACGGCGGAACAGGATTCGATGCCGTCCGTGAACAGTTGAAAGAAGCTTCGGCATGTATGAGCACGATGACCTATTCTTAATCATCTCGAACCCGTCACGTTAATCTGTGACGGGTCTATTTATTTATCCTGTTCATTCAGACGTTCAACGAAAGAAGGAAGACCTTTTTCTAGTAGAAGATCGAATACCTCCATCATCTCATCAATAGAATTTTCATTGACGTCTAATAGATATTGCAAGACGACCCCATCGACTGCCGCAATCAGCCATGAACTGAACGCATTGTTTAGACGAGTGTTTTCTAATCCGTACAAATGAATCAGGATTTGTTCGATTTGTTTTGTCCATTCTGTATATTTGTCTTTTAATTTCAGTTGTGCCTCCATGTTCCCCAGTAACACTTCATGAGCAAAATGATACTGCAAGCGGTTCTCTGCATCTTTATGAAACCGTTCCACTGTATTTCGTGCAATCTCTATTTTGATGCGTTCTTTAGAATACGAATCGCCCGTCATTTCTTTTGCGATTTGAGAGGAAACAGACAAGCTCTCATTCATTAAATCGTACAATAAATCCTCTTTATTTTTGTAATGATGATAGATGGCTCCTGTCGTCATATTCGCCTCGATTGCAATCGCTCTGACTGTTGCCCCGTTCACCCCACTTCGAATAATGACCGTTCTCGCTGCATCTAAAATTTTATTTTTACCGTCCACAGTTATTCTCCCCTTTCGAGTCCATTTTAGAATAACATAGCACTACCAATGCGAGTGCTCAGGACTAAATTTTGTGAAATAATTCACATTGACTAAACAGGGTTTTCAGCCTATACTAATAACATAACAAACGTTATGTTTGTTAAATTCAAATGAGAAGGTGAATGGAATGAACGTCTGGCCACATGCAATCTCGATGCCACTCTATTTAGGTTTATTATTAGGAATCATCGTTTTTTTCAGAAAGCACTATAAACTGTCCGCCTACTTTTGGCTCGCTTCGTTATTGACCATCCCACTATGGATGATGGGGAATGTTGATGGATGGTTTCGTTGGGCAAAAATTGTAAGCGTTATCATCCCAACTATTATCGTTGGTTTCTCTCGAATCGCCATTTACGAGAAAAAGAAAGGACGAATTTGGGACTTTTTAAAGCGTGACGAATTTTTATGGTTCTTCTACGCCATATTGTTTTTGAATATCGCAGAAGCCACGATTAAAGATGTGACACTCGGCAACTACTTTAATGCCGCCTGTGGATTTTTACTCTGTGTGACGATTCCTTTCGCACCGACTTTTTGGAAGTTTGCGAAAGAAGGATACGCCGATCTCGTAGCCTATACGACTGGGTCATGGAATTTTATATACACGTCATGGAACGCATGTTTCGTCTATGCAGAATCTCCAACTTATTTTGCCAGCTCGCTCTGCATCTTGCTTGCGGCAGAACTGTATCCAGTCATCAAAGGACGACCAGAGCTTTACATTACCGCTCGTATTTACACGCTTGCAGCCCATTTATTGATTCGCGCATGCTATGACATTTTCCCGCAAGTCATGAACTCTTCGACCTGGTTCAACTCGGAAGTATTGAAATCATGGGGAATGATTAATTTTGTAATCATCGTCCCTTACGTCTTCTGGCATATGTGGCAACTTCATCACAATAAGGCCATCGTCAGCTTTAAGAGAGCCAAAGTATCATGATGGAATCGAATATGTGAACGTATGATTTCGATTGCTCAATAGTGAACAATTAACTGATGTAAGGAGGAGATTTGAGTGGGAATTCTGTATGAAAGAATCGATCTCGTTGGATGGGGAATTGGGTTATTTGTCTTGTTTTGCTTGATGGCTTTCAATGAATTCAGTCGCACGACTAAGTGGGGAGGAATAACGTTATTTTTGATTGTACCGACTATACTGACCCTTTATGTTTGGCCGACAACCGCAGCACCAGGGAATGAATATGGAACGGGTACTTGGTTCAACTGGGTGAAAACATATTCTGCTCTCGCCGGCTGTCTCGGTTTCATGATTATTCGATATCGGCCCTCGCTATTACGAAAGAAATGGGTCTTATTCTTTCCACCGGGGATTTTGGCTCTGAACATTTTAGAAGCTTGTATCCGAGACTTTCAAGTATACTTCTATAACGTTCCCGATGGCGCTTATATCGATCACCTTTGGGTCATGTCCGGACCTTGGAATCTAATGAACGGTTTTGCAGGATTATTGAACATCATCGCCATCTGCGGATGGGTTGGAATCAATATTTCGAAAGATCAATCAAAAGATATGATATGGCCCGACATGATTTGGCCATGGATCATCGCCTATGATTTATGGAATTTTGCTTACGTTTATAATTGTATCTCTGACCACTCGTTTTATGCGGGATTGATTCTGCTCCTTTCGTGTACCATTCCTTCTTTCTTTATTAAAAAAGGAGCTTGGTTGCAACATCGTGCCCACACGTTGGCTTTATGGATTATGTTCGTTATGACAGTTCCAGCGTTCGTCGACCGATTAGCTCCCGTACCGTCGACACATGACCCGAGAGCCTTCTTTATCGTCAGTCTGCTCTCCCTCTTATTCAACATGGCACTTGTCTCCTATCAATTTTATCGGATCCGTCAACGACATCTTCATCCACTCAAGGATGAGCTTTATGTTGAAACGAAGGCATATCAGACAGCTTTGAGTCAAAACGGGCTGTCTTGAAATAATTCTTGCCAACCCCTTCTCAACATGTTAACTTTTATATTGTTAACGTTAACTGAAAAGGGGTTTACATATGAAGATTCAAGATATGACTCAAATCGCCTTCGGCGCAGCACTCATCGCAAGTATCGGTTTCATCGAAATACCGATTGGACCCGTTCCGATCACCCTTCAAACACTCGCCATCATGACCATCGCCGGCATATTCGGTGCACGGAAAGGATTTTTGGCAGTCATCGTGTACCTCCTGCTCGGCTTGATCGGACTTCCAGTACTAAGTGGTCAAGGAGGTCTCGCACCATTTGTAGGACCAACTGTCGGATATTTAATCGCCTTTCCGATTGCAGCGCTCTTCATTGGCTGGTTCAGCGAACGCTACCGCTCCATTCCAGCATTGATTGGCTATAACTTTTTATTCGGTCTAGGGCTCGTCTACTTACTCGGAAGTATCGGACTCGAGATCGTTCTCGGTATGTCGTTCATTGATGCGCTCAAAGTAAATATTCCATTTCTCTTTGGCGACGCATTGAAAGCAGTGCTCGCAGCCATATTAGCCGTGAAAATTTCTCAGAACGTTCAAGTCCGTCGTTCCCTCGCTTCGTAAAGGTTCGAACGTTTCACCCGTTTCCATCTGTGGAATAACTGTAGTATGGAAGGGGGTGTCCCGATGAGCGACTCGACGTTTAAAAAACGCTTGCAGAAAGCGACCCACTTTTACCAACGCTCTGACAAAGGGCAGCGTCAAGGAATCGATAAGTCGTCTCATGAGAAACGTGACACAGATGCGTTCGAGCGAAGACTCCGTGAGGCAAAAGCGAAAGTTGGCGAGATTCAAGAAAACATTGACCATATTGCTAGACGTTAAAACCCCGTCCGAAGACGGGGTTTATTTTTTGCGTTGTCGAATGAGAAGCGTGACGATGAACAGAAGTGCTAATGTGACGAGAAGTGCAAGTGATGCCGTATTCCACCCAATCAAATTCAACCCTACACTGATGGCGACCGTGATATAAAATCCACCGAGCGCTTTTTTGACGTGCTGCGAGCTGAAACGTTGTAGCTGTTTCGCTCCAAAGGGTGACCCGATCATGGCGCCCGCAATCAGAGCAAGACCGTGCAGATAATTCGTTTCAGCACCAGCCACCGCGTAACTTATGACACCGGATACGACGATGAGAAGTGCTGCCGTAATACTCGTTCCGACCGCTCGCTTCATCTCCGTGTTCAACAACTTGACCTGAAGAGGGGTCAAGACGAATCCACCGCTCACGCCCATCAACGAGGAGATGAACCCCGCGAACACACCGATGATTCCAAGGCGTGGTACAGAGTCCGTCCCGACGCTTCCTTCCACATGCTGTTTCGAACGAAAGAAAGAAATTGCAAAATATGTGAGTAATGCGATGTAGACGAGCGAGATGATGAGTGTCGCCCCATCGACCCCTTCTAAATAAAAGACGAGCGGTGTGGCAATCCATGTCCCGACGATCCCGAACACACCGATCCATAAGGCGTGCGACACGTTCACGTTCCGCAAACGAATATGTGAGATCGTTCCTGCCGTCGTTGAGCCGAGTGTCAACATGAGGCTAAGGGCAATCGCCGCACTCGCTTCATATCCGAAGACAAGGAGAAGTGGTGTCAGTAAGATGCCACCACCAATCCCAAAGAAACCGCTCAAGATTCCGATTAGCGTTCCTAAAAGGAGAAACTGTAATACTTGTAAAACGTCCATGTTGTACCCTTCTTTCATTGGTCTCGTCTGCAATCATATCAAAAAGGGGCGTCGAATGCGCCCCTTTGCTTACAATGACCGTTCTAGAAACTCGAATATTTGTTGACGATATTCATTCTGGAATGACTGGTACGACCCGACATGACCTTCGTTATCAGTCACCCAAAGTTCGACGCGTTCTTGTGCTTCAGCCAATTTTTCACTTTCAGAAACAGGAATCGCATCATCGTCTTTACTGTGGATCAATAAGATAGGAGCCTCAATCAACTTGATATCCTGAATAGGAGATACGACGTCGGCATCGAGACCGGTGAACCAAGGGGTCACAGTCATGATGACGGGCGTGAACGGAACGTTCGGTAAGTCACTCCATACCGGAAGATTTGTCTCGAGATAATTTCGTAAATCACTAAACGGACTGTCGGCGATGACTGCAGCAACTTCGACATCATCAGCTGTAGAGAGTGCTGTCGCCGCTCCCATTGAAATCCCGTACAAGACAACCGGTCCTTTTGAACGACCTTTCGCATATTGGATGGCCGCTTTTAAATCGGATTGTTCTTTAGCGCCGACCGTGACTCGGTCACCCTCTGAAATCCCTGACCCGCGAAAATCGAACGTTAAAAATTGGTATCCTTGTTCATGAAATTCTGGAATCAACTCTTTCAACGGTAAATCTTCCTGTTCACGATTCTTCCCATATCCGTGGGCAAAGACGATGGTCGCACGCGGCGTAGGATGAGGAATCCACCATCCGTATAAGTCATATCCTTCCTCCGATTCGATTGTCACATTCTCATACTTCAAACCAAGTGATTTCGGGGTATATGTCAATGTTTCCCGCTCCGGTGACGTCAACTGATCCCCAATATGAGCCGAGATTCCTCCGATAGCCAAACCGGCAACGAGTAAAATGATGAGTACCGCAATACTCACTAGTTTCATCCAACGATTCATCCGTAACTTCCCCTCGATTCTATTTTCTCTATCTCAACCAGCTACGAAGCGCGATGAGCGCATGTTGGACTGGTTCCCATGTGCTAGACGGAATGAGATAACATGTCGCTTCATGGATAGAAAATGTTCGCACATCCTTTTGTTTGACGATGTTCTCGCCGATTGCGCCAAACGGATCGCTGTTCACATCGACATGTTCAAATGTACGCCACTTTCGCTCCCCTCGTTCTATAACGGCACAACCGAATGATTTGGTCGGGCCATCAATTCCGTACTCGGCATAATGCCAGAGTGTCGTCGCATCGAGCGGAGACCCAAGGTGAAGGATTCGTGCGTTTCGCTCAATCATTCGCTCGATAGGTGAACCTGGACCGAACCCGACATCGATAGTATGACCGGACACGATGGCTTCAGCATCATCGCCCCAGGCGGCAACGGACCACATCGGATGGGAACTACGATATACATTCGGATAGCTTCGGAACAGTTCCGGCACCCGTCCCATGCCACGTGTCGCTGTTTTATCAGCTTCGTACGGAGGCATCTCCGCGCGAATCGTCTGCCACCATTCCACGGGGACAGGTGGCGCTTCCCATTCAGCTGGGTCTGAATTGTCTCCGGTCTGGGTCGCCATCATAATCAACCCAGATGGACCGACCACTTCCTGAATCGCTTCAATGACAGTCTGCGCCCCTCCACATACCCAACCGAGTTTTGAGAGCGACGAATGGACAAACAACGCCTCTCCCGAGCGAACGCCGGCTTCTTTTAACTGTTCAATGAGACTCGACTTCGTCACCATCTGTTTCACAACCATCACTCCACAATCAGCTGGATCGACGACCCGCTTCTAGATTTTTTCACTTCAATCCGTGCATCGACACGGTCTTTCAATTCTTGGACATGACTGATGACGCCGACGAGCCGACCGGTCGCCTGTAAAGACATCAATAATTCAATCGCCTGGTCTAGAGATTCGGCATCGAGCGTACCGAATCCTTCATCGATGAGCATCGTTTCAAGACTGATGCCCCCACTCAACTGTTGAACGACTTCCGCAAGTCCAAGAGCGAGTGACAACGACGCCTTAAACCCTTCACCGCCAGATAAATTTTGTACACGACGCGATTGTCCGGTATAAGCATCAAAGACGAGAAGCTCAAGACCAGATTTGGCATTCCCTTTCGCCGTCTCGACTTTCCGCTCAAGCCGGAACTGACCGCTCGTCATCTGATCCAAATGAATGTTGGCCGCATGAAGGATCTGATCAAAAAAGGCGGTTTGAACATATGTCTCAAACGTCATTTTCTGTGGGTTGATTCCCTTCCCCGTATCCGCAATCAATTTGATTGTCTCTAATTTCTGCTCTTCTTGCGCCGTCTGTTCGCGAAGGGTATTCCATTCCGAGATGACGTGTCTATGTCGAGACAAGGCATCTTGGGCTGTGATCAGCTGTTTCGACGCCTGCTCACTGCATTCAGCCACTTCCTTCACTTTCATCTCCATCTCGTGCAGGTCTGGTCGCTCCTGATTCTTCAGTTTTTCTTCAATCATCTGTTTATGGTGTCGGAGTCGAACACCTTCTTCCTCCTCACGTTGCAACTGTTCACGAATCATTGTCCGCTTGTCGATTTGATTGGCGTATGATTCATAGCGTTCACGCGTCAGATGTGATGCTTCTAGCTGATTGACCCAGATGGTCTGCTGGGCATCATACTGCTTCGATGCTTCAGACAACTGTTCACGGATCAATGACAGTCGTTCTTCCTCTTTCCAAAGTGCTTTTTTCATCGTCTCAAACTCGTGGTCGTACGCCTCGACTTGTTTCATCAACATCGCGATGCGCTGCTCAAGGTCGGCTCGCTCGCGCTGCAACGCATCGAATGTCGTTTCTTCACTTTGGCCGAGTGCGTGGAGACTTTGTTGCGTCGCCTCAAGTTCGGATACGACACGCTCCCGCTCTTCGAACTGTTGACGTCGCTCTTGCTCTAACTGTCGGATTTCTGCTGACAGTTGGCGAAGTGTCCGTTCATTCTCTTGACGCATTCGTTCTTCCCGTTGCAATAGCTCTGCACGTGTTCGCCACTTATTGAGTTCTTCTGTGATATCGCCATTGAATTGAATGTCTTTGGAAGCTTGCTCTAGTTCTTGTCGGACTGCTTCAAGTTGTTGATGAAGCGAACGATAGTCCGCCCTCGCTTCGATTAAGCGTGTGGACAAATCATCAAGACGTGCCACGGCCGCATCCCGCTCCGCGATGTTCGTAGCGGTTTCTTCGTGTTGTGGGATATCATGATGACGAGAACCACATACCGGGCATGGCTCACCGTCTACAAGCGTCTCACTCAATTGTCTCGCTAGTAGTAACTGTTCTTGCTTTGTAAACGTGGCGACCACTTCTTGTTGGGTCACGTACTGTCGTTGAACGTCTTTGCCCGTTCGTTCACATTCGTCGAGTTGTTTTGATAACTCACTCGCTTTTGTTTCAAGAGAGGCCAGATGCACCAATCGGTCGACATGACGTTCGGCATCGACTGCTCGTTCGCTAGGTTCAGACTTTACGTTCTCGACCAATTGTCGTTCTTTTTCTTGAAGTTCTTGTAACCGAGATTCTTTTGAAAACGTGACCAATTCTTTTGCACGATTCATCAATCGGTCACGAAGGGTCACGAGTGTGGCGCGTTCCTTGATTCTTGGCATCATCTCATCGACAATCCGTAGTCGCTCTTTACGAGAGATCACTTCTTCTTTGTCCTTTTCAATCGTTGGTTGTTGCTCCACTAACTTCGATTGGGTGGATTGCAAGTGCTCTAATTTTGTCGAGGAGGTCTGTTCTTCCATCGTCAACCGACGCACGAGTTGCTCTAGTTCCTGTAACCGTTCAAAGACTGGACGAATGTTGGCTGCGACCTCTAAATTTGTTAGCAGTTCACGTGTCTTATTTCGAATCGACTCACCGTTTAAAAAGATTGCAAGTGCTCGATCGGTTTCTTCTCGCTCCTGAAATAGGGTGATGAGCGCTTTTGCTTTCTCAAGCGCTTCTCTTGCCTCTTCCAGTGCTGTCGCATACGTTTGTTTCTGGGCTAAGGCCGTTTCACACGTTGCAATCAGATGTTCTTCACGCTCATCGAGCCAACGTTGAATCTCGTCGATTGACTGGGTCGACACCTCTTCGATTGCTTCATCTTCGAGCTCTAATAACTTGAGTCGCGTCCGCTCGACCGCCCATTCCACTTGTTTGCGATAGGTACTATAGCGTTCGCCCCACTTTTCCTGGAACGTACGATATGCCTCTGTTTTGAAAATGGATTGGAGAATTTGTTGTTTTTCATTCGAGTTCGAATCAAGTAATTGTCTAAATTGGTTTTGAGGGAGCAACAAGATTTGACTGAACTGTTCATACGATAATTGTAAAATCGATTCGATTCGTTCTTGTACCTCGTTCACCTTCGTCGCCAGCGGCTTCCAACCGTCCTCCCATTCATAGAGGATGGCCTCGTGGGGAATTGGCGTCTTATTTTTCGGATGAGGTTGTTGCGGCTGTCTTACGATCCGATAGCGGTCACCTCGAATCGTGAACGAAAAATCTACTTCCGTCTTCAACTCAGGTTGTGCATACTGGCTTCTGAAGTCACTAGCATTTCGAAGCGACCCACTCGCCCGGCCATAAAGGGCGAACGTCATCGCATCAAAAATGGTCGTCTTCCCGGCGCCCGTCCGACCGCTGACGACAAACATCGAGCGACCAACCAACTGGGTGAAGTCAATCGTTTCACGTTCTGCATACGGTCCAAATGCTTGAATCATCAATTCAACCGGTCTCATTAGACATCACCTTCTTCTATCATTTGCTTCACGGCATCTGAGGCAGTGCGATCATGCACGGCCTCAAAAAATTGGAGATATACCTCTTCTACTGACTGTCTTTCGAGCGTCTCGCGTTCAAACGTGGATGTCTGCTCCTGGCGACGTAACAGTTCCAATTCAAGATGAAGGATATTCGGATAGACAGTCCGAAGTTTCGCCATCGGATCATGAAGCGCCGTATCATCGGTCAATACAATTTTAAGGTAATCATCTGTCTTTTCTTGCTGATAATAAGTTGGGGTAAGGAGTTCGTTCAATGTTCCGGTGAGTTGTCGCATATCCCGCTCTGGTGTCAAGGCACGGCGACGACGTGTCCATTGACCGTTCCATTCCAGAACGTCGACGGATTTTTCATGATTGACCTCGGAAAACGAATATTTCATGAGCGACCCACTATATGCAATTCTTTCTGATTGAATCGCATCACGATTATGTAAATGACCTAATGCCGTATACGAAAAAGGCTCATATAACCCTTTGGCGACCTGTCCTGCCGTGCCAACAGATAGTTGACGTTCTGAATCCGTCTCCAGTCCGCCCGCTACAAAACTGTGGCCAATCGTCACGGCATCTTTTTCGATCATACCGAAAGCTTCAATGACCGCCTCCAGTGCATCATGATGCGTTCGAATCGAGTCGATACCGAGGATATGCCGTACACGAGCCGGCTCAAGGAATGGAATCGGATAAAATGGGACTCCTGCTACATCAAGGGGACCAGATGTCGGGTCGAGCTTCCCGACGATGTGAAGTCCTACTTGTCTCAATAACTTCGAACTATATTCGAGACGTTCTGCCGAATCATGGTTTCCGGCGATGGCTACGACTGGTATTCCGCGGTTCAAGACGAGCTCTCGCCACATCTCATCGAGTAAATCGACCGCCTCGACGGGAGGGACGGCTCGGTCATATAAATCCCCTGCGATGATGACCGCATCGGGTCGTTCCTCATCTACGATTTGTAAAAAAGAATGGAATAAGATATTCCGTTGATCTTCTGTCATATGTCGACCGTGGACGATCTTACCTAGATGCCAATCGGCCGTGTGAATCCATTTCATCACGTATCACCTCTCTTTCCTATTCTAGCATGAGTCATTCGTATGATTCGACGTCTTGACACCCGTTTTTGAAACAGCGAAAGTAAGAGGAGAGGAGGACTTCCAAAATGAAATCATCAACATGGCAAACTTTTTTTCAATTATTCAAAATCGCGAATCCTCCGAAAAATCTATTTGTCGGAGCCATTCTGATCTCGCTCCTTCAAGCCGTCGCCTCACTGGCCATTCCGCTCATCTTGCAGCGTGTGGTCGACCGGTGGAGCAGCGACTTATTGACACCTGAATGGATCATCTATTTCGTCATCGCATTTTTGATTCAGGTCATCACGAGTGCCGTTTCGATTTATTGGTTACATATTGTGGGGCAACGGGTCGTTGCCAATTTACGCACGACCTTGTGGGACCATCTCGTCAAACTGCCGATTCCATTCTATGACGGCATCATGTCGGGGGAACTGGTGTCTCGGTTGAACAATGATACGACGACGCTTCAACAGTTGTTATCCGAACAAAGTGTCAGGTTGTTGACCTCTCTCGTCTCGGTCATCGGCGCCGTCGCCATCTTGTTCACACTCGATTGGCAAATGACACTCGTCATCTTGTTCTCTGTTCCGACCACACTCATCATTGTCATACCGCTCGGAAGAAAGCTACGTATCATCGCAAAAGAGACACAACAAGAACTCGGAAGTCTTTCCGGCTTCTTCGCCGAACTGCTCGGTGAGATTCGACTTGTCAAATCACAAGCGACGGAACAGATGGAAGTGAGTACCGGCAAAGCAAAAATCGAGACACTTTTCGATTACGGGGTGAAAGAAGGACGAATTCAAGCGATCCTCATCCCCCTTCTCAATGTGACCTTGACCGGGATGTTAATTGCCATCCTCGGGTTTGGCGCATATCGCGTCTCGACCGGAGCTTTATCAACGGGCGAACTACTCGCCTTCATGCTCTATCTCTTCCAAATCATCACGCCCCTCATCACGATGAGTGAATTCTTGACGAGACTTCAAAAGGCGCGTGGAGCTACTGAACGGATTGCTGAATTGCTCGAAGTCAGTCCCGAACCATACAGCACACATGAAGAAACGATTCATCAGACAGCACTCTCATTCGAAGACGTTGCTTTTCATTATGGCACTGAACCCGTCATCCAAGGATTGACACTTCAAGTTTCACCAGGGGCGACAACCGCCATCGTAGGACGAAGTGGTGCCGGGAAAACGACACTTTTCTCACTTGTCGAACAGTTCTATTTACCGACGGCAGGGACGATTCGATATGGAAATCGAGAGATTCAAACATACGGGCGTGACACATGGCGTCAAATCATCGGGTATGTCGCTCAAGATTCACCCGTCCTTTCGGGATCTGTACGGACAAACATTGTGTACGGACTTCGACATGAAGCGAACGATGATGAAATCAAAGAAGCCTGTGAGATGGCCAACGCATGGTCGTTTATTGAAACGATGCCAGAACAGCTCGATACGGAGATTGGTGAGCGAGGTATCCGTTTGTCTGGTGGGCAGCGACAACGACTTGCTATCGCGCGAGCATTGTTACGAAATCCACAGATTTTATTGCTCGACGAGGCAACATCAAGTCTAGATTCTGAATCAGAACGCGTGGTCCAAGAAGCGTTAGACCGCCTGATGGTCGGACGAACGACACTTGTGATTGCCCATCGACTCTCGACTGTCAGACATGCTGACCAGATTGTCGTCTTAGAAGACGGACAAATCAGCGGAATCGGGAAACATGAGCAACTTTTAACAGAGAACGCACTATATCAGCGACTCGTTTCACAACAATTATTAGGGGGACAAGCCACATGAAAACAATCGGATTTATCGGGCTCGGGGTCATGGGCCAATCGATGGTACGTAATTTGATGAAACACGGATTTGAAGTACAAGCATATACAAGAACGAAAGAGAAGGCAGCCGCATTGTTAGAGGAAGGTGTGACATGGTGTGATGCGGTACAGGACGTTTGCCGAGACGCCGATGCCGTCATCACTATCGTCGGCTATCCGTCCGATGTCGAATCCATCTATTTTGGTGAAGGAAACATTCTTGATTCGGCAGAACCAGGTACATTATTAATCGACATGACGACGTCCTCACCGAAACTGGCTGAACGAATTGCCGAGACAGCCATTGAGCGGAGTCTCCTCCCACTTGACGCACCAGTCACAGGAGGCGATGTCGGCGCCAAAAATGGAACGCTTTCGATTTTAGTCGGTGGGGGTGAATTCGCCTTCAATAAAGCGAAGCCTTTATTTGAAGCGATGGGACAATCGATAGAACGAATGGGATACGCAGGAAGCGGTCAATATGCGAAACTTGCCAATCAAATCGCCATTGCCGGAATCATGATGGGGAATGCCGAAATGTTAGCGTTCAGTAAACGAGCTGGAATTGACCCAGAGGCACTCGTTCGTACGATTCGTGGTGGGGCAGCAGGTAGCTGGACGCTTGAAAACTTGGTTCCACGCATGATTATCGAAGATTATGCACCTGGCTTCTTCATCAAACACTTTATCAAAGACATGACACTCGCTATCGAGAGCGCACACGAGCTAGAAGTGACATTACCAGGTCTCGAGCTCGCACATCGCCTCTATTCAATTCTTGAAAAGAATGGATACGGAGAGAATGGCACGCAAGCACTGATCGAGTATTATCTTCATCAAGACGTTTGAAACCGGATGTTTGTGGAATTAGTAGGAGTGAAGGAGGCGATTTTCGTGCCATGGAATATGAAAGACTATCCAGAATCACTGAAAAACTTCGATCCACTTGTAAAAAAGAAAGCCATTGATATCGCGAACGCATTACTCGCGCAAGGCTACTCTGAGACGAAAGCGATCCCCATTGCCACCGAGCAAGCAAAAAAGTGGCATGCGGATGCGTCGGAAGAGGAAAAACAAGATTTTGAAGACGCCCCAAACCCCAAAAAGTCAGATCAGCACGGAACATAAAACAACCGGTCGGGTTATTCGACCGGTTGTTTTGCTTGATAGGAGGCATTTAACTCTAAATAGAGTCCAGAAATCGCCGTTTGAAGATATGGTGTGACAAAGATATAAGCTAAGCCTCCAGTAAGAAGGACGAGCGCATACCATCCGATAAAACTCGCATAGAGCTTTAACATCGTCTGTTTGTGCCCTTTCATCATTTGGCGGCTTTTTCGCATCGCCTTGAATGCAGATAGGTCCGGCTCATCTCGCATGATAAATGGCGCGATGCGATACGTCAAATAGAACCAGACACCAGGTACAATCAGGAAAAGCATCAGAACGTTTAGACCTAAATAGAATACCGCATAATAGACCACGGCACGTGAATAGTCTTTAAGTGACCCGAACGATTCAATCAACAATCCGAACGTTGGCTTTTCATCTTTCGCCACCTGGAGAAACACCCAATTTTTCCCGAGCTCGATAGGTGCGAGCAGAACCGTCGCCCCGTAAAGAAGCGCCACCGATGTCAAAAGAACTTCGGGGTCGTTCGCCGAGAGATCAAGTCGGGTCGTGATCATCGCTTGAATGACCATGACAGTTAAGACGACGAGTAATGATATGCCCCACTTCCCTGATAGCATGCGTAGCGCATATTGTTTGTAAACGGAAGATTGCATGAATTCACCTACATTTATTGTTTTCTCTCATTATAGCAAAAAAACAGTCTTCCGACTGTTTTCCGCATTGGCTCATCCAAGAAGTTGTTTGAACTTCACTTCATCGAGCTGTCCATTCGTTCGTACGCCATTTCCTATGTGTACCATCGCTACGTCAAGACGTTCTCGAAGAATCGGTAACGTTTCCACCGTGATCCCTGCACCAGGTAAAAGTGTCATCTCGGCCTGTTCCTTCAAAGTTATCAAGGTTTCGATTCCTTCTAGTACAGTTTTGGCACCGCCTGAAGTAAGGAGAATATCTACTTCCGGATATTCATTCAACACATCCATCGCTTCAAAGACATCACGTGATGCATCAAAAGCACGGTGGAACGTGAGCGTCATTTCCCCTTTGTGCTTGATCACTTCCCCTAAGATCCGCTCGTCAATCGCGCCATCCTGTGTCAATGCACCGAATACGATTCCATCGACACCTAGCTCACGGCATAGACCGATATCCGCAAGCATAGTCTCGACATCATCCTCATTGAAATGGAACGAATGTGTATGGGGTCTTATCATCACATGCACCGGAATCGACACATGTTCGACCACATTTCGAATCGTTCCAAAACTTGGTGTGATGCCCCCGTTTTCCATATCCGCAATCAGTTCGAGTCGTTTCGCACCGAGTTGCTCAGCCTGAATAGCTTCCGTTAGTGTAGTGACAATCACTTCTACATTCATTAAATCGCTCCCTTCACGGTGCGAACTTCCAGTCCACACCATGTTCGGCTAAGACGCCTTTGAAATCTTGAGGCTCAGGAAAATCAGAGATAATCGCCGTCACCTTCGAAAAATCACAGACGCGATACCGTTTTTGTTGATTTAGTTGGGTATGGTCCGTCAGTAAGAACGTCTCGCGACTTTGTGACATCACCGACTGGGTGATACTGGCGAGGCCGAAAGCATCACATGTTAAACCTAGTGATGCGTCGACCCCTTCGACGGACAAAATGGCAAGGTCGAACATGTATGTCTGTAGTTGCGCCAGGACCTGCTCACCTGTCGTCACGAGATGTTTCGGGTCGATTGTACCACCTAATAGCTGAATTTCGCCACCAAGCACACCTTTCGCCCGCTGTTCAAACAACGCCTTCGCCACCGTCAACGATGGCGTCACGACCGTCACATTGCGACCACGTAACCGAGAAGCTACTTGCTCTGCCGCGACCCCGTGTCCGATATATAATAATGTATCATCTGGAATCAACTGAAATGCGGTATAGGCGATCCGACGAATTCCATCCATGTTTGCAATCACGATAGGCTGAAAGGACATGCTCTGATGAAGGACCGCTCCCCCGTATACACGTTTGATTCGATGTTCTTTTTCTAATTCTTCTAAATAACGGCGAATCGATTCCCCCGATACGTTCAAACGCTCGATCAACTCGCTTGTTTTTACTTTGCCTTCTCGTTCGATCCATTCTACAATTTTCTGTTTACGCTCTTCGCCGATTAAAGACACGTCCCTGCCTCCTCCACAATAATCTTTCCTTTTCTAGTGTAACGAACGCATGTAAATTTAACGTAAATTGAAAGTAAAGAACGAGCAAATCCAACATGTTTTTGTTTCTTTTTTGTGTAAATCAACGACAATACACAAAAAAAGGCACGCCCTTCACGGACGTACCTGCATGAGTCATGATTTCGGCTTGTGTTGAAACAGCGGAACTTTTGGTTCTTTTCCAGCACGTATACGTTGCCAATTGGTACGATGCTTAATAATAATGAACAATGCGAGTGGCACGATGACGATCAGGGGTAACCAATCTTTCGTCACGATGCTATAAGTCGTTGCCGTCACAAGTCCTACCACGGCGGCAGCCATCGAGGAGAGGGATACCATGCGCGAGGTGAGCAGAGTCACGATGAATGTACCGACGACGACAAAGAAGAACCATGGGAAGGCTGCCAACAAAACACCACCGCTCGTCGCAACCGATTTTCCACCTTTGAATTTCGCAAAGACAGGATAAGAGTGTCCAATCACTGCCGGAATCCCGGCAAGAAGCAGGCTCATCTCGCTTCCGAACAGTAGAGGCAGCAATGCAGCGACAAGACCTTTCCCCATGTCACCGAGTAAGACGAGGATTCCTGCCTTCTTTCCTAATACACGAAACGTGTTCGTCGTTCCCAGATTGCCGCTCCCATGTTCTCGAACGTCTACGCGATAGCCGAGCTTGCCGATGATGAGGGCAAACGGAATGGCACCAAGTAAATAACTTAAAATAATAATCATGATTTCTGTCACATATGGCATCGCAATTCCCCTTATTTCACAAATTCCGCAATATAGCGATCATATGGCTGATTCAATGCATGTACCTGTTTCGCATGCTCAATACCGATATAGCGTAAGTGCCATGGTTCGTACATATATCCGGTTTCTTCCTCAAAGGCTTTTTGGTAACGGATGATAAATCCATACTCGTGAGCATGATTTGCCAGCCATTTTCCTTCAACCGTTTCACCGAGACTTTGAGTCAGTTGATAGTTGACCGAGGCGCTCGATACGTCAATCGCAAGTCCTGTTTGATGTTCAGAATGACCTGGTGGTGCGGAATATTTCATGGCTTGCTCTTTGCCATCTCGTTCGACATAAGCATTGAAGAGATTGACTTGATAGGCGTATGAACGGAACGCACTCGTCCCTTTCAAATCAATTCCTGCTGCTTTTGCACCTTTCATTAGACCTTCAATCGCCTGAGCAGCTTCTTTACGTAACATTCGACGTTCACCGACTGTCGAGTCGACAAAATCAATGTTCGCCTCTACCAAATCACTCGGCTGATAGTCGGCGGGTAATGCAATTTTCTTGTTTACAAGAATCAATTCATCTAATTCCAAATTGGCCACACCATCCGTTTCAATCGGTTGACTAGGTGCCACAGGTTCTTCCTCTACTGGTTCGGTCGGCTGTTCAGACTCGTCCGACGTCTCCTCCTCAGAAGGTGACTCGGTGACTGTCTCATCTTCACGATCCGAAGTCGGTTCATTTGGTTCTGTCTCTGGTTCATCTACTGTTGATGACTGTGTTGTTGGTTCTTTCGGTTCAACTTGCTCGTTTGTCGTACAACCGGCTAACATGAACGTCAAGGCGCCGCAAACCATCAAAATCGATGGATAACGCATGCGATCTTCCCCTTTCTAGATAACAAAAAGTACCGTCAAGATATGATACCACACTGACGGTACGAAGACAGAAGATTCTTAAACAGGGTTCATGACGTTCAAATACATTTCATGCCATTTCGGGAACTCTCGATCAAGTCGAATCGGTTTGAAGTCGCCTCGTTTGACGACGACATGCGTTGTAGTGGCTGTGCCAACAAGTTCTCCATGTTGATTCGTCAACTCATAGCCGTAAATCGTTCTGATTTTTGAATATTGATCGACCCATACACGAACATGAACCGTATCACCATACGTCACGCTACGCTTATAGTCCATGGATACATTTGTCACAGGAGAGACAAATCCCGCTTCTTCCATATCTTTATACTCGACACCTAGTTGTCGTAACAATTCCGTGCGCGCAATCTCTAAATAAACTAAATAATTGGCATGATAGACGATGCCCATCATGTCCGTCTCTTGATACCTTACTGGGATTTGAACCGTGTGCATTGAATCATCCTTCTTTCCTAAGAAAAGTATATTATAACTTACTCTTAATATCTACTACTAATAATTGCTGGAGTGACACATTCTCATCCTCCGTCGACACTAAACGATAGGACTGACGAGCAATCGATTCATCGATAACAGATAGAGCGGTGCGCGCGTTCGCATGTTTGATGTCATGTAAGCGAGTAGCTAATGCTTCAAGCGCATTTCCCTCCATCACATATCCGAACTGACTTGCGTAATTTTTCGCGATGTCCACTAACTGTTCTTGAGTATAGTCATCAAAATGAATCGTCCGTTTCATTCGGCTACTAAGACCAGGGTTGGATTCAATTAATCGGCGCATCGGACCTTCGTAACCGGCAAGGACGACGACAAGATTCTCGCCATGTTTCGGCATTTCGTCAACGAGTGTATCGATTGCCTCCCGGCCATAGTCGTTCGCCCCGCCGTTCAAACTATAGGCCTCGTCAATTAGTAAGACGCCGCCAAGTGCGTCACGGATCGCCGCTTTCGTTTTTTGAGCTGTCTGTCCCACATAGCCACTAACTAAATCTGCACGACTGACGACATTGACATGGCCTCGCTTCAAATAACCTGTCCGTTTCAACATCTGTGCATACAGATAGGCAAATGTCGTTTTACCGGTACCGCTGTTTCCGGTAAGTGTCACATGGAGCTGGACCGGCGCCGTCTTCAAACCGAGCGCTTTTCGTTTCTTCTGTATCTTGATGAGCGCTTCAATTTCAGCCAGTTGTGCTTTTGCATCTTCCATGCCGACAAGGTCATCTAACGATGTCGGACTCGATTCATCATCTGGCTGATCAAAGTCTTCTTCAGTCAAGAGCGCCATTTCGTCTAGCGGAGCATCTGCACCGAATCGGGAACCCTTCTTAAACATCGCATCAAGTAAAATGTTATGGACAGTCCGGGCATTTCCGAACGTCGAGTCGACCCGTTCTCTGTCGATTCGAGCAAGAAGTGATCGTTTCGCCTCTTCCGTCAGCACGTAATTGTTTTCTTGTGCCACTTTCTCACCGATGGCGACCAGTTCTTCGTCACGGTAGTTCGGTAACTCGTAGTGATTCGACTCAGGGAATCGTGAACGTAAACCGGGGTTCGCCAAGAGGAAATGACGCATTTCTTCTGGATAGCCAGCTAGAATGACGACGAACTTGCCAGCATATTCGCCACTCGTCATCGCGGCGACGAGTGTATCGATGGCCGCTTGTCCGTAATCACTGCCACTCGCATCCTGACGCTTCAATGCGTATGCTTCATCGATGAATAAGACACCACCTTCTGCCTCTTTCACCTTGTTCATTACCTGCTCTTCCGTTTGCCCAACATAGGCACCGACAAGGCTCGAACGGTCAGCCTCGACAAGGTCCGGGCGTCCTAATAAGCCGAGTTCAAAGTAAATCTCGGCCATGAGTCTTGCTAATGTCGTCTTCCCGGTTCCTGGATTCCCTGTAAAGACGAGATGAAGGGATGGTTGATGTTTTGAAGAAAAACCGGCCTTTTCTCGTTCTTTTTGGAAAAGGAGGAAGCGATACCACGCTTTTACACGCGCTTTGATGTCATCGAGCCCAATCATGTCTTCAAGTGATTCAATCGCACTTGAACGTGCCTCGGTCGGACGGTCTGGTAGTAGCTCACAAATCGTGTGTAGCCGTTCTTTCACAAGGGCAACGCGCTCCCCGAATCGATGAAACGCTTCACGACTGAAATAGTTCCCTTGCATCGATGCGAGCAAGGAGGCGGTATCATCTTCAAGAGATGCGACCTCTTGCATCGCTTCGATGATCGCTTCAAACAGGTTTTCCAATTGTCCGCGCCATTCAGAATCACGTAAATCAGACTTCGCAGTCTCCACCTCATCATGGAGTTGGTCAAGTTGATCGAGCAACGCTGACGTTTTTGACTCGTACTCTGTTAAGATTTGAACCTTCATCGAGGCGTAATCGGCCTCTCGTAAGGTTGGCCAGTCGATTTGAAGCGCCTGTTTCGAACGACGCAACTGCTCATTCAGTTGAAACAGACGAAGCTCTGGAGGAAGTGCGTTCATCGCCTCCAACTCTTTTACCCAGCGGTTGAGTAACGGGTCCATCGTTTCCTTTTGTTTGAGCCGATGTGTTGCGAGCAGCCGCAAGGAACGAATTAATTCTTCTTGGTGCTGAGTCGCACGAGACCAATGTGCGTAAGATAACAAAGCCGCCTCGTTTACTTTTTCTCCAGCTTCCCAGTTCGTCAAGTCCGTTTGAACTTGTTCCACTTGAATTTGTTTCATCTTGTTCTCCCTTTCAGACGACAAGGGAGCCGACATCATGTCTGCTCCCCATCGGATTATCTTGATTCAAACGATGTCATCCGAATCGAATGGAATAACTTCCCGTTATTCCGCGATTCTGCCGCGAGCAAGATTCGTTCATGCGCATCGACATAATATGTGACAGTCTCTTTATTTTCTTCTTCACTAAAAATCGATGGATAGTTTTCAATCCACTCTTCCGGAACGGTCTCAGCCGATTCTGATTTCACATACGCTTGCGCGGTACGTCCGACCAAATCGGTTTCGCCTTCACTTGAACCGAGCGTCCCGTCATCGAGCCATTTACGAATCTGTTCGTTCGTTGCACGTGACAAGAATGGATGAGGTGCGACTGCTCCGGAGTTCGTCTCCTGTCGAAGAACTTCTTCCCCGTCCGGATTGAACTCTAAGTAGGTCTCTCCATCCCATTCAGCTTTCGCGCCAACATTTGGACCCGTCACGACTTCAGATACAAAATGTCCGTCCTCATCATACGTGACAAGATACTCTCGTTCTTCGAGCTCTTCGCCTTCTTTTGGAAGTTTGCGTTCTTGATATCCGATCACGACATTCGAGTAGAATGGTTCGACTTGCTCCTCCTCTTCCCCGCTCAAATCCATGAGCACATAGAAGTTATATGCGAGTAATGCCCCGACAATGAGGATGCCGGCCAATATCACCCAGCTCAACCGTTTTTTTATCTGTTGTTTCATAGCCTATCCTCCTCGTTTCTTCACTTACTATCCTACACTAGCGAGAAGGACAAGCAAAATATTTTTGACCGAAAAAGGGCCTCATCTGAGACCCTTTCGAATTAACCTAGTTTATCTTCATCTTTCTTTTGCATCTCTAGCCATTTATCTCGTTCATCCGGTTCGTCGGTAAGATCCTTGAATAAGGCAATCATCATAAAGATGAGCACGAAGATGAATGGGAAGGCTGCGAGAATCGCAACAGCTTGTAGAGCATCTAATCCACCAGCATACAACAATACGGCTGCGATTGACGATTGGATGATTCCCCAAGTCATTTTAATCCCCATCGGCGGGACGAGCTTCCCGTTCGATGTAAGCATACCGAGGACGTATGTCGCAGAGTCGGCCGATGTAATAAAGAATGTCGAAATCAAGAAGATGGCGATTACACTGAGAAGCGTCCCAAAACCACCGAACGTTTCAAACAGTGCGAACAGCCCGACTTCAGTACCGATTTCGTTTACTTGATCAATCAAGCTATATCCTCCGAACAAATCAGCCCAGATGGCCGAACCGCCGAAGACGGAGAACCATAATAATCCGAATGATGTCGGGACAAGTAAGATTCCGATGATAAATTCCCGAATCGTACGCCCTTTCGATACACGTGCGATAAACGTTCCGACGAATGGTGACCAAGAAATCCACCAAGCCCAGTAGAAGATGGTCCAACCGTTCACCCATTCACGTTCAACGGGTTCAAATGCGGCTGTACGGAAACTCATGCTCGGGAGCTGCTGCAAATAAGTTCCGACTGTTTGTGTGAACAAGTCGAAAATGAAAGCTGTCGGTCCCGCAAACATCGTCGCTACAAGTAGGACAATTGCCAAGAATATATTCGTATTACTTAAGATTCGAATTCCTTTGTCAAGACCTGTCGAAGCACTGATCATGTAGAGCACCGTTACGACGGCAATGATGATCAACTGTGTCACGAAAGCGTTCGGTACCCCAGGGATGAGGTAATGAAGGCCACCGGCAATTTGCTGAGCACCAAAACCAAGTGAAGTCGCTACCCCGAATGCAGTCGCAATGACCGCAAGGATATCGACCGTTTGCTTCACGGGTTGTTCGTAGCGGTTATGGACGAGCGAACCGATTGTCTCCCCAATCGTCGCGGGACGACCTTTTCTAAACGTCGAATATGCGATGGCGAGCGCAATCATTGCGTAAATCGCCCATGGATGGAGGCCCCAATGGAAAAATGCATAACGCATAGCAGTCCGTGCATCTCCTTCAGGTGTAGGGGAAGCGAATGGTGGTGAGTGGAAGTGGAGCAACGGTTCAGCCGCTCCCCAGAAGATGAGTCCAATTCCCATCCCGGCACTGAATAACATGGCAAACCATGATAAATAACTAAATTCTGGACGATCTGTATCCTTTCCAAGTCGAATCGAACCATATCTTGAAAAGATTAAAAAGATGGCAACCAGTAAAAACCCGGTGGCGCTCAAGAGATAGAACCAACCCATCCCGTTTGAGAGCCAGCCTTGTAACGTACTCGTCACGTTTAATAGACTGGCATTCCCTAATAAACTCTCGGGGAAAAGTCCCCAAATCGTAAATAAGCCAGTTATGATTGCAGATACGACGAATACGGTCGTCACACGGCTTTTTCGTTCCATAAAATCACTCCTATTTAATTTTCTATTTTCATATACGTTTTCCACCCTAACATACTTTTGAAACAAGTCACAACCCTATGTGTACATAAATGTGTTGTTTACCGTCCAATAGATAGGTGTCTTGTCATCAAGTTGTTTCTTTGGGCTCCAGTGAAACAATCAATGTTTCATCGACCACATAGTAAGGTCTTTTTGGCAACGTTTTTAAATAACCCCCCTCTCGTAAACGGGTCAAATCGAGTTGAAGCGCGTTCTGAAATTTTTGTAACGGTAATTTCTTCTCCTGGTCCATATACAGATCGAGTGCCCGTTGCACTTGATCCATTTCATAAATGACGTCGCGTTCATCTTCCGGTACGATATGAAACGTCTCTTTTGACATGAAGAAACGTTGTTTCGGGATTCCCGAAAGGTGATGTTTCAAGCGTTTGGTGTCGATTTCTTGCGAGTCATCCAGTAGGACGGTGCGATTCACACCTTTTGGCAGTGTCTGTTCATATTCGTGAATCGCCTGACGCAATTCTGAAAGGGTGATATCAATTTCTCGATCCTGTTCCACCTCTTTTTGTTGCGTCAATCGTTTCCACCAACTCTTTCCGAGCTTCTCTTCTTTATCCATAAGCGCACCCCTCCCTGTCTTCCTGTTCCCGAATCTTTTAAAACTTTCACCTTAAAATTGCATATTCATGAAAAAAACCTTCCTTTTTTCAAAGGAAGGTCATGGACTAGCACTTATTTCAATTTGTTACGGAGAACCATTTGCAGGATTCCACCGTGACGGTAGTAATCAATTTCAACTTCAGAGTCGAAACGAGCGATGACTTTGAACTCTGTCACCGTTCCGTTTTCATGTGTCGCTTTTGCGTGCAAGATATCGCGCGGACGTACAGACTCATCGACTTGAATATCAATTGCTTCTTCACCAGTCAATCCGAGTGATTCAGCCGATTCCCCGTCTAAGAACTGAAGCGGGAGCACACCCATCATGACAAGGTTCGAACGGTGAATCCGCTCGAAACTTTGTGCGATGACCGCACGGATTCCAAGAAGATTCGTCCCTTTCGCTGCCCAGTCACGAGATGATCCCATTCCGTAATCATTTCCTGCAAGGACAACAAGACCTGTTCCCTGTTCCTTGTACTTCATAGCCGCATCATACATTGGCATGATTTCACCAGTTGGCCAGTACGTCGTAAAGCCACCTTCAGTTCCTGGAGCAACTTGGTTGCGGATACGAATGTTTGCGAACGTACCACGCATCATGACTTCATGGTTACCACGGCGAGAACCATATGAGTTGAAGTCGATTGGCTCTACCCCTTTAGAAAGGAGGTATTGACCGGCTGGTGTCGTCTTCGAGAATGATCCAGCTGGCGAGATGTGGTCGGTCGTAACCGAATCCGCAAACTTCCCGATGACACGTAAGCCATTCAATGCATGAACCTCGCCCGCTTCTGGTTCGAGTTGTTCGAAGAACGGTGGGTTTTGGATGTATGTCGACTCATCTGAGAAGTCATACAAGTTTCCTTCCGGAACATCGAGTGCGTTCCAACGCTCGTTACCAGTGAAGACCGTTTCGTACTCTTTACGGAATGCTTCTGGTGATACCACGTCTTGGACAACCATCTTGATTTCATCGTTTGATGGCCAGATGTCTTTGAAGTATACTTCATTTCCATCTTTGTCCGTACCGAACGAATCATTCATGATGTCGAAGTTGACTGACCCGGCAAGAGCGTAAGCGACGACAAGCGGTGGTGATGCCAAGAAGTTTGCCTTCACGAGCGGGTGAACGCGTCCTTCAAAGTTACGGTTACCAGAGAGGACTGACGACACGAGCAAATCGTTTTCTGTGATCGTTTCTTCGACTTCACGGTCAAGCGGACCAGAGTTTCCGATACATGTCGTACAGCCATATCCGACCGTGTTGAAGCCAAGTTCGTCCAAGTAAGAAGTCAAACCAGCCTTATCCAAGTAGTCCGTTACGACTTTCGAACCTGGTGCGAGTGATGTCTTCACGTATTTCGGAACGGTTAAGCCACGTTCAACGGCTTTCTTCGCAACGAGTCCAGCACCGACCATGACGTATGGGTTCGATGTGTTCGTACAGCTTGTGATGGCTGCAATCGCAACATCTCCCGTACTCATGTCGACGGCGCCGTCCTCGTACTTGACTGTCGCCGTTTTGTCTAGTTCAGAACGGTCAAGTCCGAAGCCACTGTTTCCTGCAGGAGCACTCAAGCTATCGATGAACGATGTTTGAACGTCTGAGAGGTTGATTCGGTCTTGTGGACGTTTCGGACCCGCAAGTGAAGGCTGGACTTTCGACAAGTCGAGTGTCAACACTTTTGTGAACGTTGGATCAGCTTGATCTGGTGTATAGAAGAGATCATTCGCTTTAGAGTATTCTTCGACGAGTGAAATCAACTCTTCGGAGCGACCAGTCGTACGCATGTAGTTCAATGTTTCCGTATCGACCGGGAAGAATCCACATGTCGCACCATATTCAGGCGCCATGTTTGCAATCGTCGCACGGTCTGAAAGTGGCATCGTGTGGAGCGACGGTCCGAAGAATTCAACGAATTTCCCGACAACTTTTTCATGACGGAGCATCTCTGTCACGACGAGCGCCACATCTGTCGCTGTCACACCAGGGTTTACTTCACCGATGATTTTGACACCGACGACGTCTGGCACTGGGAAGTATGATGGTTGACCGAGCATACTTGCTTCCGCCTCGATTCCTCCGACACCCCAGCCAAGAACACCGAGTCCGTTGATCATCGTTGTGTGCGAATCCGTTCCGACGAGTGAATCTGGATAAGCAACTGTACCTTCTGCATCATTCTTCTCGAGGACGACAGATGCCAAGTACTCCAAGTTTACTTGGTGAACAATCCCCGTTGCAGGTGGTACGGCACGATAGTTGTCAAATGCCGTCTGAGCCCAACGTAAGAACTTATAGCGTTCTTCGTTACGTTCAAATTCGATGTCCATGTTTTTCATCAATGCGCCAGCGAAACCATATGCATCTACTTGAACTGAGTGGTCGACGACGAGATCGACAGGAATTTCTGGGTTGATTTTGTTTGGGTCTCCACCGAGGTCTGCCATCGCTTTACGAAGTGAAGCAAGGTCTACGACCGTCGGTACACCCGTGAAGTCTTGAAGTACGACACGTGCCGGTTTGAACGGTACGTCAATGTCTTTCGAGACGTCGGCAGTACCCCATTTTGCCAAGTTCTCGACATGTTCTTTCGTGATGGCACGCCCGTCTTGTTGACGGAGAACCGATTCAAGAAGAACGCGAATCGAATACGGAAGACGGCTGATGTCCGTCAATCCTTCTTCTTCCAATTTTTTCAAACGATAAAAATCATACGATTGCCCGTTCGCTTCGAACTTTGTCCGAGATGCGAAGGCGTCTAAAACATTCGTCTGTTCCATTGCAATTTCCCCCTTTTTGAAAGCGCCGACCACACGACAATGCGTAATCGCTTACTTTTCACATATTTATCATAATACAAGTATAGCGTGACGTAAAATACATTCCGTCACAAATTAGTCATAAGTAAAACTTATCAAAACTAAAATGACTTACTTCACAACAAAAAAACACCTCAGAAACGAGGTGTTTACATCTTATTCTTCCGTACCGATCTCTTCGTTGACGTCAAGTGCCTCAACAAGCGTCAAGTCATCTGCGTGACGCTCAGCGAACCGTTCATATGTGAACTCGTTCGCGAACAGGAAGACCGGACGTTCCCAACGGTCTGTAACGAGCATGTTCCGTGAATCTTGGAACGGTTTCAATGCCTTCAACTCTTTGTCTTTGACCCAACGAGCAACGCTATATGAGACTGGTTCCATTCGAATATCGACGCCATATTCATTGTTTAAACGATATTCGAATACCTCGAATTGAAGTTGTCCGACCGCGCCGAGATAAATCTCGTTATATTCGTTGCGATACACTTGAATCGCCCCTTCTTGCGCAAGCTGTTCTACCCCTTTATGGAAGTGTTTCGACTTGAGCGAGTTGACCGGCGAAACGCGCATGAACAATTCCGGTGGAAAAGTTGGCAGCGCCTCAAACGCAATCTTCTGCTTCGATGTGGTGATGGTATCTCCAATTTGATACGTCCCAGAATCATAGATCCCGATGACATCACCAGCAAACGCTTGGTCGACTGTTTCTCGATCATTCGCCATCAATTGTGTCGATTGGCTCAATTTTATCTTTTTCCCAGTACGAGTGAGCGTCACATCCATCCCACGCTCAAACACACCTGAACAGATGCGTACAAAGGCGATGCGGTCGCGGTGTGCCGGATTCATGTTCGCCTGAATCTTGAAGACGAATCCACTGAAGTCTTCTGATGTTGGATTGATTGGACCGACGTTCGACTTACGTGCCTCAGGAGCCGGAGACATCTCTAAATAGTGATTCAAGAACGCAGTCACCCCAAAGTCGACGAGCGCTGTTCCGAAAAATACCGGTGTCAATTTACCGCTCTGGATCGCCTCGACATTAATCTCGTTCCCCGCTCCATCGAGAAGGTCGATCTCATCGCGGAGGTTCGTCAAGTTCTCTTCCGACAAATGATCGGAGAGAATCGGATCGTTCACTCCGTCCTCACCCAGGTGAAGTGTCGACTTCTCCCCACGGAACAAGTGGACCTCATTTTTCATTCGGTCGTAGACACCTTCAAACTGCATTCCACTTCCGATTGGCCATGTAATCGCGACAGAAGGCATGCCTAACACTTCTTCGAGCTCTTCCATCAATTCAAGCGGATCTTTTGCCTGACGATCCAACTTGTTCATAAATGTGAAGATTGGAATCCCACGCATCCGACAAACTTGGAATAGTTTTTTCGTCTGTGTTTCAATCCCTTTCGCAGCATCAATGACCATGACCGCGCTATCGACTGATGTCAACACGCGATACGTGTCTTCACCGAAGTCGTTG
Organism: Exiguobacterium sp. N5; assembly: GCF_025842465.1. Classification (GTDB taxonomy): domain Bacteria; phylum Bacillota; class Bacilli; order Exiguobacteriales; family Exiguobacteriaceae; genus Exiguobacterium; species Exiguobacterium profundum. Next base: position 905,275 of record NZ_JAPAEP010000001.1, read on the forward strand.
TGTCCTGGTGTATCCATGATCGATACAACCTTGTCTTGATAGATGAATTGCATGACAGACGATGTGACCGAGATCCCACGTTGTTTCTCGATTTCCATCCAGTCAGATTTTGCGTGTTTTGAGTTTTTGCGCGCCTTGACCGTACCTGCCTCGCGAATCGCACCACCGTGCAAAAGTAATTTTTCTGTTAATGTTGTTTTCCCCGCATCCGGGTGAGAGATAATGCCGAATATCCGACGTCTCTCGACTTCCTGTTTCAATTGGCTCATATAGGATAGACCTTTCCTTTCTCGTCTCAGTTCATGCTTATTCTCGTAGCAACGCTATCTATTCTAACGAAATCAATTCGGTTCGTCTATCCTAATGGGACGTACGCCTTTTGCAAATGGATTCTTTTTTGTATACTAACGATGAAAGCAAGTGAATGTATAGAACGGGGGAAAGACGATGCCAGAAAACTTGATGATGTATTTCATTGTATTCTGGGGATTCGTCATGATTGGACTCATGACGATTGGCGGGTACTTCATGTTTCGTAAGTTTTTAAAACGAATGCCAAAAGAAGATGGACGTTCCCTACTTGACATCGAAGATGATTATATAGAAAGAACGCGTCATCTCTGGACTCCGGAGACGCGGACGCTATTAGATCGTCTCGTCACACCGGTACCCGAGTTGTTCCGCGACGTGGCGATCCGAAAAATCGCAGGTAAAATCGGTCAATTCGCGCTTGAATCGCGTGCAAAAAAAATGACGACCGAACTTGTGGTAAAGGGTTACATCGCCGCAACGCCGAAGCGCGATCACAAGTTCTTAAAGAAAGCGCTAACCGAAGAACAGATTGATTGGACGCCATACGAACACTATTTTCAGCAGTAGACTCTATCTCATTCAGATAGAGTTTTTTATTTGTCGAATTGTGCGATTCGCCTAATGGGTCAAAAGTACCTTTTCTCGAGCTTTATATTACATCGAAATAACGTTCACGAATTAGACAATATTGAAAACGCTTACAGTAAATTGGTATGACCAATATTAATATAACGTCTTTCATTTCGACACGAAAAAAAGGAATGACTGAATTGTTTTTCACAACGCATAATGGATTTATCTTACAGTCAAGGAGGGTCTATTATGCATGATGTGACACAAGTTTCACAAACGACAAGCCATCAATCTGCCCACATGATTACCGAACATGAGACATTTCATCGGTTAATGCGGGAAAAAAATCGCTTCATCGTTCCAGCTATCATCTCCTCACTCATCTTTTATTTCACACTCCCGATTCTGACGAGCTATACGACGATCTTGAATACACCACTCATCAGGGACATCACTTGGGCTTGGGCGTTCGCCTTTTCCCAGTTCATTATGACTTGGACACTTTGTGTACTTTATAGTCGACGTGCCCGTCGCTTTGACGCACTCGTCGAACGATTGAAAGACGAGGTGAGATCATGAATTGGACCGCTATCGCCCTCTTTATCGCCATTGTCGGACTCACGCTAGTGATTACATACTTTGCAGCAAGAAAAACAAAAACTGCCAGCGATTTTTATACGGCAGATGGTGGATTGACCGGATTTCAAAACGGTCTTGCCATTGCAGGCGACTATATGTCTGCCGCATCGTTTCTCGGAATTGCAGGTATGATTGCGCTTGCGGGATTCGATGGGTTTTTCTATTCAATCGGTTTCCTCGTTGCCTATCTCGTTGTCCTCTATCTCGTCGCCGAACCATTGCGAAATCTTGGGAAATATACGATGGCAGACATGATTGCGGCACGTTTTAACAAGCCTCGCGTACGTGGTGTCGCAGCGATGAATGCGATTGTTATCTCCATTTTTTACATGATTGCGCAACTCGTCGGAGCGGGTGCTTTGATTGAACTGTTACTCGGAATCCCTTATACGACAAGTGTCGTCGTCGTCGGAATCTTAATGACAGTCTACGTCGTTTTCGGTGGCATGACGGCCACTTCTTGGGTACAAATCACAAAAGCCGTACTTCTGATGATTGGGACGGCAATCATTTCATTTCTCGTGTTCGCTCGTTTTGATTTCTCCGTCACGACGATGTTTAATGAAGTCAGTAAAGCGACCCCACTCGGAAGTGACTTCTTGAACCCTGGGAACAAGTTCAAGCTACCGCTCGATACCATTTCATTAAACATGGCGCTCGTGCTCGGTACGGCAGGGCTCCCTCATATTCTGATTCGCTTCTTCACCGTCAAAGATGCACCGACTGCTCGGCAATCCGTCGTCTATGCGACATGGATCATCGGTGCATTTTATATCTTGACCATTTTCCTAGGTTTCGGTGCCGCAGCATTCGTCGGACGTGATGCCATTCTCGCCGCAAACCCTGCCGGCAACATGGCGGCCCCTCTTCTCGCGCAAGTGCTCGGTGGTGACCTCTTGTTCGCTTTCGTTGCCGCAATCGCGTTCGCGACAATTCTTGCCGTTGTCGCTGGACTCGTACTGTCAGCTGCTTCCGCCTTCGCCCATGACTTCTACGGACATATCATTCGTAAAGGGGAAGCGACAGAAACTGAACAAGTGAAAGCCGCGCGAATCGCTTCAGTTGCGGTCGCACTCGTCTCAATGGGACTAGCCTTTTTCGCCCAGTCGATGAACGTTGCATTTCTTGTCTCGCTCGCTTTCGCCGTTGCGGCGAGTGCGAACTTACCTGTCATCCTCTTTACGATTTTCTGGAGACGCTTCAATACAGGTGGCGCCATTTGGGGAATGGTCGTCGGCTTGTTCTCCTCACTGATTCTAGTCGCACTCAGTCCGAACCTGTGGGCTCCGGACGGTTCGGCCATCTTTCTCGGTGAAGCCCTTTTCCCGCTATCCAATCCCGGGATTGTATCAATCCCCCTTGGTTTCATCGCTGCCGTGATTGGTACACTGGTCACGAAATCAGATGAAGTTGCTGGCAACTATGAACGCGTACTCGTCAAGGCGAACACCGGAATCGACGCGGAGACAGAAGTCGCCGCTACGAAAGCAGATTAAATAAAAATGGAGTGGCTCAACGCCACTCCATTTTTACGTGATTGCGATTCGTTTATATTTTTGATACATGGCGATTCGCCACGGGACAATCATCCCCCAAGCAATCAAATAGAACAATCCGCCTGTAGAGAATAGATCGACCTCATGACCGACCCAAACCTTCATTGCTGTACGGATGGCAAGGAGTGCGAACACGACCACAAAAAATGCTTTCGATCGTGAGAGATACACTTCGCCGTCCCGTTTTTCAAAATTGGATGTCTTAATCAAAAACAGACTGAAGATGAGTCCGACCGCAAGGGCCTCAGCCACTTCGACCCATGATAAGCGAAACGCGGGAATCAAAAACTGAATCATCCCGGTCGTCATCGCAAGTGGTGGAATTAAAATTTTCTTCGCATTCGTCGGCTTTGCCGATGCTTTTACACGAACAAAGCTCGCTACGATACCCATTAACAACGCGACGAGAGTCGACCCCCATAACATTGACATCTCGGTCAACCCCTTAAAATCCGGTGAATCCGACAAGCTCGCTCATCCATGCAGCGAACCGATTCATTCCGTCAAAATATAATAGTACGCCGAACGCCATCATCAAATAGCCTCCGACTTTTGCTACTTTTGCACTGTTGCGTGCTAAGTACTTGATCTTGCCAACGAATGCGACCATTACCAAAAATGGAATTGCAAATCCGATGACATACGCCAACATATAGCCGAGTCCTTGACTCGGGTTCGTGGCGGCTAGTGCGATCACACCAGCTAAAATTGGACCTGTGCACGGTGTCCAGCCTGCCGCAAATCCAATACCAATTAAAACGGTTCCAAAATAACCGCTCTTTCGTTCGCCGATATCCATTTTCTTTTCACGCATCATAAATTGCGGTTGCCATAAGCCCGCCAAAAAGACGCCGAACACGAAAATCAAAATGGCGCCGAACATGCGTAGACTGTCCTTATATTGGATGAAGACGTCTGCAATCAATGAAGTCGACAATCCTAGTACGAGAAAGACAATCGAAAAACCGAATAAGAACGAAAATGTGTGGAACCAAGCTGTACGCTGTTTTAATCCTTCATTTTTTAACTCAGATACGGAAACCCCAGTAATATACGAGAGAAAGACCGGATACAACGGGAGCGTACATGGTGACAAGAACGATAAGACGCCCGCCCCAAATGCGAGCCATAATGTGACTTCCATGACGATTTCCACCTTTCACGACCATTATAGCGAAAACCTATTTAAATTGCTCGAATCTTTTCTTTCAAACCGCAACATCATTTTGTAATTTTTGAAATGGAAATGAAACTTGTCATCTGTAAACGGAGGTGCTAAGATTTGGATATTCCAGTTCACAAAATTCTAATTTACATGATGGGGGAACGAACGTGGCAGTCACCGCAGCAGATACACTACACCAGGCCATTGAACAAAAACGTGATGAACTGTATAAAATCGCGTCAAAGCATTCTTGGAACTCACCCGAAGTCATTTCAGTAAGCCAAGAACTTGACTCTTTAATCACTCGTCATGTCCTATCAAAGCATAATAAAGAGAAACTTCATTCTTGAAACTTGACAGCTCGTCACCTTGTGTGGCGAGCTTTTTCCATGGAAAAAAGGACACCTGAATAGGTATCCTTTCCAAATCAAGACATCAGACGTTGTCCGGATTGCAGTTCATACATCTTTTTGTACAGTCCGTCTTGTTTCAATAACTGTTGATGATTGCCGCGTTCCACGATTTCACCACGATGCAAGACCAAAATTAAATCTGCATCTTGAATCGTCGACAGGCGGTGGGCGATTGCGATTGTCGTCCGACCACGACGCATCCGATCGAGCGCGGTTTGTACACGCTCCTCTGTTTCGGTATCGATCGAGCTCGTCGCTTCATCGAGAATAAGCACTTTTGGATTACGTGCGACCGTACGGGCAAATGCGAGCAATTGACGCTCCCCGCTTGAGAACGTCGCTCCACGCTCTCCGACGACATGGCCATAGCCAGCGTCCAACTTTTCAATGAATGTATGCGCTTGGACGAATTCAGCAGCTTCACGCGCGCGCTCAGAATCGATGACTGGATTGAACAGCTTCAAATTCTCTTCGATTGTTCCCGTAAATAAGAATGGGTCTTGTAGGACAAGCCCGACTTGTTGACGAAGCTCTTGCTCCTCGAACTGTTCGAGCGGTTGCCCATCAATCGTGATGCGACCAGATTCATATGGATAAAAACGTGTCAACAAATTGATGATTGAACTCTTACCGCTCCCAGTATGACCAACGAGCGCAACCGTCTCACCTGGTTTAGCAACGAAAGAAATCTGTTTCAACACGTCAACTTCTCCGTCGTAACTGAATGTCACATTTTCGAACCGAACTTCCCCATCAGTGATTCGTGCTTCACCAGGCATCTGTTTACCTGGAGCCGGTTCATCCGTATCTAAAATTTTGAAGACACGGTCGGCCGATACGACGGCTTGTTGAAATTCGCTTAATCGTTGCATGATATCAAGCACGGGACGGAAAATACGTTCAATATAGCTGATGAAAGCATACACGACCCCTACTTGAACTTGTTCACTCATCGAGAGTACCCCGTAATAACCGAGCAGACCGATGATGGAGAAGGCGAGAAGCAATTCGATAATCGGGCGGAGTAACATGCTATCGAGTTTTAAGTTCCGATATCGTGCCTCCTGATGCGCTTCGTTCGTCTCTTCGAACTGACGAATGAGACGCTCTTCTTGACGAAATTGTTGAATGATGCCCATCCCATTGATGGATTCGTTCAACTGGGCGTTGAGTTGTGACAACAAATCCCGCACTTGCGCGAAATATTTCGTCGAGAAACGACGATACGCCCAAATGATAAGCCAGAAGAGAGGCAACAAGATGAGTCCCATCGTTGCGAGCGGGGGCTCCAAGATGTAGAGGAAGATATACGTCCCAATCAACTGAACGGCAGACTGAACGAACGTACTCATCACCCCGACATAGAGCTCTTTTACGGCCTCCGTATCATTCGTGATACGCGATACAAGGACTCCCGCTGGTGTGCGGTCAAAGTAGGCAAGTCGCATCCCCATAACGTGACGGAAGATGTCCATCCGAATGTTTTGCACAATTTTTAAGGCGACTTTTTGAAAAGATATGGATTGCAGATAGTCAAATACAATCGCCGACAAATGAAGCACCATATAGACAGCAAAAAGAGCGATGACCCAGTTCGTCGGGTAGACACCTGGTGTGACGAATTCATCGATAAACACTTTGATTAGAAACGGCCCTGCCAACTTTGCACCTGTCGCAATCAAGAGAAATACGAAGGCAACACTTAGCGGTTTTCCGTACCGTTTCGCGTAACTGAGCAGGCGCTTGATGACTTGCCATTCTTGGACATCATGTTTCATCGTGTCCCCCCCCTTCTACAATCGCTTCAAGTTGCTGACGATCATATGTCTCACGATACCAGCCCGTCTCTTGAAGCAATGCCTCATGGCGACCTCGTTGAATGATGTTTCCGTCCTCAATCACGAGAATCTCGTCAGCGTGTTCTACAGCCGAAAGACGATGTGCGACAATGACGCGCGCCTGATCTGGATTACCGACTCGAAAATGCTCGATAATCGACTCTTCCGTTTTCGCATCGACCGCAGATAGGGCATCATCTAATATCAATACATCCGCCGCTGTCATGAGCGCCCGCGCGATGGAAATCCGTTGTTTTTGTCCTCCTGATAATGTGACTCCACGTTCACCGACGAGTGTCGCATATCCTTCCGGAAGACGGACAATATCTTCATGCACCTCAGCAACCTTAGCTGCTTCGATGATTTCTTCCATGCTCGCTTCAGGCCTTCCGAACGCGATATTGTTCGCAATCGAATCCGAGAACAAGAAATGATCTTGTGGAACGACCGCAATTTTATCCATCAGAAGTGATTTTTTCACTTGGCGGATGTTGATCCCACCGATTTTAATCTTTCCATCTTTCACATCATACTCACGCGTCAATAGACGGACAATCGTCGTCTTCCCTGCACCTGTTCTGCCGACAATCCCGATTGTTTTTCCACGTTCAATCCGAAAATGGACATTGTGGAGCACAACGGTCTCATCATAGGCGAAATTTCGAATATCGACCTCCACCTCTGAATGAGAAAGGGTCGTCGCAGCCATGCGGTCGTCTTGAATCTCAGGTTTGACGGCGAGCATTCGCTCAATTCGGTCGTAAGACGCGCGTCCACGCTCCACGATATTGAACAACCATCCAAAGGCTAACATCGGCCATGTCAACAGTGCCAAATAAGCTGTGAAGCTGACAATCTGTCCAATCGTCAATTCGCCTTGTTCAATCAAGACGGCTCCATACCCGACCGAAAGGATATAAGACAATCCGACAATTCCGAAGATGGTCGGGTCGTATAAGGCATCAATCTTCGCGACTCGTACGTTTTTCGCCATGACTTCACTCGATAAGTTCTCAAACGATTCCACATCCCGATCGACTTCCCCCGTCGACTTTAAGACACGGACGCCACTGACGCTTTCCTGCACTTTGTCATTCAATTCTGAAAATGCCGCTTGGGCGACCCCGAATCGGCTATGTAACATCTTTCCATATCGCGTTGTCAAAGCGACCATGATTGGTAACGGTAGTAAGGCAACGAGCGTCAATTTCCAGCTGATTGTTGTAATCATCGTGATGATGACGAACGTCCCAAGTGTCACGCTATCGACGAGTGTTAAAATTCCCGCACCGGCCGTCATCGATACGGCTTGTACATCATTTGTCGCATGGGCCATCAAATCACCGACCCGTGACTTTTTATAAAATCGCTGATCAAGATCTGTGAAATGCCGATATAGTTGGCTACGAAGCATTCTTCCTAGACGAATCGATGCGCCGAAGATAAAATAGCGCCAAAAGAAGCGGGCGACATAATTTCCAATCCCAACAGCAGCAAGTCCCCCTAATAACAGCCAGAGTGTGTCGGACGAAAGCGAACCACGGTTAATCTCATCGACAATCCGTCCGATGATGCGTGGTGGAATCAGTTCTAGACCAGCCACGAAGATCAGTAAGACGATGCCGAGCGCGTACGTCTTCCACTCAAGACGCAAAAACCAAGATAATTGTTTGAATACACGAATGTGAAACGCCCCCCTTTGTCTTTAGATGAAGATTATTCATTAATCGTAGCGAAAGTTTGTTCGATTGTCTAACAAAAAGAGGAAACAAAAAAGCACTTCGGGAACCGAAGTGCTTTCGTGATTGATTATGATTTCTTTTCGTTTTTCATCTGCACGTTCATGGCGCGCATCACTTGGTTGACTTTCTTCTGTGATGGCTTTTGACCCATCTGCATCATCAACGTACGAATCATATCTTCATTGATTGGCGGGTTCTGTTCAAGGTAGTTCATCATGTATTTACGCGCGATAAAGAATCCAATCGCGATACCCCCGATGAGTGCTGCCACGACAAGAAGAATCCAGAATAATGTACTCAAGGCTTTACCTCCTCTACCATATGAAACATCGTTTTTTACTATACACTAAATTGAACAACTTCGCTAGTCGTCCAGAAAAAAAGTGACGGCCAAACGATTGGCCGTCACAACAATCTAACTAGAGATTAAAGTGATTTTACTGCATTGACGACGTTGTCGACTGACATGCCGTATTCTTTCATGAGGAGGTCACCAGGTGCAGATGCTCCGAACTTGTCGATTCCGAGTACCTTACCACCGAATCCTACATATTTGTACCATCCAAGTGTCGCACCCGCTTCAAGTGATACACGTTTCGTGACTGAAGATGGAAGGACAGATTCTTTGTACTCTGCAGATTGCGCTTCGAAGAGTTCCCATGATGGCATCGAGACGACTGTCGCTTTCACGCCTTCTGACGCGAGCTGTTCACGCGCTTCAACGAGAACGTGTACTTCAGAACCTGTACCGAGCAAGAGAACGTCTGCATCTTTCGATTCACCTGCAACGACGTAAGCTCCTTTTGCTGCCGTTTCAATAGATGTACCTTCGAGTTCTGGTAACGCTTGACGAGTCAAGACGAGAAGTGAAGGAGTCGTTTTCGATGTCACCGCTTGTTTCCAAGCTGCAATCGTTTCTTTGCCGTCAGCAGGACGAAGAACAGAGAGGTTCGGCATCGCGCGGAAGCTCATCAAATGTTCGACCGGCTCGTGCGTTGGACCATCTTCACCGACTGCGATTGAGTCGTGCGTCAAGATGAACGTCGATGGAAGTCCCATAAGTGCTGCGAGACGGACTGCAGGACGGAGGTAATCCGAGAAGACGAAGAACGTCGCACCGTAAGGAAGAACACCACCGTGAAGGGCCATACCGTTCACAGCTGCCGCCATCGCGAACTCACGAACACCGAACCAGATGTTACGACCAGCTGGGTCTTCATCGAAGTCTACCGCACCTTTGATCATCGAGTTGTTCGATCCAGCAAGGTCAGCCGAACCACCAAAGAGTGTCGGTACTGCTTTTGCGATTGCGTTCAACACTTCACCGCTCGTTTGACGTGTTGCTTTTTTCGAACCGATTTCGAAAGTCGGCAACTCGCTATCCCAACCTTCAGGAAGGTCATTGTTCATTGCGCGCTCGAACTGTGCTCCGAGCTCAGGGTGTGCCGCTTTATACGCTTCAACGAGTTCGTTCCAGTCTGACTCATATTTCGCGCCAGGCTCGACAACTTTCTCGTTGAATAAGTCATATACTTCGTTTGGAACGTAGAATGACTCGCCTTCCCATTTGTAGAACTGTTTCGTCAATTCGATTTCAGCGTCTCCAAGTGGCGCACCGTGTGATGCCGATTTACCCGACTTGTTCGGTGAACCGAATCCGATGACCGTCTTGACTTCGATCAATGTCGGCTTCGACGTCTCTGCTTTCGCAGCATCGATCGCTTTTGCGATTGAATCGATGTCCGTTCCGTCTTCGACACGAATGACTTGCCATCCGTAAGCGTTGAAACGGTCTTCTACGCTTTCAGAGAACGACTTATGAAGGTCGCCATCGAGAGAGATATCGTTTGAATCGTAAAGAACGACGAGTTTACCGAGCTTCAAGTGACCTGCGAGGGAAGCCGCCTCCGCAGATACACCTTCCATCAAGTCTCCGTCACCGCAAATGCCGAACGTGTAGTGGTCAACGACGTTGAACTCGTCGCGGTTGTAAGTCGCTTCTAAGTGTTTCTCTGCCATGGCCATCCCGACAGCCATCGCAATCCCTTGTCCAAGTGGGCCCGTTGTCGCATCTACCCCAGCCGTGTGGCGGTACTCAGGGTGACCAGGTGTCTTCGAGTCCATTTGACGGAATGATTTCAAATCGTCCATCGACAAATCATAGCCAGACAAGTGAAGGAGCGAATACAAGAGCATCGATCCATGACCCGCTGAGAGCACGAAACGGTCACGGTTGAACCAGTTCGGGTTTTTCGGGTTGTGACGCATTTTATCTGTCCAAAGTGTAAACGCCATCGGGGCAGCGCCCATTGGCATCCCTGGGTGACCAGAGTTCGCTTTTTGGACTGCATCAATTGAGAGCGTCCGAATCGAGTTAATCGCTAATAATTCTTTAGTAGTTGTTTCCACTAATTTCATCCTCTCTGTGTTAAGAAGGTTTTCTACCCGTCATATTTTATCATACTCAATCGTGTGTCACAACTAATTAATTAGTATAACACATTTGATGAAATCGTTTCCTTCTATTGCATGAAACAGCATGTAATCCGTTCGTCTGATGCGTGTTCGTGTATAACAAAAATGCACATCCTATGCGAAATAGGATGTGCATTCGGTATCACTCACCGCGATAGCGCTTTTGATCTTCTTTCAACTTCTCTGGTGTAACGTCATTTCCATCTGGATCGACGACTTTCATACCCATCATTTGTGATTTGAACGATTGACGAAACGCCTTCAAATATTCTTGACGCAAGTCTTGTTGCTCGTTCATTTCTTCTTCAGACAGTCCTTCTGTCTTCGCTTTGTTGGCGAGGAAATTGATTCGCTCCAATTGTCCTGGTGCTAACATATGACTCGCCCCCTCTCTAGTGAATTTGTTCTTATACTTTACAAAATCAGAGAGGAAGAATCAAGTTTCAGCAACCGACTGGTGCTCAAGATATCGTCGATTGACCGTTGCCTTCGAGACTTCATAGCCAAATCCACGTAGCGTCGCCGCAATCTCAGCGAACGTCAAGCCACGTTCACGCAATTGGATAATCTCTTCGATTGGCACTTCAATTCGATGTCGCCCACCTTGATCATGATTTTGAATGTTGCGCTGTGGGTTAAATCCGTTAGCGACCGCACGACGCATCCCACGCGAGATTTTCGCATTGTGAATTTTTCGTTGATATTCTTCGACAACACTGACAATCTCCAATACCATCTTCTCTGCATCGGAAACGACATAGTCCGACGTAGACTGCATCGTCAGCAATCGCACGTCATGCTTCATTAAAGTATGCAAGATCGCAATCTTAGCATTCCCTCGTCCTAAGCGACTGTCGTCCGTGACGAGCACGGCATCGAGCTGAGAAGTGGATACATGGTCCAGTAAATCAAGTAGCCCTTGTCGATTGACTTCATAACCGCTCTCTTGCTCTGTGATGACATCTATGACGTCGGCCCCTAATCCCGAAGCCAGCTGCTGTAATTCTTCGACTTGCCGACTGAGTGATGTCTCTTGGGTAGACTTGTTCGTCGATACCCGGCAATAGATGACGACCCGCATCGCACCACTCCCTTTCATTGCATTCATTTGTTACGATACACAGTTTAAGATTGATTCGCAATGAAGAAAGATCACTCAGCGGCATACCATTTCATTTTTCGTTCGTTATGCTCTTCACGCTCTGCCATGATCTGTGCTTCGAGTGATTCTGCTTCGACGTACGCAACCTCTTCTTCGATTGTCCGCTCTGACGTGACGACCGGATCGACAACTTTTGGTTCCCCTCGCATTTCACCAGCCAAATAAAAAGCGAACATCCCGACTAAGAGCATCCCGACTAAAATGATTCCGTTGAGTGTATCTTTCATGATTACATTGCCTCCTGTATAAGAATATATGTTCGTTAGAACGTTTGTTCGTTTATCTGTTCTCATCATAAAACAAGAACCCGTGTTCGGTCAACACAAAAAAACGAACGAATGTTTGTACGCTCATGTGTTCTTGTGTTACACTAGACACATAAAGAATAGGATGCGATTGCAGGTTATTCGATTATATCGAGGTGAACATAATGAAAAAAATGTCAGCGCGACAACAGCAGATTCTTGATTTCATCAAAGACGAAGTACGAGCAAAAGGTTATCCGCCTTCTGTTCGTGAAATTGGAGAAGCCGTCGGTCTTGCATCTAGTTCGACCGTACACGGTCATCTAGATCGTTTAGAGAAGCGTGGATTGATTCGTCGAGATAAGACGAAGCCTCGCGCGATTGAAATTTTGACTGAAGATATGCCGACAATGGAAGAGCAAGAGTCCGTCATGTACGTACCGGTCATCGGGAAGGTCACTGCCGGGACACCGATCACCGCCATCGAGAACGTGGAAGAGCACTTCCCTCTTCCAGCACATATCGTCGGGTCAGATAATGTATATATGTTGTCTGTCTCTGGGGATTCGATGATCAATGCAGGAATTTTAGACGGAGACCGGGTGCTCGTCCGCCAGCAGAGCACGGCCGACAATGGAGAGATTGTCGTCGCCATGACGGAAGAAGGCGAAGCGACCGTGAAGCGAATTTACAAAGAAGCTTCGAAGGTCCGCCTTCAACCGGAGAACGACGAGTTAGAAGCGATGTATTTTGACAACGTCTCGATTTTAGGGAAGGTTATCGGTGTATACCGGACGATTCATTAATGGCTAGTGGCAAGACCCATACCCGTACGAATCTCGTGGCAACCGGAGCACTCGCGGTTGCCACGCCTTTTCTTGAAATCGATGTTCCGTTCTCATTGATCATCGGTGCCATCATCGGTACACTCTGGCTCTCCCCGGACCTCGATTTGAAATCAGACGCCTATTATCGATGGGGACCTCTCAAACTGATTTGGCTCCCTTACGTAAAGCTCATGCCGCACCGTTCGCTCTTCTCGCACCTACCTGCTTTGAGTGATGTGATTCGGATTGCATATATCGGGTTCCCACTCGTGCTGCTTCTGCCCTTCACGGCTTACGAAGAGGAAATACGCTCATGGGTGGACATTCATGGCATGTCCTTCTTTTTAGGGCTCGTGTTTGCGACGACACTGCATACGACGCTCGACTATACTTCAACGTTTTTCAAAAAAGCGTTTTAACCAACAAAGGACCACCTTCGTGAAGTACAGAAGGTGGTCCTTTGTTTTAATTGGAATGATAACGTGTTATAGGGTATCCATTTTATGAATGAAATGCTTAAACTAATACGACCCGATCTTTCCTGCACGCAAATTATCGAGATGAGTTGGAAGAAATCCGATATTGTCAAACTATGAAGGAGGAGAACTTGATGGTAAAAGCATTAAATGAGCTGATGGACTTTATCGAACAGCACTTAACGGAAGAACTCTTAGATTCAGAGATCACAAAAATCACCGGACTATCTGCTCATCATTTTAAGAGAATGTTTTCGTATATGTCAGGAATGACACTTCACACTTATATACGAAATCGACGGTTTTCTATCGCAAATGAAAAATTGGTTCATGGTTCAAGCGTAACAGAAATCGCATATCTCTATGGATATCAATCGGTCGAAGGGTTTTCCAGAGCGTTTCGAGATTGGTCTGGTCATTTGCCTTCTGAAGTCATGAAGAATCACATTCAAAAGTCGTTCCCTCGCTTCACGTTTTATATCGATATAAAAGGAGGAACATCAATGGAGTTCAAGTTAGAAGAGAAAGAAGCTTTTCAAATCGTTGGAGTTTCAAAGCGTGTCCCTATTCAATTCGAGGGAGTCAACGAAGAAATCATGGAACTAGCGAAGTCGATTACGGAAGAGCAACGGGCTCACATGCATGAATTGGGCAATTTATATCCGAATCGTGCCTTGAACGCATCGTTCAATTTTGATGACGGTCACTTAGAAGAAGAAGGTTATTTGACACATATGATCGGTTTCGCCACGACAAGAGAAATTAAGTATGACGATCTCGAAGTGATCTCAATCCCAAAAAGTTTATGGGCAATCTTCCCGAACACTGGACCATTCCCAAACACTCTACAAGAGACGATGGCAAGAACCTATGCAGAATGGTTACCTTCTTCGGGATACGCACTTCAAGACTTGCCAAGCATTTCATTTAGTAAAATAGAAACAGGATATGACAACGTATATAGCGAGGTTTGGGTCCCTGTGAAGGTTAGAGAAGAGCCGGAATCATAAAGATATCTCCGCTATTATGATTTATCAAAAAGAGTATGGAGCATCCCAAATTGAGGGATGCTCCATACTCTTTTATATATCTCTTCTATTTAGTAGAGCGTCATGTACTGATCGCGTTCCCACTCTGTTACTTGCATACGGAACATATCCCACTCGATTTCTTTCAACTCGAGGAAATGTTCACCGATATGCTCACCAAGTGAGTCCATCACGACTTTGTCCGCACGAAGGACTTCGAGTGCATCGAAGAGTGTGGCCGGGAGATCGTCGATTCCGTTTGCTACACGCTCTGGCTTGTCCATCACGTAGATGTTGCTATCGATTGGTTTAGGTGCATTCAAATCTTTTTCAATTCCGTCAAGACCTGAAGCCAAGAGGGCAGCAAGTGCAAGGTACGGGTTCGCCGCTGGGTCAACCGAACGTACTTCGATACGAGTCGAGAGACCACGTGCCGCTGGTACACGTACGAGTGGCGAACGGTTACGTGCGCTCCATGCAACATAGCAAGGTGCTTCGTAGCCTGGTACGAGACGCTTGTATGAGTTGACAGTCGGGTTACATACTGCCGTGAAGGCACGAGCGTGCTCCAAGATACCGGCTGTGAACGCGCGAGCTGTATCTGAAAGTTCCATGTCGCCGTTTGGATCGTAGAAGACGTTTGTGTCGCCTTTGAAGAGTGACATGTTCGCATGCATCCCTGAACCGTTTACACCGAAGAGCGGCTTCGGCATGAACGTCGCGTGAAGACCATACTTCGCTGCGATCGTCTTGACGACGAGTTTGAACGTTTGGATGTTATCTGCCGTCGTGACAGCATCTGCGTATTTGAAATCGATTTCGTGTTGTCCTGGTGCTACTTCGTGGTGTGATGCTTCGATTTCAAAGCCCATGTTTTCAAGTTCGATGACGATCTCTTTACGGCAGTTCTCACCGAGGTCAACTGGTGCCAAGTCGAAGTATCCACCTTGGTCGTTGAGTTCAAGAGTCGGACGGCCTGATGCGTCTTTTTTGAACAAGAAGAACTCTGGCTCTGGTCCAACGTTGAACGCTGTGAAACCAAGTTTTTGCATCTTCTCAAGGTTACGCTTGAGTGTACCGCGCGGGTCACCGCTGAATGGTGTACCGTCTGGGTTATAAATATCGCAAATTAAGCGAGCAACTTTTCCGCTGCCATCTGTCCACGGGAAGACAACCCACGTGTTGAGGTCTGGATACAAGTACATGTCTGATTCCTCGATGCGGACGAATCCTTCGATTGACGATCCGTCAAACATCATCTTGTTATCAAGTGCTTTGTCCAATTGGCTGATCGGCACCTCGACGTTTTTGATTGTTCCGAGGATGTCCGTGAATTGAAGACGAATAAAGCGTACGTCTTCCTCTTGTGCGATGCGTTTAATGTCTTCTTTTGTGAACGTTTTTCTGGCCATGGTAAAATGTCCCCTCTCACATTGCGTAATGGTTGATGTGTGCGGCGTTATCGATAGAAACGTGAAAGCTCACCTTGAATGAGCGACGTTTTATTGAAACGACCGGCTTCTTGAAGCTGTGTTTTCAACAAATGATGTAACTCTTTTTCCGAAACCTTCGGTGCTTCACTGACCGGTGCGGCCGGAGCAGATGCTTCCGCTTCTTTTTCACCTTCTTGCTCTAACATGTGGCGAATCGCCGCCAAGTTAAAGCCTTGATCAATGTAATCCTTGATTGCGAGTAGACGTTCGACATCATTAAAGGAATAAAGTCGTCGTTTCGATTCCGTCCGACTAGGCGAAATCAGACCCTGTTCTTCGTAATACCGAATCTGTCTACCTGTCAGTTGCGTCAAATCTTGGACGATTCCAATCGGAAACAACGGGTTGGAGCGACGAAATTGATCGGCCATCCTTACCCCTCCTTTTCTGTCTCACAATGTGAGAATAATATATGACAACAATCCTGTCAATAGATGTTAAGAAAGTTAACATGACAGATTAGTTACAAATGTGTCGGCCGATTTTGGTCATTGAATTCGACCAATCCTTTACCGTGTAATTGGCTCAACGCCAACATGAGCGCGACTTTTACGTGAGCATACGTCAGACCACCTTGAACGTACGCCGTGTACGGTGCCCGAAGCGGACCATCGGCAGACAGCTCGATGGAAGAACCCTGAATGAACGTCCCAGCTGCCATGATGACGTCATCTTCATAACCCGGCATATAGGCCGGCACCGGTAACGCATGGGCATTGACCGGCGATGCCATTTGGATGCTCTGACAAAACGCAATCATCTTGTCGCGGTCACGGAACGTCACCGACTGAATCAAGTCCGTTCGTAGAGTCGTATAGTGAGGATCTGTCTCGAATCCGATCAAAGACAATAGACTTGCCGTCAAATGGGCCCCTTTTAATGCCTGTGCGACTGTATGAGGTGCCATATAGAAGCCTTGATACATCTCTTGAAGCGAGTAGAGTGATGGTCCGGCTTCACTTCCGATACCTGGGGTCGTCATACGGAACGAACACCGTTCAATTAACTCTTTCGTACCAGCGATATAACCGCCCGTCTTCGCCAATCCACCGCCTGGGTTTTTGATGAGAGAACCAGCCATCAAGTCAGCCCCGACGTGCGTCGGTTCGATCGTCTCGACAAACTCACCGTAACAATTGTCCACGAACACATACACATGCGGATGTTCCGCTTTAATCCGTTCGATGGCCACTTTGATTTCATCGACTGGAATACTGCGACGATTCGCATACCCTTTCGATCGCTGAATCCCAACGAGTTTCGTCTCAGGACGAATCCGTTCGAGGACGCGGTCGATGTCGATTTCACATTCCTCTTTTAATTCGACAGTATCGTAATGGACACCGAGTTCTTTTAACGAACCGCGACCATCGCCACGAATGCCGACAATCTCCTCAAGCGTGTCATACGGCTTCCCTGTGATATAGAGAAGCTCATCACCTGGTAGAAGGACACCAAACAAGGCAATCCCGATTGCATGGGTACCGGAGATGATTTGTGGTCGACATAGCGCGAGCTCGGCTCCAAACACATCCGCATAAATCGACTCGAGGGTGTCTCGACCGATATCGTCATATCCATATCCCGTCGTCGGATTAAAATGAAAATCCGACACTTTATGCTTTTTAAACGATTCTAGGACGCGATACTGGTTGAATTCGGCCGTCTCGTCAATCCTTTCGAAAAACGGTTTGACCCGTGCCTCCGCTTTTTTTACGAACGGCGCGAGCGCATCATAATGTTCAATCTTTTCTTGCCACATACTTACACCTCAAATTGTTTTAGCGTCGCATATAGACGCGTGTCTTCTCTCATATAACCTACTAATTCGACAGAACCGTCATCTAAAAAGCTCTCTTCAAGACGATACATCGCCTCTTTGGCCGGGTGGTAGTGTTCAAACGCCGTCACCGGGAGAATGACATGGACTTTTGTCAAAATGTCCGCAATCTTATCCTCGAGAGCACCTGTCAACGTCACGATATCTTCCGAGGCGATTGCCGAGATCAATAACGGTCCGCCGACGAAGTCTTCCGTCAGACGGTCTTTCTTATTATATACCTCGAGCTGAGGCACCTCACTCGCACCGAGTTCCTCTAATACCGCATTCGTCGTATCGATTTGATTCAGATAATGTGGGTTCGATGCATCGATGACATGAAGGATCAAGTCGGCACCGACAACTTCTTCTAATGTCGAACGAAACGCGGCAACGAGTTTCGTCGGCAAGTCACGGATGAATCCGACCGTATCTGTGATCAGTACTTTCCCACCTCGCGGAAGTTCGAGCTCGCGCGTCAACGGGTCGAGCGTCGCAAACAATTCATCCTGCTCGTACGTGTCGGCATCGGTCAATCGGTTAAAGATTGTCGACTTCCCAGCATTCGTATACCCGACGAGCGCGACTTGGAATACCCTGTTTTCTTTTCGGCGTTCTCGGTAACGTCCACGGTGTGCGACTGTCCCCTCGAGCTGTTTCGTGATTTCATCGATGCGGCGCTTGATGTGACGACGATCCGATTCAAGTTTCGTCTCACCAGGACCACGCGTCCCGATTCCACCACCGAGTCGCGAAAGCTGTGTGCCTTGACCGATGAGACGCGGCAGCAAATAGTTCATCTGCGCGAGTTCGACCTGCAATTTCCCTTCGCGCGATTGCGCACGGCTCGCAAAGATGTCCAAGATGAGCTGTGTGCGGTCAATCAACTTCATCTCATCTGGATCGTTCAAGGCGATGCGAATGTTTTTCGACTGTGCCGGTGTCAATTCGGCGTTGAAAATCAATAAGTCCGGCTCGAACTGTTCGACGAGCATCGCGAGTTCCTCGATTTTCCCTTTCCCGATAAAGGTACGACGGTCGATTTGTTGACGCTTTTGGTCGAGTCTGGCAACGACTTCGCCTTGCGCTGTGTCCACGAGTTCAACGAGCTCGCCCATCGACTGTTCATATGTCCAATCATCGGTGTCAGGCAACTGACAACCGACGATGACAACTTTTTCACGTTCAATCATGTAATCCCTCATTCCATAAAGTCTCACCTTTCATCTTACCACGAATCAGCGTATAGAGAACGTCCGTTTGTGGTAGGATAAAGGAAGAAGGAGGCTCGACCATGACGAAACGAAGAAAAGACTACCCGCTCCCGGAATTTATTGAAACGTACCTCTATCATCTCGGCGCCAGCGGTCGTCAACCCTCGACGCTTAAGCGATATCGCTACGACTTGATCGACGTGCATAAATACTTTCACGACCACAATGTCGAACTCAACGAACCGACGGACTGGTTAGACGTTCCGCTCGAATCGTGGAAGACATTCGTGAATGACTTCTTAATCGAAGAGAAGCACTATCAACAGGCGACCGTCGCAAGAATCGTCACGGTCATCAATAGCCTGACCCAATTTTTAAATCCGCTTCGTAAAAAGATGCTTGCCTATTCCCAACCGGCACATACGTTGACAGTCGACCAAGTCGCACTCGAATCTGAATTCGACCGACTCGTTCAAACGATTCGTTCGACGAGAGGACTGAGTGAGAATCAGCTCCAAGCTCATCCTTATCTCGTCAATCGGAACGAACTGATTGTGACGCTTTTCTATAAATATGGATTGCGTGTCCATCACATCATCCGTTTGCGAATGATCGACTTGCATCTGGCCGATCACACCTTCGACGTGTATGATCGTCTCGGAAACCGTTTCACGTTGAAGCTGTCACAAGAAGATCAATCGTTGCTCATGAATTACCTAGCTGATATCCCGACCCCGGTACGACCACGTTGGTATTCAGAAGACCCGGTCTTCGTCTCATTCGATTTTGCCCGGATGACGTTCCGCTGGGTGTATGCGAAGAATCAACCGAAGCAATTGACGATCGTCATGATTACGAAAATGATGCGGCAGTTGAACGAACGAAGTGGCCTCGCGCGCTCCGTCACGCCATCGATGCTTCGAAACGCCCATGTGTTGAAGACATATGCTGGCGATATGACACCATCCGAGCGGATGAATATCACCTGTATGCATAAGGAATCTTCCCTCCGCCGGTATGAACAGGCGTATGAAGAGTTTGGAACTGAATTATTTGAGTCAGACGAAAGACCCGCCCTCTCGTGAAGGGCGGGTCTTGGTCTGTACGATTTCAGGTTATCTAATGGTACAAAGACAACTTGATCCTTACCATCTATAGTCAATCGATTTCTAACCTTGAGGTTTATATAACTTCTCGACACTCATCAATGTATTGTTCTCAAAAGTCGCCTTATAGATATCCGGCATGTCGAGTTCTTTCCAAAATTCATATCCATATCGCACATCAAAATAATTCAACATGAGAACCATAATATTTCCATGTGTGCCGAGCACCACTTTTTTCCCTTCGTATGTACGGAGCAGTGATATGAGAGCCTCTACCCCTCTAGATTGGGCCTGATCGTTCGACTCTCCCCCTTCCCATGCGAACGCAGGATTTTTCCAAACGGTCTCCATCGCGCTTGTAAAGTCTTTAGCTGGTTCTGAAGTCAAGGTTCGCTCTCTCAAATCATCCGACACTACAACGTCCTGTCCAAGATAATCCGCGATGCCTTTTACGGTTTGAACGGCTCGTTTGTATGGACTCGAAGTCACGATATCGATCCCCTCATCGATTAGAAGGTTTGTAATTTCAGCAACATCATGCATTCCTTTCTCAGATAACGGTCTGGCGAATTCGTCTGGTGTATAGGTAGAATGTGCATGTCTGACAAAATATATGGTTGTCATTCAGTAGTCCCCTTTTATAATGTCTCGTCGTTGTTTACATACGATGTCCAGCCTCATCATAAGCTTTAGAATGATGGTTTAGCTGTAAAAATTCATGTTTCAACAACCCGTAGACGACATGATCGACGTAACGGTCATACAGCCACTCCGCATCTCGAATGACCCCTTCTTCCTTAAAGCCGAATCGTTCCGGAAGTGCCCGACTCTTCACATTCTCTGTCGCGACTCGGATCTCAATTTTATGTAGTTTCAAATCTTGAAACCCATACTCGATGATGGTCTCGAGCGCTTGACTCATGATGCCTTTCCCTTGAAACTCTTGTCCGAGCCAGTATCCGATTGTGCCACATTGAATACCACGATCGATTTCGTTAAATCCAATTGTTCCGGCCAGTGCTCCTTTATACATCAAAGCGAACGATTTTGGGCGCCCGCCCGTTTCAATCAACCCTTTGATTCGTCCCTCTATGTTCTGCTTCGAGTCTTCCACCGTCTCAATATAGTCGAGCCAGCCAAGCCACTCTCGCAAATAAGGCTTCGATGCAATCGTCAGCTTAAATAACTCGTCCGCATCGTCTGTATTGAACATTCTCAGTGTGACATCGTCATTTAGTTTATATTCAAGCATATAGTCCCATCCTTATCATTCATTATTTTTTCAATTCACTTTCGTAAAGTAAACCACGTAATTGCTTTTTACCCACTACCATCAAAGCTTGTTGAATCATTCCATCCTCTTACTATGACAATTTCACCCATATGAGAAGTTTACAGAATTAATCAAATTTTGTATAATTATTTTTATATCATTTTATGAAGAGGTGAAAATGTGTAAAAACGATTCGTCCAACCTACCAAATTGAATAGATTCGGAGGAGATTTGTGATGAAATCGTTTTACACACTGCTCGTTAGCCAATGGCTCGCAAACATTGGCGATGTCCTATACATCGTCGCGCTCATTGCCTTGCTGTATCAACAAACTGGGTCCGCTCTCATGGCGGCCAGTTTCCCGATTGCCGTGACTGCCGGTATGACGCTCAGCGGACTCTTTTTCGCCCGCATCCTCAGTCACTACTCGCTCGGGAAAACGCTCGTCCTGTCACAACTGATGAAGACGATCACCCTTGTTCTCGTTCTCTTCACGGATTCGATTCTTGTTCTCGGCCTCGTCATGTGGATTGCATTTCTCGATGGATTCGCACGTCCGATTCAAGCCTCGTTCATCCCAAGTTTGGCGACGAATCGTCAACAAGCGAACAGCCTAGTTCAAGGTTCCAATCAGTTCATCCAACTCGCGATGTGGCCGCTCGGGACGATGCTCGTCTCTCTCTCGTCTAGCGCCTTTGCATTAATCGTTTCACTCGTTCTCTTCAGCCTTTCAACGGTTGTGACGATTTACTTCTATCAATCGCTTACGGAAGACATCGTCGATGATGGAACGGAGGAATCGATTACCTTACGCGATAGTCTTACTTATGTAAGAACGTCACCATTCGCTCGTCGTGTGACTTGGTTTGTGACGTATGAATCATTTGTCAGCACGCTTTGGATTTCAGCGTTGCTTCTCGTCTATCTCGAGCGACATCTGCAAGTCGATACAGGCTGGTGGGGAACGCTTAACGCATCATTTTTGATTAGTATGATCGCGGCGAGTGCTTATCTTCATCGGTCTCGTCGAGCACCCTCGCTACCGTCGACTGCCGTCTTATCCATTGTTGCCGCTCTGTTGTTCGGCGTGACCGAGCATCTCGCGTTTGCGATTTTGGCGTTAGTGATTCAAGGGGCAGCCACACAAATGCGGATCATCCAGGCGAATACCGTCATTCAAGAACAGATCCCGACTGCGCGACTTCCCTATGTATATAGTGTGCAACAAACGGGATACGCCCTCGCATTCAGTGTAGGGAGTTTGCTGTTCGGTCTTCTTGCGGATGGACTACCAATTGATTCGGTTTACCTTCTCGGAGCACTTTTGACTCTTCCGTTGATTTGGATCGGACGATTGACTGAACAGTCTATGTTGACCGTATCATCTGTATAAACAAGAGGCGCCTTCTCTAAGAAAGGGCGCCTTATTTAAATGATTTTCTAACTGGTAGATTCTCCATTCTCACAATTGAAAAGACAACCTGTAGCGATTCATATCGTATACTAAAAGAAACAAATGATCGGAGTGATTTCCATGTCGAAACTTTCACAGGAAGAAACTATCGAGTTACTAAATACCTTAGAGTCTCGTTTCACTGAAAACGTTGAACTTCATTCTGACGTCGTCTGGTCAGACATATTGGAGCGAATTCAAATTGATCAGGATAAGTTGACCACCCTCGCATTGATGGAAGAGACCGGCGGAGAACCAGACGTGATTCGTCTCCCTAACGGAGACCTCGCTTTTTGCGACTGTTCAGTTGAGAGTCCGAGTGGTCGACGAAGTCTCTGTTATGACGAACCAGCTCTTGAGGCACGTAAAAAGAATAAGCCTGCCGGAAGCGCGGTCGCCCTATCTGAACAGATGGGCATAACCCTTCTCGATGAAGAAACATACCGACACTTACAAACGCTCGGTGCATTCGATTTGAAGACGTCAAGTTGGATTCAGACACCGGACACCATTCGTCAAAAAGGTGGCGCCCTGTTCTGCGACCGTCGCTATGATCACATCTTCGTCTACCACAATGGTGCAGATTCTTATTATGCCGCTCGAGGATTTAGAGGAATAATCATGATTTAAGCAAGGCATTGCGCCTTGCTTCTTTTTTATTGCAATAACCAACTAAAGACTTTCGGAATATATATGATGAAAAATAAGCTGACAGGAATCACTGCGAAAAGCCTTAATATCCACGTATATTTACCCTTGAACTTTCTGAAGTAGAACAGCAACGCACCAAACGCAATCGCATTTGCTGTCAAATTCGGTTCTTCTATACCGTTCTCAATCCATTGAAAAAAATCTTCCATCCAGGAAAGGGTTCGAGGGCGAACGACTCGTTGAAACTCGGTGTAAGGTTGTATTTCAGCCTCACAAACCAGGCTCCTATATAGACAAAGATGAATAAGAGCGCGTAACACATCAGTACAACGTTCCACAATTTCCCTTTCCAACTCTCAATCCGAAAGTACAAGACGCCAATCAAAATCAGGACACTAAATATCACATTTATTATGAATGGTGGTGAAATCGTCAGGATCGAAAACGTCTCTCGATCTAACACCATCCCCACTTGAAAGATCCCTTGCAGAAACATAGCCTTTCCTCATTTCTGAGATGTACTAATTCAATCAAATACGGTAATTGAAATATTAAGAATTACGCTATATTTCGATTTACTTCATCCATACCCTATTTGAATATACTCGATTTCATATACAAATCCACCAAAAAACTGCAGACAGATCGTCTGCAGTTCTCATTTATGCTTGTAGTGTCACATTCAACTCTTCCGCGACCGTTTTAAACGCTTCGAGTGCCCGTTCGAGGTCATCTCGTGTATGTTCCGCTGTGACGATGGTCCGGATACGGGCTTTCCCGCGTTCGACCGTCGGGAAAGCGATACTCTGTGCGAATACACCATGCTCTTTCAACTTGTCAGAGAATGTATGCGCAAGCGTCTCTTCGCCGAGCATGACCGGTGTGATCGGTGTCGTCGCATGTCCGATATCGAAACCAAGGTCACGTAAACCGTTTTTGAAGAACTCGGTGTTCGCCCATAGCTTGTCGAACAGTTCTTCTTCCTCTTTCATCACACGGATCGCTTCACGGTTCGCCGCCACGACTGCCGGTGGATGTGATGTCGAGAAGAGGAACGGGCGACCTTTGTGGATCAAGTAATCCCGAATATCTTGTGAACAGGCGACATAGCCACCGAGGACACCGATCGCTTTTGAGAGCGTCCCGACCTGAAGCGCGACACGACCGTCCAAACCGAAGTGGTTGACCGTTCCGCGACCGTTCTTCCCGAGAACGCCAGATGCGTGAGCATCATCGACCATGACCGCAGCGTCATACTTCTCGGCGAGTTCGACGATGGCCGGAAGCGGTGCGATGTTCCCGTCCATCGAGAACACACCGTCCGTCACGACAAGACGTGTGCGATAATCTTGTGTCTCTTTCAACGCCTTCTCCAAGTCTTCGAGGTCGACGTGTTTATAGATACGTCGAGCCGCTTTCGTGAGGCGAATCCCATCGATGATTGACGCATGGTTGAGGGCGTCACTGATGACGACATCCTCCGGTCCAAGCAGTGCAGACAATACCCCGAGGTTCGTCGCGAATCCTGATTGGAAGACGAGTGAGGCCTCCGTATGTTTGAACTCCGCGAGTTCGCGCTCAAATGCTTCATGCATCTCGAACGTTCCGGCAATCGTACGGACTGATCCCGTTCCTGCGCCGTATTGCTCGACCGCTTCAATGGCTGCCTGTTTCAAGCGCGGGTGGTTCGCAAGTCCGAGATAGTTATTTGACGACAGTTGGACGAGTGACTTTCCATCGATTGTCACTTCATTCCCTTGTGCTGATTCGAGTGGGACGAGCTTACGGAACGTCCCTTGTTCTTTCATCTCGTTGATTGCTTCTGTAATATGTTCAAATGCCATGTTGTTTCCCCCTTTATGGTATTAAGACGACCTTCCCACATTTCCCTGCCCGCATGAGTTCGAATCCTTTTTCGAACTCCTCGAGCTTGAAGACGTGTGTGATGATCGGTTCGACGTTCAGCTGACCCGTCGCGAGCATCGTCGAGACCTGGCCCCACGTCTCATACATCTTACGTCCTGTGATCCCTTGGACGCGGACCCCTTTAAAGACGACGTCCCGTGTGAGATCGATGGCGACCGGACGGGCCGGGAGTGACAAGACGTTGACGTCCCCGCCTGCCGTGATCATCTTAAACGCTTGATCGATGGCAATCGGATGACCGCTCATCTCGCAGACGACATCGATTCCGTCCCCGTCGGTCTCACGTTCAATCAATTCGAGCGGATTCTCCTCTAAACTGTTGATGACGACATCGGCCCCCATCTTTTCGGCAAGTTGTAAGCGATATGGATTGACGTCAATCGCATAGACACGACTCGCCCCTGCTGCTTTGGCGACACCGACCGCCATGAGTCCGATTGGGCCACAACCGACGATGGCGACCGATTTAGCTGACACATCACTCGCCAACACCGTGTGCACCGCATTCCCGAGCGGTTCTTGAATCGATGCCAGTTTCGCTGGCATCGACTCCGGGTTCACCCATAAGTTCTCTTCGGGCATGACGACGTATTCTGCGAAGCAGCCTTGCGTGTCCACCCCGATGATTTTTGTGTTCTTACAGATGTGGTACTGCCCGCGCAAACATTGTTTACACTGATGACAGACGATATGCGTTTCAGCAGACACCGTCTGTCCGACTTTGATCCGCTTCGTCCCTTCTCCGAGCGCCACGACTTCCCCCGAAAATTCATGACCGAATACGTATGGTGGTTTGACGCGGCTCTGTGACCATTCATCCCACTCATAGATGTGGACATCGGTCCCGCAAATCGATGTCGCTTTGACTTGAATGAGTACTTCTCCAGGTCCTGGTGTCGGAACTGGTACGTCGACCAGTTTTGCCCCAAACCCGGCCGTGTGTTTTTGAATCGCTTTCATTACTGGTGTCGTTGATTCCGTCTCTTTAGTTGACACAAGTTGTTCCATTGAAAACGTCCCCCTCTTGTCTCTAATGATCGAACGATACGTTCTTTATCATCTTGTCATAAAATGACGAAACTGAGAAGATAGAACGTCCGATTTACACAAAAAAAGAGGAGCCATCCGCGCCGATGGCTCCTCTTCACAAGAATAGGACCTATGTCCCGACCGCTCATCGCGGCTCAATGATGAGCTTGATGGCAGTACGTTCCTCTCCGTCAATCATAATATCAGTAAAGGCCGGAATGCAAATCAAATCGAGACCGCTTGGCGCGACGAAGCCTCGGGCAATCGCGACGGCTTTGATGGACTGATTCAGTGCCCCTGCCCCGATCGCCTGTATCTCACACGTTCCTTTTTCACGTAGCACACCCGCTAAAGCACCCGCAACGGAGTTAGGGTTCGATTTTGCCGAAACTTTGAGTACGTCCATTCTTGTTTCCCCCTCGGGTAGGTTGTTCAATCAAACCAGACGGTCTGATCATCTAGGTGTATTCGTTCGATTTTTGTCGCTCGTTTCGTCTGATCATCGATTGTAATGAAAACTCCATTAAGTTGTTCCCGTCCCTCGGCAACTTCAAACCGAACTGGGAGTTGTGTCATAAATTTTTTTAAAACAGTCGACGCATCCATTCCGAGTACCCCGTCTAGTGGACCGGTCATGCCGACGTCGGTAATGTAGGCCGTGCCGTTCGATAGGACACGCTCGTCCGCTGTCTGCACGTGTGTATGTGTCCCGACAACGGCTTGAGCGCGACCGTCGAGATGATAGCCCATAGCGATTTTCTCGCTTGTCGCCTCAGCATGGACATCCACAAAAATCGCATCGACCTCATCGCGCACTTCTTCGACGAGACGGTCGACGGTACGGAACGGACAGTCAAGCGACGGCAAGAAGACATTTCCCATGACATTGATCACGGCCAATTTCTTCCCATTTTGTTTCAACTTCATCATGCCAACCCCAGGTGTCCCGTCCGGATAGTTGGCCGGACGGACGATCCGGTCGGCGTCGTCGATCCAATCAAAGATGTCACGGTTGTCCCACGTGTGGTTTCCCATCGTTACCCCATGAAAGCCGAGCTCCAAAAACTGTTGGTAAATCTTTTTCGTAAGACCACGTCCATTTGCTGCATTCTCACCGTTGACGAGCATGAACGTCGGGTTGTATTTGTCTTTCAAGCGTCCGATTTGTTTCGTCAATATATCACGACCTGGTTTCCCGACCACATCACCGATAAATAAAATTTTCATATAAAGTCCTCCCTCAAACAGAAAAAGCGGAGAAATTCTCCGCTTCGTTTACTTCGCATAATCGACGGAACGTGTTTCACGAATGACCGTCACTTTGATTTGTCCAGGATAATCGAGTTCGTCCTCGATTCGCTTACAAATATCACGTGCCATCTTACCGGCGACGACATCGTCAACGACATCAGGGCGAACGATAATCCGAACTTCACGTCCTGCTTGAATCGCATACGATTTCTCGACACCTTCGAACGACTCACAGATTGATTCGAGTCGCTCAAGACGACGGATGTAGCTTTCAAGTGTCTCTTGGCGAGCTCCAGGACGCGCTGCTGACAAGGCATCAGCCGCTGCCACAAGTACAGCAATCGTCGATGTCGCCTCGACGTCCCCGTGGTGGGAAGCGATCGAATTGATGACGACCGGATGTTCTTTGTATTTCGTCGCGAGTTCTACACCGATTTCAACGTGACTACCTTCGACTTCGTGGTCGATTGCTTTCCCGATATCGTGTAAGAGTCCTGCCCGTTTCGCGAGCGTGACATCTTCACCAAGTTCGGCTGCCATCATCCCGGCAAGATGTGCCACCTCAACCGAGTGAGACAAGACGTTCTGACCATAACTCGTACGATAACGCATGCGACCGAGCGTCTTGACAAGGTCTGGATGGAGTCCGTGAATTCCGGCTTCAAACGTAGCTTCCTCCCCGTATTCACGAATGCGTTCATCCACTTCACGGCGAGACTTCTCTACCATTTCTTCAATTCGAGCGGGGTGAATCCGACCGTCTTGAACGAGTTTTTCAAGCGTCATCTTCGCGATTTCACGACGAACCGGGTCGAACCCTGACAAGATGACGGCTTCTGGTGTGTCATCGATGATGAGGTCAATCCCAGTCAACGTTTCGAGCGTCCGGATGTTACGTCCTTCGCGCCCGATGATACGACCCTTCATCTCATCACTCGGTAAGTTGACAACGGATACCGTCGTCTCGGCGACATGTTCAGCTGCATATCGTTGCATCGTGAGAGATAAGAGGTGTTTCGCTTTTTTATCCGCTTCTTGTTTTGCTTTTTGCTCGATTTCTTTTTGAAGGAGAGCAGCATCGTGAAGCGCTTCCTGCTTCGCTTCGTCCATGATGATGGTACGTGCTTCATCTTTCGAGAGGGATGCCACGCGTACAAGTTCTCGGCGTGCCTCTTCGTATAACTCCTCCACTTTGCTTTCGAGCATTTCTGCTTCACGCTTGCGTTTTTCGAGTCCTCGTTCCTGTTCATCTAGCGAGTCTTCTTTCCGCTCGAGCATGTCTGCTTTGCGGTCAAGAAGCTCTTCCTTTTGAACGAGGCGATTCTCTTTCACTTTCTGTTCTTCGCGACGTTCACGCAATTCTTGTTCCGTCTCATTACGAAGTTGAATCATCTCTTCTTTTACTTCAAGCCGTGCTTCTTTTTGCATCGCTTCCGATTGTTGTTTTGCTTGCTCTACAATCTTAGTCGCTTCCGTCTCGGCACCTTGAATCTTCGCTTCGGCGATCGATTTACGCACAAAAAAACCTGCAACAAAAGCTATCGGCAAAAGGAGGATCAGAATAAGCCAGTATAGCCATTCCATCATGTTCACCTCCCTTTCGCAAGGTTATTTTATTTTTTTAATAAGTGAGATACACGGGCAAGCCCGCGCATAACTTTATTGTACTTATTTAATAGGGAGAATGCAATGCACGGACAGGATAGAACTACCAATTGCCTAAAAAATTATACTAAAAAAATCTCACTCGAAAGAATTCGAGTGAGACGATGTGCTTATTCGTCATCGAGAAGTGAGAGGACTTCGTCGTCTTCGCCTTCGACCGTGACCGTTTTTTCTCCATTCAATCCGTAGTGATCTCGAATCTGTTGTTCGACCTCAGCTGCGATTGCTGGATTTTCTTTCATGTATTGCTTGGCGTTTTCACGGCCTTGACCAAGACGTTCTTCATTGAACGAGTACCAAGCTCCGCTCTTTTGAACGATGTCGAGGTCTGCACCGATATCGATGAGTTCCCCTTCACGCGAGATCCCCTCACCATACATAATATCAACTTCCGCTGTTTTGAACGGAGGTGCAATCTTGTTTTTTACAATCTTGATCTTCGTACGGTTCCCGACCATATCTTGACCTTGTTTGAGCGTCTCCGCACGACGAACTTCAAGACGTACAGAAGAGTAGAATTTCAAGGCACGGCCCCCTGGAGTCGTTTCCGGGTTACCGAACATTATCCCGATCTTCTCACGGATTTGGTTGATGAAGATGACAATCGTTTTCGACTTGTTCGTCGCACCAGACAACTTACGAAGTGCTTGAGACATCAAACGAGCTTGAAGACCGACGTGCGAGTCTCCCATTTCCCCTTCGATTTCGGCTTTCGGTACGAGTGCCGCAACCGAGTCGACGACGAGGATATCAACTGCTCCCGAGCGAACGAGCGCTTCAGCGATTTCGAGCGCTTGCTCCCCAGTATCCGGCTGTGAAAGGAGCAACTCATCGATGTTGACCCCAAGATTTTTAGCATACTTCGGATCGAGTGCGTGCTCGGCATCAACGAATGCTGCTTGACCGCCACGCTTTTGGACTTCTGCAATCGCATGAAGGGCAACCGTCGTCTTACCTGAAGATTCTGGTCCGTATACTTCGATGACACGACCACGTGGATATCCACCCGCACCGAGCGCGACGTCGAGGGCGATTGACCCTGAAGGGATGACCGATACTTGTTGGTCTGTATTTTCACCAAGGCGCATGATTGAGCCTTTACCGAATTGTTTTTCAATCTGGCGTAATGCCATTTCTAACGCTTGTTTACGATCACTCATAGATAAATGAGCCTCCTTTAATTGATACTCTTATTATACGTGAACACTGTACGATACACAAGTTTTTTACGAACATTTATTCGCCTTTTTTGATTCGTTGAATGAGAGCCCATAATCCGTCCTTCGCGGCTCGCATGCGGATGATATTCCGTTCTTGATGGGGATACGTCCGCTCGATGACCTCTATTCCGTTTGGTGTCTTCACTCCGATATAGACCGTACCGATCGGACGACCCGAATTCGATGTCGGTCCTGCCTCTCCCGTGAAAGAGAGGGCATAGTCGGCATGGGTGGTCTTTGACAATCCGTCCACCATCTCATAGGCAACTTCTTTTGAGACGACTGAGTGCTGTTCAATTGTATCAAGCGAGACCCCTAAATACCTATTTTTTAGCTCATCCGAATAGGTCACGACTCCACCTAGAAAGACGACTGAAGCGCCAGGTGTTGATGTAACCATCGATTGTACCTCACCGCCGGTCAACGACTCAGCAACAGCGAATGTTCGATTCAATCTAGACAATGATTGGACAAGGTGTGATGCAATCGTCTCATCGTCAGAGCCAAAGTAGTACGAACCGACCCGTTTCAGGATTTCAGTCTTCACTTCTTCAATCATCTGACGCGCGGTCACCTCGTCCGTCGCTCGAGCACTGATCCGAAGTCTTGCCTCTCCCGTCTCGGCGTAGGGGGCAACGGTCGGATTCGAACCATCCAATAAGTCCTTCACGGCATCATCGAGAGCGGATTCTCCAATCTCATAAAACCGTAATGATTCTGAGACGAGCGTCGCTCCTGATAGTTTCTTAGGAAACGCCGCCTCGACCAATGCTTTCATCTCACGTGGCACACCCGGTAAAAGCAACCACGTCGTATCTCCGGCAATCCACATGCCCGGGGCAAGCCCGACCGGATTTGGTAATACGTCGGCTCCGCTGAGCACGTCGGCTTGGC
The DNA here is from genome assembly GCF_025842465.1 of Exiguobacterium sp. N5. Taxonomy (GTDB): domain Bacteria; phylum Bacillota; class Bacilli; order Exiguobacteriales; family Exiguobacteriaceae; genus Exiguobacterium; species Exiguobacterium profundum. The sequence goes on from NZ_JAPAEP010000001.1 coordinate 936,721, forward strand.
GAGCGTCCCCATCATTCATCAATCGATTTCGTGACACGAGGAATCGTTGAATCGTCTCATACGCTTCCTCATCCCGAACGATCGGACGGTCTAGTAAGTCGGAAAGGACTGTCTTTGTGACATCATCCGCCGTCGGACCGAGTCCACCCGTGACGATGACAAAGTCGGAACGACGACGGGCGATTTCAAACGTCTCTCGCATTCGTACCGCGTTATCCCCGACAACTTGATGATACAAGACCGGCACACCGTACTTCGACAGTTGTTCTGATATGTAACTCGCATTCGTATTGACGATTTCCCCTAAGAGCAACTCGCTTCCTACCGCAATGATTTCGGCTCGTTTCATCTCATTTCCTCCTCAACTTCAAAAAAAAGACGAGCTAGATCAACCAACTCGTCTTTGTCGACTTACATCGACTTCACAATAATCTTATAGTTTTGTGCGAAATATTCGGCACCTGAGTAAATTGTAAGTACGAGCGCCAACCACATCGCCCATTCGCCAAACGGGATCCCGACATAGCTAAAGATCGGGTTACCGAACAGTAAGAAGATGATGGCAAAGAGCTGCACCCACGTCTTCGCTTTTCCAGATTTCCCGGCCGCGACGACAATCCCTTCATCGGCAGCGACGAGACGTAAGCCTGTAACCGCAAATTCACGTGATAGAATCACGACGACGACCCACGCCGCGACGAGATCCATCTCAACGAGCAACACAAGGGCCGCCGTGACGAGCAGTTTATCTGCGAGCGGGTCCATAAATTTACCAAAGTTCGTGACTAAGTTATGCTTACGGGCCAAATGTCCGTCTAACCAGTCTGTAATGGCCGCAATCGTAAAAATCACACCAGCGATAAATTGGTGCATCGGGATATCAGCGCCTAAAAAAGCGATGTTTCCCCAATCAAAATCAACAGCGAGTAAGACGACGAATACGGGGATCAAGACCACGCGTAGCATCGTCAATCGGTTAGGTAGGTTCATATAGAACGCCTCCTCTTAGAAGGAGAGTCGACTTATTCGGCGTCGACTCTCTTTACAAAAATATTTTGTGTGACCGGAGACTCTTGAAGCTCGAGCTCACGACCGTTGACGACGATTTTCTCAACGCCTGCGATGAGTCCGATTCGAATACGCAATGTGTCCGTCTCGGCATCTTCAATGACAATCGGATTCTGTTTCGACTGGTTCGGATATTCCGGTGCGAGAAAGGCTCCTTCTAACGACGTATCACGAACACCCACGTAAGAGGCAGGTGACTCCTTCACATAAATCTCGGTCGACAGTTTCTCGTTCGTCGCGAGTTCATAAGTGATATCTGCCCCATTCGACTCCTTCACCGCAATCGGACCAGATTCCGCTGGCGGTTCTTCTTCGGTCGGCTCCTCTTCAGTCGGTTCCTCCTCGACCGGTTCATCAGCCGGGACATCCTCATTCTGGTCGACTGTGACACCAGAACTTGGCGGTTCGGCAGGACTTGCATCCTGACCACCGAAGTCGATGCTTCTCACTGCGAAATAAATCGCGGTGATGAGCAAGAAGACCGTGAGAACGAGGAGAACTTTCGGAACCCATCTCGAGACCCGACTTGTCGACTCGGAAGCCTTCGAATACGTTTTCTTCCGAGAGAGTTGAACAGACGGCTGTGCCTCGATGACCGGTAAATCTTTTGCATATGTCTCGTATAATTCATCCACATCTAGGCCGAGCGACTCCGCATACGTCTTAATGAACGCCCGTGCATAAAAAGAGCCAGGGAGATTTTTGTAATCACCTTCCTCGATTGCGATGATATAGCGCTTTTGAATCTTCGTCGTCTGCTGGATTTGGTCGAGCGTCAATCCGCTCTCCTCACGCTTTTGTTTCAAAAAAGTCCCTAGTTCTGTCACAGGGGTCCACACCTTCCATTCACATAATTATTCAAACCATTCTGACTCACGATGCGTTTCTTGTGGGATGATGATTGTCTCATCCGGATTGTTTCTCAATTCAATAATATAATCAAAGTCTTCATACACGCAATCGGTGTTTCGGACGTACAGGTCAGGGTGTTCGATGACTTTCACGGCCGGCAACCGCATGACTTCACGAATGAGCTGGCGATGTCGTTCATCCATCGTTCGGGTAGAGACGGCACCATCGATTATGTATACGTGATCGCCTTCCCGTTCCTCTTCAAATAATGAGGTCCGAACGGTCTGTTTCATCAGTGTCGAGGAAAGAAACAACCATCGTTTGTTCGCACACACACTCGCTGCTACGATGGACTCCGTCTTTCCGACGCGTGGATTTCCACGAACACCGATTAACAAATGGCGTTCTTCCTTCATCAGTTCCGCAACGAAATCGACGAGAATGCCCAAATCTTCACGGACGAAGCGAAACGTTTTTTTGTCATCACTATCATGGTCGATATAACGACCGTGACGGATTGCAATCCGGTCTCGTAACTTCGGACGGCGCAACTTGATGACGGCAATAGCTTCCATCCGCTTTAAAATATGCTCGAGTCGATGCACATGATCGGCGGCAGGTGCTTTGAGCAACATTCCCCGTCGCTGCAAATCGACCCCATTGATGGTGACGATGGAGATTTGAAGCATCCCCATGAGAGATGCGATGTCTCCGAGGATACCCGGTCGATTCTGACACAATTCATATTCGAGATACCACTCTTCGAATTTATGTTCCATCCCCAACCATCCTTTCGAGCGAGTTCGCTACCTTGCCTATTTTAAATTATTTTAGAAGAATTGAAAAGAACAGGTTTATTTACATAAATCGGATCATTGCCAACCGCCGTCGACGCGTATCACCGTGCCCGTCATATACGAGGCGTCCGGTGAGCACAAGAAACGGATCGTGTTGGCCACGTCCTCTGCCGCACCGAGACGTCCAAGTGGAATGTCATCGATCACGGATTGTTTCGACTCTTCTACCGTATCATTCATTGGCGTATCAATCCACCCCGGGGTCACCGCATTGACTCGAACATTGAACGGTCCGGCTTCTCGTGCGAACGCCTTGACGAAGCCGAGCTGTGCCGCTTTGACGGTTGAATAAAACACCTCAGCCGCCGCACCGACCTCTCCCCATACACTCGAGACAATCACGATATCCACGTGATGATCGTAAGGCTTCCTTGCAACGACGGACTGGATGAGTCGGATCATTGCCCGAACATGTACATCGTACAGCCGGTCGAGATCATCCATCGACTGGTCGACGACGAGACCATGGAGCGCATGTCCGGCCACATATACAATTCGGTCGATGTCCAGCATATCCTGCACCCACGACTCAACAGCGTCACGGTCTGTTAGGTCACAAGGGAGAATTTCTGCCGAAAGATTCTCTTCATCTATCAAATGACGGAGTTTTTCACTACCCTCGTTCGCATGCAAAATCAGTTCATCTTCACGAAAAGCGAGCGAGACGGCACGTCCGATGGTACCGCTCGCTCCAACAATCAATGTCTTCATGGTTTTTTGACGATGCATACCGTTCGTTGTTCATGGCGGAACAAGCGCTCGTATGCTTCGTATAGTTCGTCGAGTGTGATGGCATCAATCAAAGTCGGGATTTCAAACAAATTCCCATCATTGAGTGCATATCGAGAGAACTGATTTGCGATGAATTCCGGTGAGTTCAATGCTTTCAAGAACTGCCCTTGCATCATGCGTTTCTTCCGGTCGAGCGTCTCTTGACTCAACTGAAGTGGACGTTCTAACGCCTCCGTCACACGGCCGACAAACGCATCTACTTCCGACGTCTCCATCGACAAGGCGGCAAAGGCAAACGTTTCCTCTGACGTATAGTCAAACGAGAAGGCATCGTCAATCAATCCTTCAGCATAAAGTTCTGTATAAAGAGGAGCTGTCGTGTCGAAGAGCGCATGCATGAGCAATTCTACTGTCAATTCTTGCTTCAGACCTGCTTCCCCAGCTTGTGGTACATCCTTATACCCAATCATGACTTTCGGTACAGAGACGTCCATCTCGATGACCCGTTCTGACAGACGAACCGTGGTCGGCTCATATACTGTCTCACGAGCACTCAATCGTGGTGTCTCAAAAGATTTACCTGCTTGGTTATCTCGAATCAACGCAAGCATCTCATCCGGTTCGATGTTCCCGACGACGAACAATGCCATGTTGCTCGGATGATAGAACGCTTGATGACAGGTGTACAAGTCTTCCGCCGTGATCTTTGAAATCGATTCGATTGTACCTGCGATATCAATCTTGACGGGATGTGTCTCGTACATCGCCTCAATTAAACCAAAATACAAGCGCCATCCCGGATTGTCTTGATACATTTGAATTTCTTGACCGATGATGCCTTTCTCTTTCTCGACCGACTCTTTCGTAAAATAAGGAGTCTGGACGAAATCAAGTAGCGTTTGTACGTTTTCCGAAATCTTGGACGTGGCACCGAACAAATAAGCCGTCCGTGTGAAGGAAGTGAAAGCGTTCGCTGACGCTCCTTGACGACCGAATTGTTGGAAGACGTCACCATCTTCTTTCTCGAACATCTTATGTTCTAAGAAATGTGCGATACCATCGGGAACCTCGATCCAGTCTTCTAGTTTGAAGCGTCGGTCAATCGATCCATATTTAGTCGTGAACGTCGCGAATGTTTTTTCATATCCAGTCTTTTTCAACAAGTAAACGGAGAGGCCATTGTCGAGAACGTGATGATGTAACGTCTCTCCGACGTTAGGAAAGTCTAATTTCATGCTTCTCCTCCTTTCAAGCAATAAACCGCTTCGAGTTCCATTTCTTTCGCAAGCGCAACGACATGATCTCGTGTCGTGTTTTCAATGATTGCCATCTCTTCGTCTAACGAGAACGGACGAACGTCTGCTCCACTCATCCAAGCAATCAATTGACGTGGACTGTCTCCAAGTTGTCGACGTTGATGGAACAACAACTCTTTCGTCTGTTGCAACGTCTCATCCTCAAACTCGCCCGCTTGTAAAGCGTTCAATTGCTCTTCGATGATCTGTTCGGTTTTTTGCTGGTTCGACGCATCGATGCCGGCATAGACGAACAACTTCCGACTGAGGGAACTATATTGTGAAGCGGCATAGTACGCCAGGCTCTCTTTTTCACGCACGTTCATGAACAGTTTCGAGTGAGGGAATCCTCCAAACAATCCATTCACGACTTGCATACGAATCGCCGCTTCCGTTCTTGGGTCGACATTGAGTGAATAAGCGAGATGGAGCTTGCTTTGTTTAATGTCTTGGTGTTCTTCCAAACGCTTGAACTCTCCTCGACTCGCTTCTGGTAACAGGCGTGGTCGACGTGTCCCAAGGGATTCCAATGGATTGAAAGCCTGTTCGACTTGCTCACGATTGACATCCCCGACAACATAGATGTCCACACGGTCATGTTGAATCATCGATTGATATGCCTCATACAATGATTTCGGTGTGACATGGTCGAGTTGCTCAAGCGTACCGAGTGACGGAATCGCAAGTTCTCCTCCGAGCATTTCTTGTAGACGCTGTTGGGCGAAACGCATTTTGTCATCATAGACCGATTCGATACGCTGACGTTGCAATCGACGTTCCTGCTCGACGATAAGTGGCTGGAACGCCCCATCGTATGCGTTCGGACGAAGGAGAACGTCTTCGAGTAACTCGATTGCCTGACTCAATACGTCTTCTCCGACAAGATGATCGTTGACGACTTCGAGTTGGAATTGGATGACGTGCTCCTTTCCGATCTTAGATGCACCAGCATATAAGTTTGTGTCATACAACTCCTCTAGCGGTGTGTGAAATAACTCAATGGATGGATACGTTGCCGTCGATTTCTCCATAATGAACGGGAGCAATGCCCGATCTGCGACCGTCTCCGCCGATAATGGAGCGGCGAATGACACGAGACAAGTCGTCGTTTTAAATTTTTTGGTCGGATAGACCGAGTAGTGCAATTGATGTTGGAACTGTTCGATTCCTTTCATCTGCCGATCACTCCTTTTTTCGTTTTGGTTGAAACACGGCAGCGCCGCGCGCATATTCTTGATCCGGCACCCCTGCCACGACGTTCGCGTAACGGGCAACCGTAAATAAATAATCACTCAAGCGGTTAAAGTAAGGCAATTGCCGGTCTGCGACTCCGAGAGCCGCTAAGTCACGCTCGACCCGTCGACAGACGGCACGAGCCACATGTAAGCTAGCTGCGGCAACGCTGCCGCCCGGAAGGATGAAGCGCACAAGTTCCGGACAGGACTCCTCCCACTCATCCATCCATCGTTCTAGTTCCGTCACGATTGACAAATCGACCATTTTTGGCGGTGCCTCAGCATACATCAGCTCCGAACCGAGGTCGAACAAGTCGTGCTGAATCTTCGTCAGCTGTATTCGGAGCGTCTCATCCTCTTGATGCGCGATGGCGAGTCCAATCTGACTATTCAACTCATCGAGATGACCCATCGCTTCAATCTGAGGATGGGATTTCTCGACACGACTACCGATTAATGATGTTTCACCCTTGTCGCCCGTTCGTGTATAACGTTTCATTCGACTCCCCCCTTAAAATGCCACAAATGGTGACTCAAGCGAGTCACCATTACGAGTTGTGTGGTTGTTCAAATGGTAAGTAAATCTCGAAGGTGGTTCCGACCCCGAGTGTACTCGATACGCTCACTTTTCCGTGATGGGCATCGACCACATTCTTCACGATCGCGAGTCCGATGCCTGTCCCTGTCTTCGAACCACTGGTCCGGGCTTTATCGGCTTTATAGAATCGCTCGAAAACGAACGGCAAATCCTCTTTTGGAATTCCATGACCTGTATCCGTCAACTGAATCCGTAGCCCGTCCGTCTCTTCTGTGGCCTCAATCCGAATTTCTCCAGAATCGGTATGCGCGATAGCATTTCCAATCAAGTTGGTGAACACTTGCTCGAGACGATCGCCATCCGCCTCGATGAGACGGTGCGGGGCGTCGGTCTGTAAACGAATCTCTTTTTCAGATGCCATCTGATTGAACTTTCGCATGACTCGGGGCAAGAAATCACCGATATCAAACGAAGTGAAATGCATCGTCTCTTTACCCGATTCGATGCGTGCCAAATCCAACAAATCATTGACGAGTCTTGCCAAGCGGAGCGATTCATCATAGATGATGGAGGCGAACTCTTTCGTCGCCTCGTCACTCTCAGTGATGCCATCGATGATTGCCTCTGAATACCCTTGAAGCGTCACGAGCGGTGTCCGGAGTTCATGGCTAATGTTCGCCACAAAATCGGTCCGCATCTTATCGAGTCGATGACTTTCTGACGTATCCCGGATGACAACGACAGCACCCTCGAAATCGTCTTCTCCGACTAGTGGTGTGACTGTCAGTGTATAGTACCGCTCATCCTGTTTCACTTCGATCGTCTTTTCAGACGTCCCCTCCATCACTTCGTCATAAAGAGACAATACGACTTCATGTGGTTGCCCATCTTGAAGTAATGGACTCGCTTGCGGGTTCGTGACAATCACGTTCGCATGACGATCGAGTGTAATGACACCGTCTGCCATCGAACGAAGAATCGACGCAAGTTGCAGCCGTTCCCGGTCAAGGGCATTCACATACTTCGAAAGCTGACTGCTCATTGCGTTGAAAGAAGCAGCGAGTCCTCCAATCTCATCCCGTGTCTTCGTCTCCAAACGCAAATCAAATTGCCCCTCTCCCGTCTTATTGACTGCATCCCGCATCGCTCGGAGCGGTGCCGTGATTCGTGTCGACAAGAAGAAAGCGAAGACGGTCGTGACGATGATGGCCGAAGCGACGGTCCAAAGAATGATGGTCCGTGCTCCCGCGTTCGCACTCGAGATCGCATCGAGCGGTTCGAGCAGGTAGAGCGTATACTGTCCTGTCGATAAGGAGAAGGTCGTCCGATACGCTAATGCGGCCTGGTCGTCAAAAGATGAGAAATTCCCGATGGCCGTCTCACCGACCGCCTGATAGGTTTCCCAATCCTGTCGTTCAAGTTCCACCATCAAACCATCCACTTGATTTCCAAAATTCGATCGGGTCGTCCCGTTCTCTAAGATATAGTTAGCCCCGTACACTTCGATGATTTGATCAATCGTCTGGGACGTGTCACCTTCATTCAACAAAACCGATTGGACCTGTCCACCGAGCTTGGCAAGATGGCCTCGTTCCTGGTCGATATGAAAGGAATTAAAAAATTCAAGCATCAACACCGAGACGATGAATAAGATGACACTGACCAAAACGAGAATCGTCAGCCACAGTTTCGTGACGATGCTGTTTCGACGAATCATCATTCACTGGCAGCTTCGAACTTGTACCCGACACCCCATACGGTCGTGATCATATGCGCCGCGTCCGGTGAGACACGATTCAATTTCTCACGAAGACGTTTCACATGCGTATCGACGGTCCGAAGGTCTCCGAAAAATTCGTAGTTCCATACTTCTTTTAACAACTGCTCTCGTGAAAAGACTTTATCCACCTGTTTTGCGAGGAAGAACAATAACTCATATTCTTTTGGTGTGAGGGCGATTTCCTCGCCGTCCACCGTGACGCGGTGTGCATCATTATCGATTGTCAGATGTGGGAAGACGATCAAATCCTTCGACTTCTCACTCGTGTGCATGAACTTCGTCGAACCAGAGCGGCGAAGCAATGCTTTGACGCGGAGCACGACTTCACGCGGACTGAACGGCTTGACGATATAATCATCCGCCCCGACTTCGAATCCTTGGACACGGTCGATTTCTTCACCTTTCGCCGTGAGCATGATGACCGGTGTCGCTTTCGTCTTCCGGAGTTCTGTACATACTTCAACCCCATCCATCTTTGGCATCATCAAATCAAGCAAGATCACGTCGTATTCGTTATCAAGGGCAAGCGCGAGCGCCTCTTCGCCATTGACCGCTTCTTCAATCACATACTGTTCACGTTCTAAGTACATTTTCAAAAGTCGGCGAATTCTCTCCTCGTCGTCGACTACTAAAATCTTCGTTTTCTCAGCCATACCTGAAACCCTCCTAAGACCCATTACGAGTTGTAGCGAATGTTGCACAATTGTGAACATTCCACTCTCTGCCATAACTATACCACTCTATTATTTCGCTTCACAACGATGATTTGATGGACCAAATGAAAAAGAAGTCACAATTGTGACTTCTTTTATGTCAGGCATACGAATGCAGACCGGCAATGACCAGGTTGACGAAGACGAGGTTGAACATGATGATGGCAAATCCACCGACACATAACCAGGCCGCTTTCGTTCCTGTCCAGCCACGCTGAATGCGCATATGCAAGTAGTAAATATAGATCAGCATCGTGATGAGGGCCCAAACTTCTTTCGGGTCCCATCCCCAGAAACGGTTCCAGGCAATCTGTGCCCAAATCATCGCAAAGATCAGACCACCAAGGATAAAGACCGGTAATCCAATCGCGACCGAGCGATAGCTGATTTCATCAGCAAGGTCGAGATCGACTTTTTTTGCAAGGGGTTGGAGCGCTTCAGCGACGCGTTTACGCAAGATGACAAAGCGGAGCAACACATAGATTACAATTCCGCCGATGACCGACCAGATGAGCGTGTTCAACTTGAGTGTATTGATCCAGTTCGGGAGCTCGAGTGACAAGCCACTCGCGCCAGACACGAGTTGTGCACCTTCTGGGACGAACAAGATCGGCATGAAATATTCATACGTCTCCGCTTGACCGCGGTCGTTCGTGAACTCGACGACACCTCCGGCACCAATCCCCTTGAATAACATCGAGACGATGATGAAGCCGAGCGTGCACATGAGGACAAACATCGTCACTTCGAGCCACGTCCGTGACTTAGACTGTTCTTTCATCGATGTTTCGTTCAATAAGAAAATGAGGCCCGATGCAAAACTAATGGCCAAAATCCCTTGTCCGAGCGCAGCCGTCGTAACGTGAATTTTCAGCCATACACTGTTGAGTGCCGGGATGAGCGGTGCGACCTCACTCGAGAACATTGAAGCGAAGGCGATGACGAGTAACGCCACCGGCATCGCGAACAAGCCGAGTACATCATTTTTATAAATTCCATATACGACGAGGAACCCAAGTACCATCATCATACCGAAGAACGTCGTATATTCGTACAAGTTTGATACCGGCGCATAGCCGACACCTGCCCAGCGCATAAAGAAATATGTCATTTGAGCGACAAAGCCGATGATTGCCAAGATAAAGGCGTATTTCCCATAGGCAACACGGTTGACGTTTCGATCTTTACGCATACCACTGACGGCAATCGTAAAGAGAACCGTCGAGATTGCGTACAGGAAGAACGCGATAAACAGCATTCGGCTGCTCCATTCAATCCATTCCATCAAGATTCCCCTCTTTCATCTGTTGACTCGTTCTCCGACTTCTCTGTGAATCTCGCCTGGTCTTCCCACATCGGTAAGCCAGTTTGTTCTAATAGCGGCGACACTTCACGACGGAGCGAGGACGGGTTTTTATTCGTAAAACCGGCGACAAGCACGCCCTCTTCATGACGACGGATCCAAACGCGACGGTGTGGCCAGTACATGCCCATCGCAATACCGATCATAAAGATCGTGGCACCGACGATCAAAATCGGATAGGTGGAGTCACTCTTCACACGTAAACCACTCGTGCTCGCCATCTCTGTACCTGCAAACTGGACATCGTAGCGGTTCTCTTCATCAGCGACATTCAGACGAATGCCGATTAAATTCGACTCCGTTTCTCCTTCAGGTGATTCAACGTTGAAGAAGAAGGCAGGATTCAGTGCACGTGGTGATTTCGTATTCGGTTGTCCATCTTTCACTTCAAAGTCTGGATACAAATCTTTCAACGTGACGGTGACCCCATCGAGCTCATAAGACTTTTCCGGATTCTCCAAATCAACTTTGAACGGACCATATTCGTCGCCGGTTTCTTTATCGGCCAACATGAACGACATCGATAAGAACTCTGGACGACTTGAATATTGTTCCTGATACACTTCAAATTTATCGAACTTAAACGGGTGGTTGACTTTCGTCGAACCGACATCGACTTGCTCGAGTTGCGGCGATCCGTCCTCGTTCGTTCCCGTCTTTTTGAATAACGTCAACTCTGTCTCATAATTTTTAGGAACGGCTCCTGCTTTTTCAATGGCGGCCGCGAACTTCGCGTCCTCTTCATTGTTCTCAGGGTCGTACATTTCAAGAATGAACTGGTCGTTCCTTAAGTAGTACTCGCCGTTAGTCGCCTCTAGCGACACCGTTTCGCCTTCACGCACCCATTCGAGCGTATCCGTATGGAATGCAGGGAACACTCGCAGCATCGCCCCTAGGAAGAAGATGACAAGTCCGAGGTGGTTGACGTACGGACCCCAACGACCAAACCGGTGTTTCTCTGCTAACAGAGCATCGCCGTCCCGTTTGACGGTATATCGTTTCTTTTTAAGTGCGACTGCGATCTCGTCAATTTGAGCCTCCGTCCCATCACCTTGTCCGAAGAGACGTTGCCCCTTCATAAAACGTTCTGTCCGTCTGACCGGTTGTTTTTTAAGCGCCTTATAGAGCGGAACCCCACGGTCAATCGACACGACGACGAGTGAGAGCGTCAACATGACAATCAGACCGATGTACCACCACGATGTGTATAGGTTATGGAATCCGAGGGCGTAATAAATAGAACCCGGTGTTCCATACTCCTCCATATAATATTGTTCAGGCGGTAATTGTTGTGGGATGTACATCTCTTGAGGAAAGATTGTTCCGATTGCCGAACCGACAATAATCAATGCAATTAACCACAACCCCACTTTGACCGATGCAAAGAAGTTCCACACACGGTCAATGATCGATTTCGGACGACGCTTCGACCGTAAATCAGCGCCTTCGTATTTCATATCTAGCATCTGTGCGTCCCCCGTTCGCTTACAATGACTTCTCGGCTAGCTCCATCAATTTCTCTTTCGTGAGTTCACCTTCATACTTTTCAATTACGTTCCCTTCACCATCGATGACGAATGTGACGGGTAGGTTATAAATGCCATACGCTCCTTCGACTTCGCTCTGGGTATCCATCAAAATCGGATAGTCGAGCCCGACACCAAGGTCGTTGATGAAATTATCGACACGAAGCGGTGTCTCTCCGACGTTCACGGCCCAAAAATCGACACCCATGTCTTGAAGTGTCGCATAGTTTTCTTGTACGACCGGCATCTCTTTCTTACACGGTTCACAGAACGTACCCCAGAAGTTCAAGAGCATCCCTTTCCCTTCGTAGTTATCTCGCTCATACAAGGTCGAACCGTCGAGTGTGACGAGCTTGAAGTTCGGTGCCTCGTCGCCCGCCTCGATGCGTCCATCATTACCCGCTTGGTCGAATGTTTGCATGATCGTAACCGCTCCCGCGAAGAGAACGACCGTCATGATCATCATCCGCCAAAATGACCTCTTTTTCTTTTTTGCGACCGCTTGTTCCATCCGGTCGTCTTTTTGTTGATCTTTTGTCATCGTTTTCACACCATCCTTCAGTTGCTATTGTACTGAAAAAACATTAAAAACGCACATTAACAGACTTTTTTCATTTTTTTGTCACACAATCTACACAATCAAAAAAATCATCCTATTTCAGGACGATTTTTTGTTGTTATTTTTTCTTCTTTTTGCCTCGTGGTTTCGGTGGAACGGTAGGGTTCGCAAGTTCACGAAGCTTACTGATTTCTTTGTGTGAAAGTTCACGCCAGTCGCCCGTGTTCAGACCGTCGAGCGTCAAGAAACCGAACTGTTCACGCTTCAGTTTGATGACCTCTGAACCAATGGCTTCCACCATCCGACGGATTTGACGATTGTGACCTTCCGAGATGACGATTTCGAGGATGGCTGTGTTCTTCTTCTGGTCTACAGACTTCATCTTCACTTTCGCACTTCCCGTTTTAAATCCGTCATCGAGTTCGACACCAGACTCAAGCTGTTTGATGGCCAAGTAAGATGGGATATTCTTCACTTTTGCCACATAGCGCTTTTGAATTTTATATTTCGGGTGTGTCATCATGTTCGAGAACTCGCCATCGTTCGTCAAGATGATGAGCCCCGTCGTGTTGTAGTCAAGACGACCGACCGGGAATACCCGTGCTCCTGGTGGGACGAGGTCTGTGATGACTTTACGACCTTTGTCGTCATCGACCGTCGATACGTAGCCACTCGGTTTATAAAGCAAATAGTAGACGTGCTCTTCTTGTTCGATTTTGACGCCATCGACTTCAATCTCTGACTTCGGTCCAACTTTCGTCCCGAGTTCACGGACGACTTTTCCGTTCACGCGGACGCGACCATCCAAAATCATTTCTTCCGCTTTCCGACGCGAGGCGACCCCCGCTTGTGCGATTACTTTTTGCAAACGTTCCATATGATTAATCCTTCTCCAATCTCTCTTCTTGCTTCGGTGATTCCTGACCGAAGAACAAATCGCCTTCGTCTGTCAGTTCATCCTCAAATGTTAATGGTGGCAATTCTTCGAGCGAGTTGAACCCGAAATGGTCGAGGAAGTGCTCTGTCGTACGATACAGCTTGGCACGACCAATCGTCTTCGCACGACCAGCCGATTCGATCAATCCTTTCGATAACAACGTATGGATGACCCGTTCGACTTTGACTCCGCGAATCTCTTCGATATCCGCTCGTGTGACCGGCTGTTTGTAGGCGATGATAACTAGCGTCTCCATCGCTGCACGTGAGAGCGCCTGCTCAGCCATCGTCCCGACATATTTTTGAATGTACGGAGAGACGTCCGGAACGGTCACGAGCTTGTAGACACCTGCCGATTCCATGAGCTGAAACGGTCGATTCGATGACTTGAACGATGTCTCTAGCTTACTGAGCTGTTCTCGTGCCGCAGCTTCTGAGATATCGAGCGTCTCGGCAAGCGCTCGTACTTCCATCCCTTCATCACCGACGACGAACAGCAATCCTTCAATAATCGTCTCATAAGACAGCAACCGCTTCATCCCCTTTCTTTGATGATTCAATGAATGAGATTTGAATATCTTGGTCTAGTTGTTTTGTTACGACGACCCGTAGCTTGATCAGCTCAAGAAGCGCCATAAACGTCACGACGAGATCTGAGACGTTCGGTTGCTCGACAAAAAAGGCGAAAAACGATGTTTGTCTCGTCGACGATACGTGTTCATGAAGACGCGTCATCTGTTCTTCAAGCGTACGCTCTTCCCGCTTGATCGTCTTTTTGCGTCGTTCTTTCCAACGTTTCCGTTCAATCATCTTCGAATAGGCGTGCAATAGATCGGAGAAGTTGAGTGGACCGTCATACTTAGACACCTCTTCAGACATATACGTCGTCAAATCTTCACCCGGTCGCGTATACAATTCAAGACGGTGTTCTTCTTGTTCACGCATGAAGACGACCGCTTCTTTATATGCTTTGTATTCAATCAATTGACGAATGAGACCTTCACGCGTCGGTTCCTCACTGAAGTCTGGAACCTCTTCATCCTCGACCGAAACTGGCGGTAACAATTGCTTGCTCTTCAATTGGAGCAACGTCGCCGCCATGACCAAGTATTCACTGGCCACATCGAGTTCAAATTTTTGCATCGTGCGAATATAGCCGACATACTGGTCAGTGACTTCTGCCACGGAAATGTCGACGATATCAATCTCCATTTTTCCAATCAAATGGAGCAACAGGTCGAGTGGACCTTCGAACGTATCAATTTTAACGTTATAGGCTTCCATAGAGACACCTGCCATTTTACATTTTTGCGCTTTAGTATAACATGTTTTATAACACCGTGGACACGAAAGGAGAAAATTGATTCATGACCCCTTTTATTCATTATACGTTGCTTTTTGAATGTCATGCCGATTATTTCGAATGTCATGAGGTATTAGAAGAGGCGTGGCAGGCAGACGGACGCCGTCACCACGGCTATGCGGCACTCATCCAATACGCCGTCATCCACTATCATTTACGACGAGACAATCTCATCGGCGCGAAAAAGAGCTTGCGACTCTTACGTCGAAAGATTGACATCGCTTCTCCCTATTTGAATGAACTCGGTCTAGATGTCGACTCCTTCATCGCACAACTCGAGGAATGGCCGCTTCGCGCGACGATTCCATTGCAATCAGATGTCCGTGAGACGGTCGAATCCCTAAAATCGACGTTTCCATCGACGGACCTAGCGTTCGAGCAATTGGTCCACAAGCATCTGCACCGTGACCGGAGTGAGGTCATCACGGAACGGGAGTTGGCACTTTTAAAAAGGCAACGTGCCAGAAGTTGACGTCAAGATTCAAGAAGTCTCCTTTTCATGATCAATGATGATTTTTTAACTTCTTAAACGCCATCACCCAACTCTCGAGATCGCTCCGATCATGTAAATATTCAGAAGGGGTTTCAAGTAAATCCATGCCAACTATCGTTTGTAAGCAGGACCAAACCACCTCGTCAGAAGCTGTCCAATCAAATCCATCTATATTTTCATACTGTTCCATCCACTGATGTGCCCAATCAGAGATTTCTTCTCGCGTTCGTTCTTGCCTGAGCACTTGCTCCATTCGATTGATCAGTTCATCAATTGTTACTCGATTCATGAATCCACCTCATTTAAAGGGTTTGTGATTTACTCCATGCAATATGCAAAACCCCCGCAGTCACAGGGTCGTGATTGCAGGGGTTTGTATCGTCAGACGACTAATTGATTCCATTTATCCAATAAATCGCCCGTCTTGCCTGTACCGGTTAGCGTCAAATCAAGTGGAAGGACGTTTCTTACCTCGTCTAGAAGCTCGTAAGAACGTTTCTCGCCACGGAATGATGGCGACAAGGCGATATGATCGATGACCATTGTCGTTTCTTGTTGCTCCATACCAATGATACCAACGAAGTCTTCACCGACTTTCCACAAATAGAGGAACTTCGACTCCTCCTCGTCATACGATCGGACGAGTTCAAGCAAGCTTAGCGGAGATTTGTCACTGCATGAGAATGCGAGTAGACCCATCGCCGTCTTTTCATAAGAACGTTTATATTTGACCAGCATCGCTGGGTTCACCACCTTTTGTCATTCAAGTTTCACGACGTGAACACGTGAGAGACATGGTTCATTGTGCCATACCCTTCAGGCAAAAATCAATTCTCGTCCCAAACCTTCACTTCTGCCATCTTCGTACCTTGACGAAGTTTGACGGCATGCTCAAGACCAGATGTCACTTTACCGAATACCGTATGGACACCATCCAAATGCGGTTGTGGCTCATGGACGATGAAGAACTGTGAAGACCCTGTGTCACGACCTGCGTGGGCCATTGAGAGTGAACCCGCTTCGTGTTTGTGTGGGAACGATGTCGATGTCTCACAAGGAATCGTATAGCCTGCGCCACCCATTCCAGTTCCTTGTGGGCAACCACCTTGGCTGACGAAACCAGGGATGACACGGTGGAACGTCAATCCGTTGTAAAACCCGCTGTTCGCAAGTTTTTCGAAGTTTTCGACCGTGATTGGTGCTTCACCGTGGAATAAATCAAATTCAATCATTTCGCCATTTTCAAGTTTCATAGAACCTTTTTTCATGTTTCAAGCAACCCCTTTTTCATAATATGTATCCTGCTGTTTGACACTCACATTACCCATCTTATCAAAAAAACACGTCTGTCTCCACTTTTTTGTGGAAACAGACGTTCTGCCTTATTGAATCACCGCGTGAACGAGTGGACGGGCCTCTGGTTTCGTTGCACCGATCGTATACGCATGGTCTAAACGCTCGATGGCTGAAGACATGTCTTCGATGTTCGAACGGAGTACCGCGATCACATCGCCTACCTCGACACGGTCGCCGACTTTTTTCTCAAGCGTGATGCCTGCCGCAAAGTCGATTTTGTCTTCTTTTGTCGCGCGTCCTGCACCGAGAAGCATCGCCGCAACACCTACTTCGTCTGCGATGATCGACTCGACATAACCTGCTTCTTTTGCGACGAATGTCGTCTCATATGAAGCTTGTGGTAATTTCGTCACATCATCGACGAGTGATGCGTCGCCACCTTGTGCTTCGACGAACTTGCGGAACACCTCGAGGGCGTGTCCATCTGCAATGCGCTTCTCAAGATCGGCATATGCTTCTTCAAACGTTGGATAGAATTCACCGAGGACAGCCATATGTCCAGCGATCGTGAGAGCGATTGTTTTCAAATCTTCGACTTCTTTACCTGAAAGGACTTCAATCGCTTCTTTCACTTCGTTCGCGTTCCCGATTTCAAAGCCGAGCGGTTGGTCCATGTCTGTGATGACCGCGACCGTCTTACGTCCGACGTTTTTCCCGATTGCGACCATTTCTTCCGCGAGGGCTTTCGCATCATCAAACGATTTCATGAACGCGCCAGAACCTGTCTTGACGTCAAGAACGATACTGTCCGCGCCTGCTGCAATCTTCTTCGACATGATTGAACTTGCGATGAGCGGGATCGATTCGACCGTAGCCGTAACGTCGCGGAGCGCATACAAGCGCTTATCGGCAGGCGTCAAGTTCCCTGTCTGACCGATGATCGACATTTTGATATCATTTACTTGTTTCGTGAATTGTTCTTCCGTCAATTCAACGTTGAACCCCGGGAATGATTCGAGCTTATCAATCGTACCACCCGTGTGACCGAGACCACGACCGCTCATCTTCGCAACGGGGATGCCGATTGAAGCAACGAGTGGTGCCACGATCAAGCTGATTTTGTCCCCGACGCCGCCCGTCGAGTGCTTGTCAACTTTTTTCCCTTCGATGTTGGAAAGGTCAATCGTATCACCAGACTTCACCATTTCCATCGTCAATGCAGCCGTCTCGTTTTCAGTCATCCCATTGAAGTAGATGGCCATCGATAAGGCTGACATCTGATAGTCAGGGATTGATTCGTTCGTGAAACCTTCGACAACGAAGCGAATCTCCTCTTCGTTCAATTCTCCACCGTTACGTTTCTTTAAAATCAAATCGACCATACGCATAACTGTCGTCCTCCTAAAATTAAGTTACTTACATGCTTTTAATCGTGCCACGTACGAGAGAGAGGAAGTCTTGACGAACGCGCTCTGTCGTTTCGATGACTTCTTCATGGTTGAGTGGTTGATCTAAGATGCCTGCTGCCATGTTCGAGACACACGAGATCCCTAGGACACGCATATCCGAATGACGCGCGACAATGACTTCTGGAACGGTCGACATACCAACGACGTCGCCACCGAGAAGACGGGCCATTTTGACTTCAGCTGGTGTTTCGTACGTAGGACCTGTGTTACCGAAGTAAACCCCTTTTTGTACAGAAAGTCCAAGGTCTGAAGCGACACGTTCTGTCAATTTCACGAGCTCTTTATCGTACGCTTCTGACATGTCAGGGAAACGAGTCCCGAATTCACTCGCATTCTTCCCGATGAGCGGGCTCGTACCAAAGAAGTTGATATGATCTGTGATGATCATCAAGTCGCCTGGGTTGAATGACTCGTTACATGCTCCTGCCGCGTTTGTGACGATAAGAGTCTCGACACCGATCAATTTGAGGACACGAACCGGGAACGTCACTTGTTCCATCGAGTATCCTTCATAGAAGTGGAACCGTCCTTGCATGGCGACGACTCGTTTTCCTTCAAGTTCACCGAACACGAGTTGACCCGCATGTCCTTCGACAGTCGATACCGGGAAGTGTGGAATCTCCTCATAAGGAATCGCTACCGGGTTCTCAATCTCGTCCGCGAGGACTCCAAGTCCCGACCCTAGAATGAGTCCGATTTCTGGTGTACTGCCCATACGCTCCTGCAAAAACGCTTTTGTTTCGTTCCAATTTACCATGAATATTGCCTCCTCAAATTTCGTTTAAGAAACTCTTTCCGTTTGATGGTGCCGCGACGTCAAAGTTGTCAGCGACGGTCGCACCGATATCTGCGAACGTACCACGAATGCCTAAATCAACCGCTTTCGCTCCGTTGTGATGAACAATGAGCGGAACGTATTCACGCGTGTGATCTGTACCGGCATGAACAGGGTCATTTCCGTGGTCAGCCGTGATGATGAGCAAGTCATCTTCACGAAGGCGCTCCATCACTTCCGGTAAGCGAGCGTCATACTCTTCAAGCGCGACCGCATAGCCTTCCGGGTCACGACGATGACCGAATAATGCGTCGAAGTCAACTAAATTCAAGAAGCAGAGCCCTTCGAAGTCTTCCTCGAGCGACTCGACCAATTTGTCCATGCCATCCATGTTCGATTTCGTGCGGACCGCTTTTGTCACACCTTCACCATCGTAAATATCGCTGATTTTCCCTAATGCGATGACGTCTTTCCCAGCTTCCTCGAGCGTGTTCATGACGGTCTTGCCGAATGGTTTCAAGGCGTAATCGTGACGGTTTGCCGTACGGACCCATGCTCCTGGTGTCCCGATGAACGGGCGAGCGATGATTCGTCCGAGCATGTATGGATCTTCACGTGTGATTTCACGAGCGTATTCGCAGATTCGGTACAACTCATCAACCGGCACGACGTCCTCGTGTGCTGCGATTTGAAGGACTGAGTCGGCTGATGTATAGACAATCAGAGCGCCAGTCTCGACATGTTCTTCACCGAGTTCGTCCAAAATTTCTGTTCCTGACGCCGGTTTGTTTCCGATGATTTTACGTCCGCTGAACTCTTCGAGGCGGTGAATCAAGTCATCAGGGAACTCCTCGAATACACGGAATGGTGTATCGATATGAAGACCCATGATTTCCCAATGTCCTGTCATCGTATCCTTACCAGCTGAGATTTCTTCCATGCGACCATACGCACTCGGTGCATCCGATGCATCGATGCCTTGAATCGGCTTGATGTTCGAAAGTCCAAGTTTACCCATGTTCGGCATGTTCAATCCGTTATGTTCACGCGCGATATGCCCGAGCGTGTCGGCCCCTTTGTCACCGAACTGTTCAGCATCTGGTGCTTCACCGATACCGACCGAGTCCATGACGACTAAGAAAATACGTTTAAACTTCTTCACAAAAAATTCCTCCTTTTCGGTGTCTAGGCACGAGGGTGATGCTTACGATACACATCATGCAATCGTGATTTGTTGACGTGTGTATACACTTGCGTCGTCGCTAAATCCGCATGACCGAGCATCTGTTGAATGGCGCGTAAATCCGCACCGTTCTCGAGAAGGTGTGTCGCAAAAGAATGACGGAGTACGTGCGGTGTGATTTCTTTGTCAATTCCAGCAAGTTTGGCTCGTCGTTTGATCATCTTCCAAAATCCTTGGCGACTGAGCCGTCCTCCTCTGCCGTTTAAAAAGAGCGCTTCGGTCTCTCTGCCGCCAAGTCCGTTACGAGCTTGTTGGATGTAACGCTCGACAAAACTTTGGGCAACCGAGGATACCGGAATGATTCGTGCGCGCTCGCCTTTCCCTTCACATTGTAGATACCCCAATTCGAACTGCAAATCATCCAAATCCAAACCTAAAAGTTCACTGACCCGCATCCCTGTCCCGTAAAGCAATTCAAGCATGGCTCGGTCTCGTAACGAGAGCGGGTCCGACGTCGGGACGCTGTCCAACAGACGTTCAACTTCCGCTTGTGACCATGTATCCGGAAGTTGCTTTTCTGCTTTTGGAGATTCTAGGTAAAGAGACGGATCGGTCGTCGTGACTCCGGTCATTTTGAGATGATGATGAAACATCCGGATCGAACTGACAGCTCGTCTTAATGAGGACGAGGCACGCCCCGCCTGTGACAGTTCTTCGATATGT
Source organism: Exiguobacterium sp. N5 (assembly GCF_025842465.1). GTDB lineage: Bacteria > Bacillota > Bacilli > Exiguobacteriales > Exiguobacteriaceae > Exiguobacterium > Exiguobacterium profundum. The sequence continues at coordinate 957,477 of NZ_JAPAEP010000001.1, forward strand.
TTGACGATATGCGAACGTGTCACTTCATTCCACTCTTCTACCCCAAGTTGGGTCAAGGTCGATGCGTACTGCGTCAAATCGCTCGCATACGCCTGTCTCGTATTCGCGGACATCCGCTTTTCAACTGTCATGTATTGAAGAAATGACTCGATATGCGAACGCATCATACCCTCCTCCTTCCTTGTTTCACCTGAATACGCTTACAGCATATCACTTATGTAAACTGTTGTGAAGATGTCTGACCTCATTTTTTATTCACTTTTTTGTGAACGTTTACGTGATAAAAATACATCTCAGAATTCTTATTTTTCTGGCATCTTCAAATGAGAAACGTTATACTACAAATAACTTATTAAAATATTTTAAAAAGTGGATAGGAGTTGAATCGTGATGAAAGATCCGCAACATGAATTACTAGTCGACATCCGAAAGCAAATTGCCCTACACAACGTTTCGACAATTTCCGAGTTGAGTAAGGCCACACACGTTTCATTCCCTACCGTTAAGAAGATGATTGATGACATGATTGAACACGGTGAAGTCATCGAACACGGTCAACTTGCCCCAAGAGGAGGAAGACCCGCAAAAAGTTATAAATACAATCCAACATTCCGATGTTGCCTGACCCTATATATCGAAGCGAGCGAGATTCACTATCGCTTGATTGACTGTCAAACTCAGAATGTTGAAGAAGGTGTAACTTTAGTCTCAGGCACGCATTTAGAGACGTTAGGCAAACTCGTCGATACATTCGATGAGCACACAATAAAAATCGGTGCCATCTCTGTCGGCGTCGCCGCTGCAGTCGATACGGGTCGAATTGTTTTCGCCCCAGAATATCCATCACTGGCGCATTTAGATTTGAAGAACTGGTTGATGGAACGAACTGGACTTCCGGTCGTCATTGAAAATGATATGAATGCCGCCGTCTATGGATTTTCCATACGAGATGAGACCACAACACATCAGTCCATCGTCTATCTCGGCCTCGGAAAGAATGGTCCAGGTGCTGGTATCTTGCTCGATGGACATGTCGCTCGCGGACAATCCGGGTTTAGTGGTGAAGTTTCATTTCTTCCGCTTTATGATGATGCAACTTTCTTTGACCGCATAAAAAACAAGCCTTATGGACCACATGTTCTGAAAAAAGAAGAAATCGATGCATTAGGACGGCTCGTCGCTACATTTGCTGCGACACTAAACCCACACACATTCATCTTTTCAGACGTCGACCTCATTACTGACGATCTGTCTCACATCGACCGCGCATGCGAACGATATCTTCCCTCTCGTCACCTTCCTCGTCTACGGATTGGGGAATGGGAAGAGGATTACTTTTCCGGACTGGCTCGCCTCGGCATTGAATTGATGCTCGAAACGATTCCGCGAGGTGACGTATGACGATTGTTTTGTTGGCCGTGATCTATCTCGCATTTATCAGCCTTGGTCTTCCGGATGCCCTCATCGGTGTCGGGTGGCCACTTATGCATCAAGAATTCTCCGCACCCGTATCGATGGTCGGATGGATTTTTATGACGATTGCTGGTGGAACGATTCTTTCGAGTCTACTGAGCGGTAAACTATTGAAACATTTTGACACGAAACAAGTCACGTTCGGTTCGACATTACTCACAGCGCTCTGTCTGTTCGGATTCTACTCTGCTCCTTCAATCGGTTGGCTATTCGTATTCGCCATCCCGCTCGGTCTAGGTGCCGGTGCCGTCGATGCCGCTCTGAATCATTACGTTGCCGAACATTACGAAGCACATCATATGAACTGGCTACACTGCTTTTGGGGAATCGGCGCGACCGGGGGACCACTCGTCATGGCGGGTGTATTAACAGAGGATGGATGGCGTGACGGCTATTTGATTATCGCCGCCGTTCAGTTCAGTTTAGCTCTCGTATTGTGGTTGTCTTTCCCACTTTGGAAACAGAAAGAGGATTCCACTGCACATCCTCAAGAAACAGCCGTCACGACACTCGATCGCAAGCTACCGACCGGAGTGTCCTATGCATTGGCCACATTTCTACTTTACTGCGGGGTTGAAGCGTTGATTGGGTTATGGACGAGCAGTTATCTTGTGCAGATGAAACAGTTTTCCATTGCGACGGCTGCGGCATGGGTGTCCATCTACTACGGTAGTATCACAATTGGACGGTTTGTGAGCGGATTCCTCTCGTTCCGTTTCACGAACAAACAGATGATCCGGATGGGACAAATACTCGCCCTTGTCGGAAGCATCCTCTTCTTCATCCCAATCTCCGCGACGATGCTCGTCGGCTTGATGCTGATTGGCTTCGGATTGGCTCCGATTTATCCAAGTATGCTTCACGATACGCCGAATCGGTTTGGCTCGGCACAATCGAAACGTTTGATGGGGTTTCAAATGGCATTCGCCTACTCAGGGAGTACGTTTCTCCCCCCGTTATTCGGATTAATCGTGTCTATGACGTCACTCCGTTTTTTACCGTTTGTGGTCATCCTGATCATGACCGGGATGCTCTTCAATACAGAACGGTTGAATCAAATGATTAGACGAACATCAGAGGAGGATTCTATATGAGAATTGAACATGTCGCCCTTTGGGTAAACGATATCGGAAACATGCGCAGGTTTTACGAAGTCTATTTTGATGCACAGTCAAATGATAAATATGAAAACGAGAAGAAACAGTTTGAATCGTACTTTTTAACGTTTCGAGGTTCACGTTGCCGACTCGAACTGATGAGACGACCTCACCTTAAAGAACATCCGAAAGAATCGGCCGGGTATGCACATCTCGCCTTTTCACTCGGAAGTAAACACGCGGTAGATGCCTTGACGGAACGCTTTCAACTTGATGGATACACACACGTTGACGGTCCACGGACGACCGGTGATGGTTATTACGAAAGCGTCATCCTTGATCCGGAAGGCAACATCATCGAATTGACAATCTAAACAGAAGGAGACAACACACATGATCCAGGCAATTTTACTTGATTTAGACGGAACGCTGTTAAATGACGAGAAAATCATCACGGAACAGACGAAGCGCACGCTACTTGCATTGCAAGAGCAAGGTGTCAAAGTGGTGCTTGCGTCAGGACGTCCAAAGCGAGGGATGATTCGCTATGCACAAGAGTTGAAATTGAACGAGTTCGGCGGGTTGATTGTCTCTTCTAATGGAGCATGTGTCACGGACGCTTCTACAGGCGACACGCTTTTTGAACAAGCAATGCAAATCGAGGATGTTCGCTCAATCTTAAAGCACTTAGAGCACTACGAGGTCATCCCAATGATTAACGATGATACGTATATGTATGTGCGCGAGGTTTTCGAGGGACAACTTGAAGTGAATGGAAAATTGATTAACATCATCGAATATGAATCGAGAGGCGGTCAGTTCCAATTGCGAGAAGAACCGAACTTAATCGAGATTATCGACTTCCCCGTCCATAAGATTCTCGTTGCTGGCGAGCCTTCATACTTACGAGAGAATGCAACTGCATTAGCTGGCCCTTTCACAGGTCGGGTCACGAGTATGTTCACAGCGGCGATGTATTATGAATTCACCGATTTCGGCATTGATAAGGCGAAGGCGCTGCGTCACGTCTTCGAGGAGTTGTGTATCGATCGTGACCACGTCATCGCTTTCGGAGATGGTCATAACGACCGTTCAATCATTGAATACGCAGGAATTGGGATTGCCATGGGAAATGCCGTCGATGCATTGATCGACATTGCGAGTGAGGTCACGACATCAAACAACGACGATGGGATCTCGAAGATTCTTGAGCGATATATCACACATTGAAAAAGGACAGATGACCTGTTGGGGTCGTCTGTCCTTTCTGCATTAACCGTTGATGACTGCTTTATGACCTTCGAGTGTGACGCCTTTTGCTTGGCATACTTTACAGATACCGTGAAACGTCAAGCGATGGTCTTTAATCAAAAATTCGTATTTACTCTCGACTTTTTTCTCAACATCGACGAGCAAGTCTTCCATGATTTCCTCGACCGAGCCGCATTCGACACAGACGAGATGGTGGTGCGAATGGTTCGCCCCTTCTGGACGTAAGTCAAAGCGTGCAACTCCGTCACCGAAGTTGACTTTATCGACCACGCCGAGCTCTGTCAATAATTCTAATGTGCGATAAACCGTTGCGAGTCCAATTTCTGGTGCGATGCTTTTCACGAGCATGAAGACGTTCTCCGCACTTAAATGGTCACTCTCATTCTCAAGTAAGATACGTACCGTCGATTCACGTTGTGGTGTTAATTTATATCCTTTGGCGCTCAATTGCTGTTTAATTCGTTCAATTCGCGTTTCCATAAGGCGCCCCCTCTTTACATAGTTCACTACTGAAAGCATACCGAAGTTTTACTCAATTTTCAATTTAAAATCATTACTATGTAAGTTTATCATATAAGTACTTAGATTAGAATTATTTCAATCTAGACAATTGCCACCATTGGATTGCCATAATTGTCTTGGCGTCGGTAATGATGCCTCGGTCCAGTAAATCGACGGCTTCATCAAATGAGTATCGTTTCACATTTAAAAATTCATCTTCGTCTAAATTCATCTCACCGGCAGATAACCCTTTTGCGACATATACATCGACCCGCTCACTGCAGAACCCAGGTGCCCCGTAGAAAGAAAAAATCTTTTCAAACGATTCCGCCGTGTAGCCCGTCTCCTCTTCGAGCTCGCGCTCGGCACTCGCCATCGGCTCTTCGCCTTTTTCCAACTTACCGGCTGGAATCTCAAGCGACATCGATTCAAACGCTTTTCGGTACTGCTCCACCATGACGATGTTGTCCGATTCATCAATGACGAGTACAGCGACGGCTCCGTTATGATAGACGAGTTCACGTACAGACGTGTTTCCGTTCGGAAGGGAAACGACATGCTTTTCCACATCGAAGATTTTGCCTTGATAAATGACTTCCCGCTCAATCGTTTTTTCTTCCATATGATTACTCCTCACTTTTCGATATACTCTGATTATGAGTCAAACCTACATTTCGAACAAGGAGGAATCCAAATGAGTGAACTCGGACTCGGAACGATGACGATTTTGAAACATGGGGAGAAAGAGGCAAAGAATATCCTGGAAACGGCCATTCAATCGGGGATTCGCCATATCGATACGGCAGACGTCTATGAACGACAAGCTGTCGAGCGTGTGATTGGGGAAACGTTGGGTCAAGAGCGACAACACTTATTTTTGGCGAGTAAAGGTGGCAACGAATTGACTGAGGAGGGCATGCGTTGGAATCCTGATCCGTCCTATTTAGAGGAAGCATTGCACGGATCGCTCGAGCGATTGAAAACCGATTACCTGGATTTATATTATATACATGGCGGCACGCTCGAGGATGACCTCGACGCAACGATTGAATGGGCACAAAAACAAAAACGAGATGGTCTAATCCGACAAATCGGACTCTCGTCGATTCGTCCGAACGTCATCAACCATTGGGTCAAATCCGGTGCTCTCGATGTTCTCATGACACCGTATTCCCTACTCGACCGCCGGGCAGAGACGCTCAACATTTCAATCCCCATCGTTGGTCGAGGGGTTCTTGCCAAAGGCCTATTAACGGATGAATGGGAGACTCGTCTCGGAGATAAGGGATTTGAGACGTGGCGAAAAGAGGAACTCGCAAGTGAATTGGCGATGATGCCGACACCGATTCAAGCCTATGCACTCGAAGCTGCAAAACGGTTCTGTGACGTCGTCTTACCAGGCGCCTCTTCAGTCAAGCAATTGAACGAAACGATTCGTTCATTTGAGACCAAAACCGATGATGAAGTGCTTGATCGCTTACTCGCTCGTTTACCGGTTCACCCATACACAAAACACGTGACCTGATCCGCTCAGGTCACGTGTTTTTCGTTGCGTGCTTGAATCTGTTCGATCGCCCAATCCGCCCATCCGGCATAGTTCTCCATCATTCGGATCGCATACTCGCTCGTCAGCAAATAGCCAAGTGTATCCTCGTCCGATTGATGTTCTTCTTGAAATAGTCGAATCTGTTGTGCGACCTGCTCATGGTGTGCCTTTGTCTCTTCGATATATCGGACCGCTTCTTCAACCGGCAACAATTGGAGCAGACTGACACGCAGGAGGTTTTCATCCTTCATTTTCGGTTGGAACGACGTTGGTTGACGTAACCAATTGATTAACTCTTCTCGTCCTCGATCCGTGATGGAGTATATTTTTTTGTCTGGCAACTCCTGTTGTGAGACATGTTCCGCCGAAACGAGTGCCTCTTCTTCCATCTTTAACAGTTCCCGATAAATCTGTGTATGATGGGCGTTCCAAAAATGAATCATCTGCGCCTTGAACGTCGCGTTCAAGGCGTACCCGGTCGCAGGCTGATGGGTCAATAACCCGAGCAATGCGTGACGTAACGCCATATCCATCACCTTTTCCTTCTCATGCTATTTTTAATAGTGTATCACATTCTCAAATGGTTTCGAGAATGCCAATCTGTTGACGACCCGTTAAAAACCCGACAAAATAGATAGAAGAAAGGAGAGTTGTCTATGCAACCGATTCATTCATCACAACAATTTGACGAAGCCACAAAAGATCATGGAATGGTGGTCTTCACTACATCATGGTGCCCGGACTGTAAACGTCTGGACATGTATGTCGATGAGCTTGTCAAAGACTATCCACAATTTAACTGGCACGTCGTCGACCGCGACGAACTCCCAGAGCTATCTGATGCACAAGAAGTTCGCGGCATCCCTTCACTTCTTTACTATAAAGACGGGGTAAAACAAGAACACCTCCACTCGGCGAACGCCAAGACGGAGATGCAAATCCGTTCTTTCCTCGATACGATCCAAGCATGACCTGATTCCTGCAGCCCATTCGACTGCAGGATTTTTTTGTACACACCTCTGTCATCCTCGATTATACTGTAAGAAATAACCAAATGAGAAAGGGAAACAATCATGACGTTTACACGCCTTTTCACTCCACTCTGTTTTACCATATTGATGTTGGTCGGCTGCATACAACCATCCACGTCACCATCCATGCCGTCTGATGACGAGACGGCTATCATAAAAAGTGCTGTTACCTATCTACAAAATAAGAATTGGCTACCAACCGATGAAAACGGGAAACAGGCTACGATTCAATCCATTACAGTCGATGATCGTTATGACTTAGTCGATGATCGGTTTGAAGGAACACGTGCCTGGCTCGTCACGTTCCCCCCTGATCCACAGCGTACGGTCGAGATTCCACAAGTACTCGTTGAATCGGAATCGAACGACGTGATTGGTCATCTTTTAAGCGAATAACGTGAACCTCCGACTACTTGTAATGCCGAACATACCGCGAGTCAATCCACCGCTTCATATAATATGGAATCCGACCATGCCATGTAAACTTTCCATATGTTAGCAAGGCGCGCCCTGGTGTCGTCAGTAAGATATTCATCGATTGACGTCTCCGAAATGGTCGACTTGTTTCCTCTAGTAACCGTTTGCCGACATAGCGCCCTGACCTAACAGCATCGACGCCTCCATTTAAGGAGGATGCCATATCTCCTGTTACATATATATTTGTAAAATGATGATGACGTAAATATTTGTCTACCTCTATAAAACTCTCAGGTTTTGCAAGCCCTGATTCAGTCCACCATTCCACGGGAACAACCCCCGTCGCATCCAATAAAAGCCCTTCCGATGTGTCTGCATGAAACGCCTGTTTGACGACCATGACCCCTGTTCTGACCAACAATCGCTCGATGTGCTTTCTAGTATGGACCGAGACGTCTGGTAATATCTCTTTTGCATACAGTGACACATTTTTTGTTCGAGCACACGTGAACGCCAATTCTACGCCGGCCTTCCCGCCTCCGACGATGGTCACTTGTGAACTCGATTCGATTTGGTCGAGTAAAGCTTGTGACATCGGTTTAAGTGGCGTGCCGATTCCCCGACTTTTCGCACCGGTGGCTAAAACGAGTTGATCGTATTCAAACATTCCGTTTTCTGTTTGAACCGTCTGCTGAATCGGGTCAATCGAGAGCACCCGCTTTGCGACCGGCTCTAGTTGAGGTGATCGGACCGTAGCTGAATCCATGAGCCCGGCAATCACTTGTGGAAACGCACCTGTATAAATCGTCTGGCAGTCTCCAATGAAGCGAACATCATAATGTTTGCATATCTCCTCAATACGATCGAGAATTTCTAGCTGTCCGTGTCCAAGTCCGGCCAACACCAACTTCGGTTTCATCGCAAAATCCTCCGCGCCTCAATGAATCGTTGTGTGATTGTCATGACTTCAAGCAATAAAAAGATAAGAGCAATCCCGCCGACCCAGTTCGGGAAGAGAATCATCAACGTGAACAAAATGAAGCACTCTGTTCGCTCGATAATTCCTGGCTGATAGTAAAACGTCTTCTCTGAGCGCTTTGAACTACTCGCACCGACAGCTAGGAACAGTGTCATGGCGATCACAAATGAAGCAATCAGAATGAGAAAAATAGGCATATATTCCGGGTAACGAAGGGCAAGGGCAATCACGACCGACAATTCGACGAATCGGTCCAAGACGAGGTCAAGCACCGTTCCAAACCCACTCGTTTTCGACTTTCGAGCCATCGTCCCATCTAAAACATCAAACAAGCCAGATAGCCACAGTAAGATGACGGCAGTCCAGTGCATATCATTATAGATAAAGATTCCGGTCGAGATTCCGATGATTCCTCCAAGTACTGTCACTTCGTTCGGCGTGAAATTCCATTTGAGCAACCGATTCGCTCCACGCTCGATGACCGGTTGAACGTAACGACTTCCGTATGTATCGAGCATACTATTCCTCCTTTCGTTTAATTCGATAAATCATTCCAGTTTGGTACGTTTCACACGTCGGTAACATGACGGATCGTCCATCCTTGAACTGATATTCCCCGAAACATTGACCGAATCGATAAATTTTCTTCATCAACTGAACCGACACACCAGTCGCTTCGGATACCTCCACCTCAGACAACGGTCGCAGTTCTCCATCGAGCATGACAAAGTCACCGAATCCAGGGGCCGTATCGTATAACTCCGCAACCGTCCCCGTACGTGTCACCTTGCCTTCATCAATCAGCGTCACCTGGTCTGCCATGAGCATCGCTTCTTCCCGATCATGAGTGACCAATACCGCCGTCAAGTTGAGTTCTTTCACTAAGTCCCGGATAAAACGCTGCAAGTCGAGCTTGAGTTTGGGATCAAGGTTTGTAAAGGGTTCATCTAATAACAGTAGTTCTGGTTCAGCAGCTAAAGCTCGGGCAAGACTGACCCGTTGTTGTTCGCCACCAGACAGTTCGTGTATCTCGGCATCATATCGGTCACCGAGTTGAACGACTCGTAGCCAATGTTCGGCTTGCTTACGAGAACGCTCTCGAGTCACGAGCGTGACATTCTCTCCGACTGTCAAATGTGGGAACAATAAAGCCGTTTGCGATAGCATCGTCACGCGCCGTTTATGCGCAGGGATAGGGATTAAAGAACGGTGATTCCATTTCACGTCGCCGCTGTCAGTCGACTCAAGACCTGCGATGATTCGTAGAATCGTCGATTTCCCTGAACCACTCACACCGACGATTGCGTGAATGTCGTGAGGTTTAACCTCGAAGTCGACACCATTTAGTATTTGTTTCGTTCCAAATTGTTTATATAGATTTTGTACATTCAAACTCATTGAAGACGTCCTTTCAGCATACGCACCATATACCGATCCCATCCTGAGAGCAGGAAATAGAGGAGAACGGGGAATAGGATGAGCATCCATGTGTTCGAGAGAGCTAGACCACGATTGTTTCCCGCATAAGATTGATACAATTCTGTCGTCACGGTCGGAATCAATCCCGCACCAATCAACTGGATCAGCGCAAATTGACTGAGCAAAATGACGGTCGTGAACAACGCGATGGTCCGCATCAATCTAGAAAAGAGCGGATACAGCACGTACATGACTCGCCGTCTCGATGGCAGAATCCGAGCTTGTTCCAAAAGTGGTCGACCGATGACCGCCATTCCGTTGTAGGCGAGGCGGATTGAATAGGGAATCGTCACGACGAGCAGAGCAAGGGTGACGCCGACATACGTCCCAATCAGACCGGCTTCCGCCAAGATCAGATAGAGGCCAAACAATGTGGCCAGCATCGGAATGAACAATGGTAAAAAGACGAGCCATTCGATGACATGTTTCCATCTAGAATCTGTCCACAATAGCCACCAGGCACACATCATCGAGAGCCACACATTGATCCCAGATAAAATCACAATCAATCCTATCGTATGAACGATTGCCATGTTGTTCTCGATTTCAAATGTCGGGACTACGAAAAAGAGGCTGATAAACGGTATGAACGTCAAACAGATGAGAAGCCCTTGTCGAATCATCGTCTCACCCCACGTTCAATTCGTCGTCGTATGGATGCGGTCAATACGTAAGATAGGAATACGCCGATTCCGACAAGACATGTCCAGACGAGGGCGACCGCATAAGGCTCTGTCGCCTCTAAATAGAGTCCAGTCGACAGTCGTTCATACGCGAGGACACCGATAAGTTTCGGGTAAGTCACGCCGAGCAATGCCGGGACCTCATATGCGAACGAGATAAAGGCGATTAAAATCCATGCCGAATCGAGTAATGGTTTCATCAGAAACGGCAACTCCCCATGTTTGAATTGGTCAAACGGAGAGAGTTGGAGCGTCTTCGCCATCTCGACGTAACCCCGATTCAATTGCTCATATGTCCCGAGCATCATTAAAAAGACGAACGGTGTCTCCTTCCATATATAGGTCAGGATGACCGTGACATAGTTTCGTTCGTTCGCCTCAATCCATCCGATGCCGTTCATTCCGGTGAACAATAACCAAAACAGGTATGCAGCGGCAATGTGAGGGACAAACATCGGAAGTCGGAGTACAGATGATAGGAAACGCCAACCTTTTTGGACGACCGTTCTTGCAAGCCACGTCCCGATTACAAGCGATAGACCGGTCGATACGCTGACGACATAAATCGTCGTGAAGAAACTATCGCGCCACGTCTCATTTGTTAAAAGCGAGCCCCAATCCGTTCCCATTGACTCTATGGCGAGAAAGACGAGAGCAGTGAGAGGAAGAAGCGACATCATGATCGTCACTGCGACACTACTTCGCAACACGTGGCCACTCCTCGCGGACGGTGTCAATCACGTTCGGTCCATAATCCGGAATCGAACGTTCGAGCAACTGCTCCGAATCTGGGTACGTGACACCCTCCCCTAATTCTTCAAACGCTCGTTGGTCATTCACGTCAAGCTTCGTTAAGTCGAGTGATGTGCCGTCTCCCCAATATTCTGGTCCTTGTTTGACAAGCTGTGCTTCAGGAGACAACAGTTCTTGAAGAAGGACTAACGCCCCATCTGGATTCGGGGCATTGAATGGGACTGCTAAAAAGTGTGTCGAGGCAATGGAGTGATCGAGGACGAGCGCGCGTGTCTCTTTCGGGAAAATCCCTTCCGTCACCTCCGCCTCGGCTCGACGTTCGTTGAATCCCATCGTCATCCAAACTTCTCCCGATGCATAGAGCTGATCGAGTTGTTCGAGCGTCTTTGGATACGTTTGTCCGTCTTTCCACAAATTCGGAGACCACGCTTTCAAGTCATCCCAGAACGAATCCTCAATGGTCGCTTTTTGGTCCAACTCGTCACCGTATCGTTCATACAATAGATGGCGGACGAAGGCATTCCCGGTGAAATCTGTGACTTCAGGATACGTGAATCGACCTGGATTGTCTTCAGTCCAGCGACGTAATTCTTCAAACGATTGCGGAGGATTGTCCACTTTCGAAGCATCGTAATGCATGATGAATTGTACATTCCCCCATGCGAGCTCCAAGTCCTCTGTCGGGGTGCCAGCATCTGATTGCTGGGCCGTTTCGTTTAATAACTCGGCGTTCGGGACACGTTCCATCAGTCCGTCTCGAAGAAGACCAGCCTCTTTCGCATTTCGGAAATTATCGCCATTGATCCAGACGGCATCAATCGTCCCGACTTGTCTGTCCGCTTTTTTATCGAGTGATAATTGTCGAATGAATTCTGCCGTATCCATTGCGACACGGTTCAATTCGACATTGTAAGATTCCTCGAGGCGAGGTGCCACGTAGTCATCGATGTAGCTGTTGATGCCCTCGTCCCCACCCCACATATATAGGTTGACGGTCGACCCTTCTGCCGTCGTCGCTGCTTTTTCAAACGAGTCCGAAAACTCAACTGCCTGTTCACTCCCACACGCTGCCACGAATGTTAGCATGACAGTTGCGAGCAGTACTCTCCATTTCCTCATCATAATCCCCCTTTTTACTTTTTCTCAAATCCCCGTTTTGCGAGCATTTCGAACATGGTTGGACAGATTGCATACACATTCGCCCCTACGTTCATCCACCACGGCGCATTGATTTCACGTTTTCGCTTACGACTTCCTCTGACAATCGCATCAGCCAATTGTTTCGGGTCAAGCATGATCCTTTGAACACTTTCAGCATATGTACCACTTTTATCAGCTCGATTAAAGAACGGCGTTGCAATCGGTCCTGGATTGACCGTCATTACGTGAATGCCACGGGGCTTCAACTCTAGCCTGAGCGCGTTCGAAAACTGTAAAAGTGCCGCCTTTGACCCTGCGTAGACGGCTGACTTAGGTGTCGGTACTTTCGCAGCCTGTGAACAGATGTTGACAATGATACCCTCTCGCTCCATCACGCGGGCGACATCTCGCGATAACAGCATCGGTGCGAGAGCGTTCACACGCATCGTTTCTTCTATCACATCCGTCGACTGATCGGTCACAAAATCAAATTCGGCCATGCCTGCATTGTTGACCCATACGTCAAATTTCCCGAACCGTTCGCTCACATCATGAACGAGAGCGGTTGACTTTGCGACATCCGCGCACATCCAATCCCCTTCACATGTTGCGGCAATCTTTTTTAACCGTTCTTCATTTCTTCCAATCAACAATACGTTGTATCCATGTTCATAAAAAGAATGCGCCAATGCGGCACCGAGCCCGCTTGACGCACCAGTAATGACTACTCGTTTCACGACATCACTTCTTTCTTCGTATAAATCCATTTTTGATCATCTCGACGTCTCTCGATGTCGCCACGTTCCTCGAGTAAACTGAGTCGTGCAAACACTTCACTGAAGACGAGCGGCATCCCACGTCGCATCTTTCGTCCATATAACTTCATTGACCAATCAAAAACGCTAAGTCCATCTTCCCATTCGGCAAGCAATTGTTCACTGCGCTCATACCGTTGGCGAATCCGACACTCGATTAAATCATTCGGATGGTGAATCGGTTCACCGTGTCCACTGACGACGAGCTTTAAATCAATCCCGCGTAATTTTTTTAGCGAATCGATATAGAGAATGACGGGTGATGCAAATCCTTCGTCATCATACGGCTGTTCGATGAGCGGATTTGGTTCGACCTTGTCGATGAGGTGATCTCCGGCAATCAAGACTCCTCCGGGACCAATCAACCCGAGCTGGTCACTGGCGTGTCCAGGTAAATGGATCGTCTGCCACGCCCCATCCGAGGTCAATGCTTGCCCGTCCCCAAACGTCATCGTGACAGTCGTCGGACCAATCCAGCGAAGCGCTTCGCGATAGTCTGGTAATTTTTCCACGAGTGGAGCCGGGGCCCCGAAAGAGACGGCCAATTCATGTAAAAAGTGATTGCCACGCTTCAAAAAGTTTGGGGTTTGCTCTAAGTATCGAACGAGCTTTTCATGCCCGTACACGGGGATGGACGCGTCGCGAAGACGCCATGCTTGTCCGGCATGATCAGCATGATGATGTGTCAAAAATAAAAAGTCGATATCCGCCAACGAGAGTTCAAGCTCTTCAAGTTGACGGTTCAACGAGGTCCACGCCTCTTCTGTGTCTGGTCCACAATCGACCATGAAGAAGCGGTTCATATGTTCAACGATATATACGTTCACGTTCCCGACTTCGAACGGTGTCGGGATATCGAGTCTTGCCAGTTGGCTAGAAATCCAGTCCGCCATGTCATCACCACCCCTTCTTCCTGTCTTTCTCCATTATACCCGTCTGAAAGATGCGTTTTCAATCAAACAAAAAAGAGGGAGATGTCTCTCCCTCATGAATGATTCATATTATAGGTTGATGACCGTCACTTTATCACGTGTCATCGTCTCAAGGCTACGTCCGATTCCTTGAACACCGAGTCCCGATTGCTTGACACCGATGAATGGGAAGTGGTCTGGACCGCGTTCTGTCCGTCCGTTCACTTGGACCGTACCGACTTCTAACTTATCAGCGACCGTGAAGGCGCTATTGACGTTTTGTGTGAAGACGCTCGCCTGAAGACCAAACTCCGATTCATTCGTGAGTGCGATCATCTCGTCGAGTGATTTCACACGGATGACCGGGAGGACCGGTCCGAACGGTTCTTCCCATGCGACACGCATATCTGTCGTCACATGATCAAGCAATGTCGGGTGAAGCAAGTTTCCTTCACGCTTATTACCGTAAACGACCGTTGCCTTTTTATTGACGGCGTCGTCAATCAAACCCTTTACATAATCCGTCGTCTTCGCATCAACTAAAGGAACGATGAAGCTGTTCTCTTCCGGTGAACCGACTGAAAGTTTTGCGACACGTTCTTTCAACATATCGACGAGCTCATCCGCTTGATTTTCAAGGACGAAGACGCGCTTGATTGCTGTACAACGTTGACCTGAATATGAGAACGCTCCGCTGACAATTTGGTCAGCTGCTAACGTCAAGTCTGCATCCTCTAAAACGAGGGCTGGGTCTTTCCCGCCGAGTTCGAGTACGACCGGTACCATCGACGCTTGTTGTGACAAATGTTGACCCGTACCCGTTCCACCTGTGAACGTGATCATGTCGATCCCTGGGTGTGATGTCAAGTAGTCACCGATGACCGAACCGCGACCTGTCACGAGGTTCAACAGACCTTTTGGAAGACCGGCATCGTGAAGAGCCTCGACCATCTTGATCCCACTGATTGCACCTTGCGTCGCTGGTTTGAAGACTACCGCATTTCCTGTGACGAGCGCCGGCGCAATCTTAGCAGCTGCCAAGTTTACCGGGTAGTTGAACGGTGAAATCGCGAGGATGACACCGAGCGCTTCTTTCTTGATGATGGCCATCTTGTTTTTCGAGCCACCTGGGAATGAATCACCTTGCATGAAGCCGCCATTGAAGCGAATTCCTTCTTCTGCCGTATAACGAATGATTTCCGCCGTCCGTACGACTTCCTTCTTCGCGTCGTTCAAGTTTTTCCCGACTTCTCGCATGATGATTTGACCAATCTCATCCACGCGTTCTTCGAGTTTTTCTGCCCATGCATACAATAATTCAGCGCGCTTGTTGACCGGAAGCGCCGCCCATTCTTGTTGTGCACGTTTTGCGCCATGGATGGCTTCATCGACTTCATCGCGTGACATCGCTTGAACGCGACCTACGACTTCGTCTTTATATGGTGAAACGAGTTCAATCGTTTCGTTGCTTGAAGATTCCTGCCATTGACCATTCAATAAATATGGATATGTGTTCATACTCATCATCTCTATCTGCCTCCTGAGTAAGCTGTAATATCTCGTTGCCAACCCCATTGTATGCAGATTTTTTTGCATTGGACAACTATAACGATTCAGTTTATGAGATGTAAACGGTTACTATGAAACTTTTTGTGAATTCTGATGAGAGTTGACACTATTTTTACTGTAGATTTATCGATTGGATACCGATAGTAAAGATGAGAGTACGTGAAATAGGAGGGACTACCATTGAGCACTGATCATAATATTTTACTTGAAGCAGGAACGAACGAACTTGAAATCGTCATTTTCCAAGCTGGACCGTTCTTGTTCGGCATCAATGTCATGAAAGTACGTGAAATTATCACGATGCTTCCATTGACGCCACTCCCAGGTACGCCTGAAGCCATCATGGGATTAATCGAGCTGCGCGGTGAAGTCATGACCGTCATCGACCTTCCGATGGTCATCAGCCATCCGCGTGAAGTCGGAAGTGATGATCGTTTGATTGTCTGTGAGTTCAACGGTGAGAAGTCGGTTCTTCGTGTCGACCAGGTAACCGAGATCAAACGCATCTCTTGGGAACAAATTGATACCCCATCCGATCTCGCACGTGGTGTTCAAGGCATTACAAACGGTGTCGTCAAAACAGGTGACCAGATGATCATCTTGCTCGATTATGAGCGAATCGCGCTCGAGTTGTCACGTAAGGACATCATGGCTCGCGAATCTGTGAAGCGACTCGGCGCTCGTGAGCGCTCGAACAAAAACATTTGGCTAGCTGAAGATTCAGAAATGCTCCGCACATTGATCCTCGACACGTTGGATGACGCGGGGTACTTCAATACGACTGTCTTCAATAACGGGAAAGAGGCACTCGATGCGTTTGAACAAGAAGGTGCCGAGTGTGACCTCCTCATCACCGACATTGAGATGCCACAGATGGATGGACTTCATTTGACGAAGCGTCTTCGTGAGATGGACCAATACGCAACACTTCCAATCATCATCTTCTCGTCACTCATTTCAGATGACTTGAAACATAAAGGGGAAGCCGTCGGTGCGAACGCTCAAATCACGAAACCAGAAATCGGAATGTTGATTGCGACGCTCGATGAATTTGTAGGATAATAAAAAAGTTTGCGACTTCTCCGTCGCAAACTTTTTTATGTGAATTGTTCAAAATGCGTATTCCATTCGGTTAAAAATCGCTTACTATGCGATTCGATGGTTGCCAATGTTTCGGTCGCTCCATCTAGATGTGCATTTTCTCCAGCCACTTCAAGGTCGTGGAAAAGAAGCGCCGTCTGTTCTAGACCAACTGAATAGGAGGCCCCTTTCAATAAATGGGCGAGTTGCTCGACGCGAGAATAATCTTTCGACTCGACTGCCGATTGAAGTTCAGGATACTTCGCCTCGAACTGCTGGATATATGTGGTTGCAATTTTATTTAAGAACTCAATGTTTCCGTTTGCGATTTGGTGAAGCTCTGCTAGTTTTTCTTCATTGAACAGAGCGTCTTCGGGCATTCTAGTCAATATAACCCCTCCTCAATAAACGATATTCCAATCGTTCCCTCTCACTGTAACACGTTTTCGAGAGAAAACAAAAAAACTCCTGCTTTGGATTGCACTCTTCATTTTGGCTACCTATAATAAGATTGAGTTAAGGTAGGAGGAAGATGCATGCTGACGATTTACCGTACTGACGCATCAGGCCATGTGGATGAAATCGAAGACTTTGATAAAGGAAGCTGGATCCAACTCGTGAACCCGACAAAAGATGAGGCCGATCAAGTCATCGAGGCGTCCGGCATTCCAGAAGACTTTGTATATGACCCACTTGATATCGAAGAGAAACCACGTTTTGAAAAAGATGATGAAGGACTTCTCATGATCATCGACGTTCCGTATGTGGAGGAAGATGATACAGGTCGCACGTATAATACGATCCCGCTCGGTATCATCGTGACCGGACGACATTTCATTACCGTCTGCTCGCGAGATCTCGACGTGTTGAATTTGTTCGCTAACGGGAAGGCAAGACTGTTCCGAACAAACTATCGTAGTCGCTTCGTCTTTCAGATTTTACATCGTGTGAGCATGACGTATTTGCGCTTCTTGCGTCAAATCGACCGAAGAATGGACGAACTCGAGCAAGAGTTGCAGCGTTCCATGCGAAACCAAGAGATTTTCCAGTTGATGAACCTTCAAAAATCTCTCGTCTACTTCATGACTTCGTTAAAAGCGAATGATAGCGTCTTGGACCGAATCGTCAAGACACCGAGTTTGGAGAAGCATGAAGAGGACGAAGAACTACTCGAAGACGTTTTTGTCGAACACCGACAAGCGATGGAAATGGCATCGATTTATAACGACATCATCAGCATCAAGATGGAGGCATTCGGATCCATCATTTCGAACAATGTTAACTTCGTCATGAAATTCTTGGCATCCATCACGATTGTCCTCAGCATCCCGACAATGATATCTGGAATTTTTGGGATGAACGTTCAAGTTCCATGGGAAGGACAACCGTTCGGATTCATCATGGCCATCACGATGATGATTGGATTTTCCGGTCTCGCCTTCTATATCCTTTGGCGAAAGCGATATTTCTAGCAAAAAAGAGCCTGACGCACGTTGCGTCAGGCTCTTTTCATGTGATTTTGACCGTGACGAGACATAGGTCGTCTTCAATTTCAATCTTTGGCACAAGCTGTTCAGCGACGTGACGACTATAGTCAAGACCATATGTGGAAACGTCCTTTTCTAGCCATCGAATCCCATCATCGATATCTTTGCTGTAACACTCCATGAGTCCATCCGTATACATATGAAGCGTCATATTCGGTGTGATGTCAATCTCTTTGGATTCATAATTCGGTTCCTCGAACATACCGACTGGTACCCCTGTCGTCTCAAGACGACAGTTTCCTTCTTCTGACGTCACGATGACAGGCGGATGACCCGCATTCACATATTCGATTCGACGTTTTGTCGTGTCGATGTAGCAATAGACCGCCGTGAAGTAGCTGTGCATATCGTCACCCGAGAAGAGGAACGTCATCTGACGGTTCAACTCCGTCATGACGTCTACCGGATATTGCACGTTCCCGACAAGCCCCGGTAGGATTGAACGGATTCCCATCGTGATGAGCGCCGATGAGACCCCATGTCCCATGACATCAAAGATGATGACCCCGTATCGGTCCGGTGCGACCTGAAACCACGCGTACATGTCTCCGGCTAGTTTTTTAGAAGGCAGATAGAGCGCACGAACATCAATCTCTTCATTACTGATTGGTGGCGTAAGCGCACTCTGTTGAATCTTTTGGGCAAGGTCCAAATCATACTGTAGACGGGCCTCATAAATTTTCCGTTCATCAACAGCCGCCTTATAACGGAGGGCAGAACGGATTCGTGCGAGTAATTCTGTTATTTTGATTGGTTTGGTCGTGTAATCTGACGCCTCCGCATCGAGTCCCTCGGCAATCTGCTTCTCTTCCGTTCGTCCGGAAACCATGATGACCGGCAACTCTTCAAAGTCAGCCATCTGCCGAATCCGTTTGCACGTCTCGATTCCTGAAATCCCAGGCATTTCGACATCCAACAGGACGAGATCATACAGCGATGCGGCTTGTGGGGCCATCAGTAAATCGAGCGCTTCTTCCCCACTCGAGACCGATACCGTCTCATAGTCGTGCTGGTGAAGCAGTTGCTCAAGTACGAGCGTATTGACCGGTTCATCATCCACAATCAAAATCGCCATGACTATCCCTTCCTTCTCTACGTAGTAATCTATATCGTATTGTACCATATCTTTTCACTCGCACACGACATAACCGTCTATTCATTCTAGTTGAAGAACCTGTCCACTGTTTGGCATACTGAAGAGAGAAAGTGAGGGGTTCATATGGCCTGGATATTCGCCGTAAGCGGTTTAATTATTTTACTCGTCCTCATCGCATCCATCGTCGTCATCCAAAAAGGATACGCCTATAAAGACAATAAAGACGACATCGTGCTCGACTATGACGAAATCAATCGTCGCATTGAAGATGACAAGAAGAGAGAAAAGACTGACCAGACAGAAGGGCCGCTCTAATGCGCGACCCTTTTTTATTTGAATTCAAATCGAAGTATACCTTTTTCTAAATACAATGAGGCATTGAATGTCTTGTCTCCCTTTTTAAACGTATGGACGTTCGACTGCCCGCCATTGATCATTTGCTTCAACTCATCTTTGACGAGTCCGACGCCAAGCACTTGTTTGGAGACGGTGAAGCGACATCCTTCCCGATAACCGCTGCACCCGATGAACTTTGGATGTTCGACAAGCCCTTTCCCACAATTCGGACAGACACCAAATGATGCCTTCGGTCGAGTCGTTCCTTTCTTGCCATAACGTTTCGCCTCAATCGTATAGCCCTCTGGATTAGCCGCCTCTACTCGCGATTTCGCTTCTTCGACCAAATGAACGGACATCTTCTTCGCTTGTTCAATGAATTCGGCAGCGGATGCCGATGCTTGACCGATCTCATGGAGTCGCTTCTCCCATTTCGCCGTCATGGCGGGTGATGCCAAAATACTATCTCCGAGGACATCAATCAACAGGCGACCCTTGTCTGTTGGAACAAGCTCTTTTTTCTGAAGTTGGACATAGCCTCGCTTCTTCAATCCATCGATGATGTTGGCACGTGTAGCCTCAGTCCCAAGACCCTCTACTTCTTTCATGATATGAATCAGCTCTTCGTCATCGAGTTGTTTCCCGGCGACTTTCATCGCCATAATGAGCGCGCCCTCCGTATATCGCTTCGGTGGCTCTGTCTGTTTCGACAACACTTCAACTTTCTTCTCTTTTAATTCTTCACCGACCATCATCGCAGGAAGCTCGACATCTTTTGATTTCATCTCAACGACTTGTCGATAGCCAGGACTCACAACGACGGTTCCTTTTGCTCGATACAAGTCGCTTCCATCAATCAAATCAACCGTTGTCTTCTCGAGCATCGCTGCGGGTGCAAAGGCCGCAAGGAAGCGTCGATTGATCAAATCATACAGTTTCGCATCATCCCCACCGAGTCGAGTGATGTCACCACATGCCTCCGTCGGGATAATTGCGTAGTGGTCACTGACTTTCTTGGCATTGACATAGCGTCGATTTTTCGACGGGTCCTCAGTCAAAAGGTCACGAAGTCCGGCATAGGCTTCGGACTTTAGCAGTCTTGCCTTTGTCTGTGGAAATAGCGTTGCCTCATCTGGTGTGACAAATCCCGAATCGGTCCGAGGGTAACTAATCCACCCTTTCGTATATAACTTTTGAGCGATATCAAGTGTCTTTTTCGCTCCGAATCCGAAGCGTTTCCCTGCCTCCGCTTGTAATCCGGATAGACTGAACCAAAATGGCGGTTGCTCAATTTTTTCTTCTTTGTCGATTGTCTTCACAATCGCAGTTCCAGATGCGCGTTTGACGACCGCATCAGCTTCCTCACGCGTTTTGAGCTTTGTTGTCTTTCCAAACGTGTACTTCGCTTTGAACGTGCCTCGACCTTTTGCAAGTGTCGCCTCGACTTCGAAGTATGGTTCTGGCACGAATTGTTTGATTTCTCGTTCGCGATTGACGATTAAGGCAAGAGTCGGGGTTTGCACACGACCGAGCGAGAATACGTCTTCTATCCCAATCGTCTTCAACAACGTCGTATAGGCACGAGACGCATTCATCCCAACGAGCCAGTCCGCACAGGCGCGGCTCATCGCCTCATGGTAGTATGGAATCGTCTGTTCACCTGGCAACAGTTGCGAGAATCCACGATCGACTGCTTGCTCCGTCAAACTCGAGATCCATAGTCGAGCAAGCGGTTTTTTGTTACCTGCGAGTCGGAGGATCAGACGAACGATTGCTTCCCCTTCCCTTTCGGCATCCGATGCGATGATGACATCAGTAATCGAGCGATCATGGAGCCATTTTTTGATGGCATAGAACGGTTTCGACTTCCCTTTTGAAATACGATAATCAAATCGTTCTGGGACAATCGGAAGTGAATCGTACTTCCACGACTTCCATTCTGGTCGATAGTGCGACGGTTCTTGAAGTTCACAAAGGTGACCGACCGCCCATACAACAATCGCCCCTTCCGGGAAACGGGGACAAGGTGAGATTTCAATCTCGTCTTTTCGCTTTTTTGATGGGTAGGGAGCAGCCAACTTTTGAGCTTGTGATGGCTTTTCCGCAATGATTAGTCTCATAAGAACTCCTTACTTTGCCTCCTACATAATGGCAAGACGTACATGATTAGCTAGCTTCTACTATGTATTTTACTATATCAAGTCAAAGATGGACACATCGAGAGGGGAGCATTTGTTTGCTATTTTTGAATCGTGTCTTGCCTCGTGGCTGTTTTCCGATATTATTAACAGAGAAGTACAACTGTGAAGGAGTGTCGCCATGTCTTATCTCATCTTGTTCGCTGCTGTCTTTTTCTTATCGACGAGTGTCCTCTTCGTCAAATGGACGTCGGCACCTGCCGAGACTGCCGCATTTTACCGTATGCTGTTCACGTGTCTCATGTTGTTACCGTTTGTCGATTTCAAATCACTCATCACCACGCGCCTCATGACTCGCTACGCTCTACTCCTTAGCGGAACGTTACTGGCGTTTCACTTTTGGCTTTGGTTTTTGTCACTCGATTACACGACGGTTGCCAGCTCCACACTATTTGTCACGTCGAGTCCAATTTTTGTGTTGATCGGGAATGCACTCATCTTTAAAAAGAATCCGACTCGAAAAGGACTTGCCTTCGCGCTCGTCGCTGTCCTTGGGGGCATGCTCGTTGCTGCAGGGGACGTTCAACTCGGCCGTGAAGCCCTCTTCGGAGACCTACTCGCCTTGATTGCCGCCCTATTGATTGCAGGGTATTGGCTCGTTGGACAGCATGTACGAGCTTCGATGAACACGAATACATATTCTTTTAGCGTATATCTCGTTGCGACGGTCGTGCTTTGCTTCATGTTGCTCGTTCGCGGCACGACATTCACTGCCTTTGAATCCATCAACTGGTGGTACTTCCTCGCGCTCGCTTTCTTCCCGACAATCCTCGGGCACAACCTCTTCAACTATGCGCTTGCCCGTGTCAGTGCGACCGTCGTCAGTATCACGATTCTTGGAGAAGCATTGTGGGGAATGCTGTTTGGATACGCCTTCTTCGGAGAGCGACTCGGACCGTTCCAATGGGTCGGTGCGATCGTCCTCCTCGGCGGGATATACTTGTTCCTAAAAGAAGACGCCCGCTCGACACGAGCGGACGTTTGATTATAAGTTTGTCGCTTTCGGATTTACATCATGTGCTTCTTTATCTTCTTCTGAAGGACGGAACAATAATTTACGGTCCCAGAATGCCAGGGCGACTGCCGTCAAAAATGTCATCGCATCAGCGATTGGGAATGCCAACCAGACGCCGAACACCCCGAGGAACGATGGGAGAATGAAGACGAGCGGTATCGTGTAAAGCGTCTGACGTGACAGGGACAAGAACATGGCGACTCGCGCTTTCCCGAGGGACTGATAGATTCCATTGACGAGCATCTGCACACTCGGAAGGAAAGAAACGGCGAACAGAATGTGAATCGCCGTCACACCTCCAGCAATGAGCGCCTCATCCGTCGAGAACCAGCCCATGAGCGTTTGCGGGAAAAGCTGTAGAATCAACCAAATGATGACTGCAATCGCAATCCCGGCACGCATCGCCGTCCAAATGGTTTCACGCATTCGGTCGAATCGCTCTGCGCCGTAATTATATCCTACGATTGGTTGCATCCCTTGGACGATTCCCATGATCGGCATACCGACGAGCGCCATGAACTTGTTGATAATGGCGAAAATGGCCAATTCTTCGGTCCCGCCGTACGTACCGAGCATCACGTTGACACCAACGAATAAAATGGATTGGGACACCATCATGATGAACGAAGACGAACCGATTGCCATGATTTCTTTCATCTCATCGAATCGAATCCGGAACTGACGCCACTTGAAGCGCAGTTCCGTTTTTGGTTTTCGGGCGAAGAAGAATCGCAGCATCAATACGGAACCGATGACTTGGGCGAGTGCCGTCGAAGACGCTGCCCCATACATGCCCCAGTCGAACGTGAAGATGAAGAGCGGGGTCGTCACGAGGTTGACGAGGACGGTCGTCAGCATGACCTTCATTTGATAAGGTGCCTGCCCTTCAGCACGAACCATCGCACTCGAAGCGAGTGTGAACATGAAGAATGGTGAACTGATTAATACAACTGATAAGTACTGTCGGCTGAGATCCATGATCTCGGTCGTCGCACCGAACACTTTTAAAATGTCATCTAACATAAAGAAAGCGGAACTGACCGCAAGTGCCGCAAACAGACCGACGAGGACAAGTACGTTCAAGAATGTAACGGCTGCACCGGCATCATCACCGCGTCCGAGCTTCCTCGAACTGATGGACGCACCACCCAGTCCCACGGCACTCGACACCGCCATTAAAATCATCTGAATCGGGAACGCAATCCCGATGGCCGCGACTGCCGACGCACCAATCCCCCGGGCGACAAAAATCGTATCAATGATATTATAGAGCGCCGTCACGAGCATCCCAATCATCGCCGGAAGCGATAACTTGAAGAGGAGTCTGCCAATGGGCTCAGTCCGTAATTGCTCCGTATTTTGGTTCATTCTTCCATCCCTCCGTCTCTACTTCTTAGGGTAGCAGGATTGGACGGAACGAGCGACTATGTTGGCTCGGTGGATGTGT
This sequence comes from Exiguobacterium sp. N5, assembly GCF_025842465.1. Taxonomy (GTDB): domain Bacteria; phylum Bacillota; class Bacilli; order Exiguobacteriales; family Exiguobacteriaceae; genus Exiguobacterium; species Exiguobacterium profundum. The sequence continues at coordinate 981,862 of NZ_JAPAEP010000001.1, forward strand.
CAAACGAGCGCACGAGCACGCACACCTTTTCGCTTACGCATAATGTAATCGGTCGCGACCGGTTGATCCACTTTGACACGAATCGTCATCATCGCTTGGTTAGCAGACTCGAGGAGGTGTCCGTCCACATCTTCCATCGTTTCAATGACTTGTGAAAAACGAACAAATCCGGGTCCGAAAAATTCAACCTCTTCACCGATTGAAAAGTGATTCCGCTGCTCAAGCGTTGCCATACCCGTCACAGGGTCGTATGAGATGACACGAGCGGCAAACGCAAATTGCGGAATCGAACGAGGTTTCCCGAACAATTGCTCTTTCTCAGAAGGGATCCCGTAATAGAACCCCGTCGCGAGTTCACGTTGGGCCGCTTTCCAAATTTCCTCTTCCCATGCCGGGTCGAAGACGAAATGCTCTGGATCTTCACAGTACGCATCAATCACTTGACGATAGACGTTACACACGGTCGCGACGTAATGAATCGATTTCATTCGTCCCTCAATCTTCAAACTATCCACTCCCGCCTCCACCAAGTCAGGTATGTGGCGGACCATCGATAAATCAACTGAACTCATCGAGAACGGCTCTTCGTCACGCGCTTCCATCTCTTCTGTTAGAAGATCACCTTCTTCAAAGAAACCATATTTCCAGCGGCATGATTGGGCACATCCCCCACGGTTGGCATCTCGTAATGTCATGTGATTTGATAACGTGCATCGACCGGAATACGAGATACACATCGCCCCATGGACGAACGTCTCAATTTCGACATCGACTTCCTGTTTCATTTTAATGATTTCATCCATCGATACCTCACGAGCCAAGACGATTCGTTCGAGTCCTTCTTCCTTCCAGAAACGAAGGGTCTCGTAGTTTGTCGCCGAAGCTTGGGTCGACAAATGGACGGGCAACCCTTCTGCTTCCGTAAGACAAGTTTCAATCATCGCTGGATCCGAGACGATGACTGCATCGATTCCGATATCTCGAAGTGTTCGGAAGAAGTCACCTGCCCCCTCGATATCGCCTTCATGCGTCACCATGTTCGCAGCGACGTATACTTTCGCGCCGTACGCATGTGCGAAGGCTACCCCTTCACGCATCTCGTCATAACTGAAATTACCGGCACGTGAACGTAACCCGAACTGCTGTCCGCCGATATAGACCGCATCGGCACCATAATGGATGGCCATCTTTAATTTCTCTAAGTTTCCTGCTGGCGCTAATAATTCTGGACGTCGTTTCATCTTGATCCCTCACTTAATCTCTTCTGGTTTTCGTAACCACAGTCCCGTACCGAGACGGAACGTTTCCGGTTGAAGCTCGTGAAGACGATGTTCCATCTCTACACGATCAAATCGACCGTTCAACAAATTCGTCCGGGCATAAGTAAACAACTGAACGATTTCAACAAACTGGTCCCCGGCGTGCCATCCGTCTAGCTTCCACGTGTGAAGTCCATTTTTGACTAACGTCGGAAGCTGACCCATGAGCGTCAAATCCTCAGAGAAAATATGGGTGCCGTTCTCGTCCTCATAGATGGGATAACGACTGGTCGTATCTGCCGGTTCGCTCATATAAAATTCGCGTTGTTTTGCTTCTTCAACCGGTCTTCCGAGTTCGTTAAAGTAATTCGTCACGAGTGGGCGTTTAGAGTGATGGATGCATGTCGGACCATATACTTGTACTTCAACAGGAAGTCCGATTTGCTGCTGGATCAAGACGAGTTCTTCGATTGTCACTTCGCGGGCGACGACCGCTCCAATCGCTTCGCGTTTCCCCCAAAATTGGATCTGTTTGGCGGATGTGACGAGCGTTTGGGCATCATACCAATACGGAATCTTGGCCTGTCGAATCAAGCGAATGGCGCCGGGGTCTCCAGCGGTGACATCATCGACTCCTATCGTTTTCAGCGTTTGCAAATAATCTTTTAACTCTTCAATGTGGTCATTGTGCATCAGGTTGTTGACGGCTACCGTCACTTCTTTCCCATACCGATGGGCAAGTTGTGTGACTTCTCTCACAGCATCGATCGTCCAGTCACCTTTTTGTCTCAACCCAAACCTTGAATTTCCGATATATAGTCGGTCCGCGCCGGCTTTGATTAACGCTTCTGCCTGATCAACGCTTTGCGCCGTAGTGACGAGCTGAATCATCATATTTGTTCTACTCCCTACTTTGTGAGTCTAATCACATTTTCTTGCTATACTTTAGCATATGTTTCAATGTGCGAACGGAGCAGGATTTTAACAACTCGTGAAGAATTCAGTAACAATGTATGACTTTTCATCAAAGGAGTGGATCATGTTGTCAAAGACAGCTTTAATCACCGGCGCCTCGATGGGCATCGGTCTAGACTTGGCCGTACTCGCCGCTCGCGACGGCTACGACTGTATTTTAGTATCTCGGAACGAACCACGATTGCATGAACTAAAAAAAGTACTTGAGACACGTTATCGTATCAACGTACATGTCTTTGCTCTAGATTTGGCAAAACATGGCGCAGCAGTCCGATTGACGACGATGATTGCCGAAGCTGGCCTCACTGTCGACTTTTTAATTAACAATGCCGGGTTTGGCACGTCCGGCGCGTTCGCCGACCTTGATGCTGAGACGGAAGCCGACGAGGTCCGATTGAACGTCAATACGTTGACCGAACTGACGAAAGCCTATTTGCCTGGCATGCTCGAACGTGACCACGGATATGTGTTGAACGTTGCATCTGTCGCTGCCTTCCAACCTGGTCCATATATGGCCGTCTATTACGCGACGAAAGCCTATGTCCTCTCATTCACTGAAGCGATTCATGCCGAGGTGAAAGGTAGTGGCGTGCATGTGAGTGTGTTATGCCCTGGCCCGACGGATACGAACTTCTTTAATCGTGCCGGGAGTGAATTGTCATTCTCGAAAATGCCATCTCATCTCGTCGCCTTCTTCGGATACAAAGGGGTGATGAATAACAAGCGTGTGGTCATCCCTGGACTCTCTAATCAGTTATTGGTCGGGGTCGCCAAATTGATGCCACGAGCTCTCAGTCTCGAAGTATTACGTCGCGTCCAAAAACCGGCTGATGGAACACCTGCTGAATCGACTACATGAAAAAGGAGCGACCGCATCGGGTCGCTCCTTTTATGGTTCAGAGTGTAAGCGAGAGACGTTCACAAGCCGGTGTAGAAATACACCTGCCGGAATCATAGTCATCAGCGCTGTAGCGATGACGACTCCCCACGCCATGACGGCATCGAGCGTCAGGTCTCCTGACGTGAGCTGGTCCATGATGCTCAGTTGTTCCACGGAAAGCACAATCATGAGTGCTGGCCACACGCTCGCCGCAAGGATGCTGATCATGGCAAAACGGGCTCTCGTGTAACGTTTTGCCAATAGAATCAGGTTTAACAAGATAAACAATAGTCCTACGAGTAGAAACATGCCGACTTCTGTGAGATTGATATATGCACCCATCCGTCGTTCACCTCACTCAAAATGATATGACTATTGTATGTTTACCCGAGCTGACGAAGGAATATGCGCTCGAACAAGGGACGGATTAAAAAGAGGAAAACGACGTTCGATAGCCCATGTGCCAAGTCAAACGGGACGCTGAGTAGAAGTAGCTTCCAAAAATCAGCTCCAATCACTTCGAAGAACGCTAGATTGGTCGTCCATCCATATATAAATCCGGACAAAAAACCAAACAGAAGAAAAAGGATGTTCGACTTCATCCATAACGGTCTAAAACTGCTGACGAGCGTTACGATAAGGAGCCAGCCTAAAAATTGATAGAAGACGAACGGTCCGATCCCGAGCAACAGACCTGACAAGATGGGTACGAAGAGCGCAAGGACCGCCGCAGCATTCAATCCAATACATAGTGCCGTCAGCATCAAAATGGCTGTCGTCGGTTGTACGTTCGGAATCGTCATGAAAAGCCAGCGACCGATGACTGCGAGTGCCAAGAGCTGCACGAGCGGTTGAACCGGGAGATCGGATTTCTCAAATCGATACAGGACCAGGATGGCAATCAGAATGGCGAGGACGTATGTGACCATAGCGTACTCCGTTCTTGAAAGAGTGACCGTTCTCCTTGAAAGACCACGCGACCACTCGCAAGGTAAATCACGTCCGTCGCTTGGTCGACTAACGCCAAATCATGTGTCGCACAAAGCACACGTGCTGATTCGGACTTTTTCAAGAGCGCTTCAAGGAACGCCGTACGTTCCCCATTCGTTAAATCCACCGTCGGTTCATCGAGCAAAAGGACGCTTGCCGAGTCGTTCAGGACGGCTTGTAGTTGAGCGATCCTCCGGTTCGATTCTTGCGGAAACGGACCGTATTCCGTTTCGGCAGGAAGATAAGCAGCTCGCTCCCCCCGCTTCACCCGTCCACGAAGAGGGCGTCTGCTCCTTGCTAAAAGTTCGAGCAACGTCGATTTTCCACTTCCGTTCGTCCCAATACAGACGGTGAGGCCCGGTTCATTCATTTGGACCGTCACTTCTTCAATGGCATAAGTCGCCTGAAGCGGATGACGATAGGATACATCGGTCGCTTCAATTCTTGGTATCGTCTCCGATTGTCGGAAAGTGATTTTCATGTCTTCAGACGATTCTTGCGCCCGTTCCGTATAACCAATCCGAACACCGAGACCGGAAGTACGACGAAGTAGCATCTCTAGATGTTCTCTACGGAATTGATCGAGGTAGCGGAACGGTTCGATAAGTACAATTGCTTCGGGCTGATCTAATAGAGCATAAGCGACTTGTACAATCTGTTGCTCACCGCTTGAACAGGCGTCAAACGCTTTTGGATACAGGGCATCGATTTGTAAGAGTGAGGCGAGTTCCGCCCCCCGAAGCGAATCAACACGGGATAATAAATGACCAACTTTTCCTGAGAATGGTTGATTCATTCTGATGACTCGAGGACGATACCGCTCGATATATGCCTCGAGCGACCCGTCAACGGTAGAAAGCCATTGCATCACGAACACCTCCTTTTGTGACGTATGGATAGATGAGCCATGGGATGATGGTCCACTCGAGTGATACGTAGCCAATCAAGCCAATCATAAAGAGTTGGAGAACATCCTCAAATCGGAAGCGACGCATCGGCTCGACCGCAAATCGTGGCTCATGCCTTTGGCTATTAATGCCAATCTCGATTGCTTCTTGCCAGGCTCCTTTCGGGTGACTTCTGAGCGACTGACGTACCGCTCGTTCCATCGAAGGAATAAGTGCCCACGCCCCGTACAAGAGGGAAGTTGAACGGGGCCATTTATAGAGAAGTGGGAGCAATCGTTCCAATCGAACAATCCGAGAAATCCACAGCATGCCAAGTAAGAAAGTAGCTAACTTCAATAGCTGACGCCATATGTAAGTGAGCGATAACTCCCATCCGAACAATGCAGGGAAGACCGAGACAACAGCAAACGCAATCAATACGATGAGCATGGTCCATGGAAACCGACGTTCAAGCATGAGCAAAAGGACAAGGCCGATGACAAATACTGTGACATCATGGATATACGTCAGAATGAATAGATGACTAAATAGAAAGAAAAGGAGCGTGACAGGATGTCGCCGCTCCCAATCTGCCTCATTCGAAGAAAGCAATCGCATCTTCTTCAAACCGCCACTGAATGACATCCGTCGATTCTACTTCTTTAGCACCGGCCCCTTCATCTCCGGGCGCGCCATTAAAAGCAAATACCCAGCCTGACGATTGTCCTTCAGATTTTTCTTCGATGCCTTCGATTGCCGTCACGTACGACATGTCTCCGCTTCCTGTCACTTCGAGGTCAAGCCCTGTCGCTTTCAATGCGTCGAGCACGGTCGCATCCTCTTCCAAACAGACGCTCTTCTCTTGATAGAGCGTCTCTTCCGTCGCCGCATTGTATACGGAAATGGTTGGAGTTACATCGCAGGTCTCTTGTTGTGTTTCTTCTCCGCCACATCCGACAAGAAGTGCGGTCGTTAATAGTGAAATACTCAAATACGGTTTGATCATTCTGTCAAATCCTCTCGTTGATGTATCGAATAATTATATAGTATCGCAAAACGTTCGCCTGAACTCCGTCCTTCCCGTGTCAGTCCGACGAGTTGGATGCTGTTTGCGAGGACCGGTTCGCGCTGGAGCCAGAACTTGACCAGTTCATTGTCCCGATTGATCATGAGCATCGATTCGTTTTCGAACGTATACATGTCATACAGTCCATCATAGGAAAGTTGTAACACTGGGGCAGAAACGACGTCAGTATACTCCTCCCACGAAGGACCTCGTAACGTCGACAGCATGTGGTCGAATTCGACAAGCTTTTCAAAAAAGGCCTGTCCAGATTCTTTACGCAGTTCATCGACTTGTTCATACGAAAGTTGTCCTGAGCCGTATGTTACACGGATCTGTTGGAACGATTCGGCTCGTTCCACCATGAGTAAGTACTCAATGGATTGAACGTTCCCTTCTCGGTCGATCTGTAGTTTCCCACGATCTAATTTAATCGATTCACTATTGATTCGTTGTAACAATTTTTCGGTCATGTCATCAAACGATTCATCCGTGACCGAAACGGCGCCGATTTGTTGCGATTCGGAACGAAACCCGGATTGATCGAATAACGGGACAAAAAGCAAGACAAGAAAAAAGAAGAACCCTAACAGTGCCCCATACCATTTATACCGGCTGTTCTGTTTCGGAAAGAACAAAAAAGACAATAGAAAGCCAATCGGAATGTGAAAACCGCCGATGGGGAAAGACACGATTCCAAGCAGTGAATAAAATAAGAACTTTGGAAAAAAGTTCGCTTCCGACTCTTTTAATTGATTCAATCGAATCCCTAATAGAACGCTGATTACTAAAAAGGCTGCCCATACATAGAGTTGAATGGTCACATCACTCCCCCACTGTATATTCTAAAAAGTCCGTCGCAACGAGACTCGATGGAAAATCCGACACAACTTCTTGAACAAATTCTTCCTCTCGTCCGACATAGCGTGCTGAGATGTGTGTCACAATCAGCTTGCCGACGGCGCACGCATTCGCTAGAGCGGTCGCTTCACGTGTCGTCGAGTGACCATACTTCCGAGCGAGCGCTTGTTCCGCCTCCATAAACGTCGCCTCGTGAACGAGGAGGTCTGCTCCATCCGCCAACTTCTGCGCGTTCTCACACGGGATTGTATCTCCTAAAATCGCTACGATTTTTCCCGGAATCGGTTCAGTGACGTATTCTTTAGAGTCATACCATTTTCCTTCAAATTCAAATCGGTCTGATTCTTTGATGGTTCGATAAATCGGTCCACTTGGAATACCGAGTTCTCTTACAAGATCGACGCGTAGCATGCCCGGTTTTTCTGGACCATCGATTCGGAAACCGAATGAAGGGAACCGATGCTCTAATTTTCGCACAGTGACGAGATGGTCGTCTTGTATGAATGTGTCCCCGTCCGAGTACTCGATCACGGTCAGCTCGTATCCTAGATGTGAGCCTGTGACACGCAAAGTAGCTTCAAGCCATTTTTTCAATCCTTTTGGTCCATAGACGGTCAAGGGGGCGGTTCCATCGAGTGCCGAACGAGTCGATAAGAATCCAGGCAATCCGAATACATGGTCACCATGAAGATGCGTCACCCATACCGCTGTCACTTTTCTCGGTTTGATTTTCGTATAGAGCATTTGGTGTTGCGTGCCCTCGCCACAATCAATCAGCCAGGTCACGTTCGATAAATCGAGAGCTAGCCCCGATACGTTGCGCTGTTTCGAAGGCATCCCCGACCCAGTTCCTAAAAACTGTAACTTCATAAATATTTAATTCCTTTCTTCAAGCCGTTCCATGCTATACTTGACGTAATCGCTGAAAAGGATGTGATTTGTGATGACCAAGGCAGAACAACCCGAATCGATTTATGAGACGATTCGAGAACGCGCAGCTTTGATGAATCGCTTGCACCAACAGGAACAAGGCACCTCTATCCGCATTCACGACATAGCGATCGAACTTCATTGCACAGACGAGTTGATTTTAGAATCACTGGAGTTCGCAGCATAACGAGTACGAACACATACGAAGAGCCGACGAATGGTCGGCTCTTTTTTATTGCTTAGGTGATGCGACTTCTTCAACGATTGTCACGACATATTCGACGAGTTTATACAACTCTTCAAGTGGCATCCGTTCGTTCGTCGTATGAATCTCTTCATAGCCGACCGCCAAGTTGACTGTCGGGATTCCCCCACCGGCGATGACGTTCGCATCCGAACCGCCCCCTGAGTGTAAGATTCGAGTCGGACGTCCGATTGTCTGAGCCGCACGTTTCGCCACCTCAACGACTTCGTCCCCTTCCTCAAACTTGAATCCAGGATACATGATGTCGATGTCCACTTCGGCACGACCACCGAACGACTCAGCGACCTCGATGTACGCTTGTTTCATCGTTTCCGCCTGTTTCTCCATCTTCTCATGGATGAGGGAACGGGCCTCAGCAAGAACTTCGACATAGTCACACACGATGTTTGTCGCGCGGCCCCCTTCGAAACGTCCGATGTTGGCTGTCGTCTCTTCATCGATACGACCGAGCGGCATCTTCGCGATGGCTTTCGCTGCGATTTGAATCGCCGAGATTCCTTTTTCAGGTGCGACACCAGCATGAGCCGTCTTCCCGTAAATCTTCGCGTTCACTTTTGCTTGAGTCGGAGCGGCGACAATGATGTCTCCAACTGGTCCATCCGAATCAAGGGCAAAACCGAACTTCGCATCGATTTTCGATAAATCCAATACTTTCGCACCGACGAGACCTGATTCTTCCCCGACCGTGATCACGAACTGGATTTGACCATGTGGAATTTGTTTTTCTTTCAATACACGCACGAGTTCGATCATCGCAGTGAGGCCGGTCTTGTCGTCTGCTCCGAGAATCGTCGTACCATCCGTGACGACATATCCGTCTTTGATGCTCGTCTTGATTCCTTTACCTGGAGTGACCGTATCCATGTGAGCCGTAAAGTAAATCGGATCAACATTTTCTTTCGTTGCAGGCAACGTGATGATCAAGTTGTTACCAGAGTGTGCCGTCTTCGTTGATGCGTCGTCCTCGTAGACGTCGCAGCCAAGCTCTGTGAATACACCTTTCAAATGTTCACAGATGACCGCTTCTTCCTTCGTTTCTGAATCGATGCCGACCAATCCTAAAAATGTGTCGAGCACGCGTGTCTCGTTTACCATAAACAACATCCCTCCATCCAAACATTTCTTGACCATTATATCAAACTCCCCTGGATTGCACGAATCTTTTCCATTCTGTACAATGATGGCAAACACGTATATGGAGGCAGACCATGAAGAAAAAACAGAAAAGACGACAACGCATCATTCAAATCGGCGTCGTCGTCATCGTCTCAATCTTTTTAATCAGCACGTTTCTCTCGAGCATGACCATGTTCTTTTAAGAGCAAGATGTATCGCTCTTTCAAGATCAAGTAACTTTTTACATCTGATAAAATATTTAATAAGGATGAGCGTACCTCGAATTCCTCACGCGTCGTGGGGAGAGGTACGTTTTTTCGATAATGCTCAATCATCTCTTCTAGCTCCTGTAAAAAGACAGAGGCATCGGCCTGCTCGTTCACATGGTCCCCGACTCGACGTAAAAACGTCGCGACCGGTTTCGCTTCATTGACGACCATCGTGATTTCTCTGGCGTTATCAGCGACTCGTTTGAGAATATCATACTGTCGTTCACGCATTCGGAAATATAGATAGTCCATGTCCTCGTTTCGCTTTCCGATTGAGTTCCCCATACGGCGAAGAGCCAAATCTTTCCCCTCTTTCAGATAGTCCCGCGTCTTGATGAGCATCATCGAGTGATTGTTATAGACGCCCGTCTCGACACATGCCGCCACGTCATAAAACAGAACAGCAAGCGAACGGTCGATATTCTCTTTAATCCGTTCAATCTCACGGTCAAGCGTCGGCATATACATGTTGACGACGAGCCCGACACCGACACCGATTGCAATGAGCAATAGCTCATTGATAAATAACTCGAGTGAAAACTGTGCTTCGGTGTAGAGGTGGGTCAAGATGACGACACTTGTAATGAGCCCATCTTGCAGTTTCAATTGTTGTACGAGTGGAATGAAAATGACAAAATAAAGTGTGAGCGTCACCGGTGAATAGCCGAGTAGCGTGAACATCGCCGCACCCATTCCGATGGCGAGAAGACTTGCCATGACTCGTTCATAGGAGGCGCGAATCGATTTTTTACGCGTCTCTTGAATACTTAAAATGGCGATAATGGCTGCAAATACAAAATAATCGAGATGAATTGTTTCGGAAATGAGCATCGCGATACCTGCTGCGACCGCGGTCTTTAACGTCCGCGTTCCAATTTTCATACTAATTTCCCCCTTCTCCATCAAATTGTTGACTAAATCAACTCGTTTGGCAATTCAAAAGTTTGGAAGTGATTTGATTGAAACGAAAGAAAAGACTTAAGGTTTGGCCGATGATTGCGACACTTAGTCTCGCCATCGCAGCCTTTTTATGGATTCAATCTTCCCGTGAAGACACCTATACCGTCGAAACGGTGACGAATGGCGACCGTGTCACGAGGTCGTTCGAATCTCTCGCAGAAGCAAAACGATACATGACGGCCGGTAAGAACCGGACATTGTTCTCCCCCTCTGGAGAAGTACTCGATTTTACAGGTACCGGAGTCGTCGTCACTCCGAGTGATGCTATCACAAACTTATATAAAGATGCATCATTTAAAACACGACAATCCTATGTCGCTGGTGGCACGAGACTTCAACTAATTGAACGCGGAGACGATCATCTTAAAGTACGTATCTCCGGGGCGGATGTGTATGTCAAACCGGATCAAATGGCGTTATTTCCTGAAGCAGTTGTGAAGAGACGTGGATTTTACGAGATTCGAGAAGGTGACGTCTACCATACGGTGGAAGCGAACGCCAATCTCGCCGGTACGTTCCTTGTAGGTCCGACAGAAAAAAACTCGGATGACCGTTTTTACACAGAACGTGTCCAAGACGTCTTCGATTCTCCTTATCAATTTGCATCGATTCGCACGTCATCCCCATATTCGGCTGACGAGTTTGATCAATATTTAAAATCCATCGATTCACCACTCGCTGGGGAAGGCAAGTCCTTTAAACGGGCAGAAGATACGTATAACATCAATGCCTTATTCCTGCTGGCGGTTGCCGGGCATGAGTCCCGATTTGGAACGTCCGATATCGCTCGAGACAAGCGGAACCTATTTGGGTTCCGCGCGACAGATGACGACCCGAGCGGGAATGCGACATCCTTTAAAACAATTGACGCCAGCGTACAAGCTGCTGCTGAATTGTTTGCGACTAAATATGTCACAGGGCCGTACGCTCGTGGCGATTATCCCGGGAACAAGCAGGAAGGCATCAATATCTTCTATGCATCCGATCCATACTGGGGCGAGAAAGTTGCTGGTACAATGTACACGATTGACCGTGAACTCGGTTTGAAGTACTTGAAAAAAATTCAATGAAAAGCAGCCCGGCTTATACGAGTCGGGCTGCTTGACGTCTGTATACGTTTCAGGACGAAGAAATGATTCAACATGAATCAATATCTTATTAGAGGATTTTCGCATCGCAAGACGAATACTATAAATGAACGACCATTCATTTCTGAGGGGGAATTAAGATGAAAACGATTTGGATTACCGGGGGATCGTCCGGCATGGGGAAAGCGATGGCATTAAAATTTAAACAGGAAGGATGGAACGTCGCTATCAGCGGTCGAAACGAGGAACGACTACTAGAAGCGATGAACGAATTGAATTCAATCGACGCGGGTCAGGCGATGAGTGTGCAACATGACGTTCGTGACTATGAAGGATGCGCGAAAGCACTGGCTGACATCGTATCCGCTTATGGACCTGTACACGCACTCGTCAACAATGCTGCCGGGAATTTTGTGTGTCCGACCCTTGATTTATCTCCTAATGGTTGGGCAAGTGTCATCGACATCGTCTTGAACGGGACATTCAACTGCACCCATGTTCTCGGGAAACATTGGGAAGCAGATGAAATCCGTGGCGGCTCCATCATTAATATGGTCGCCTCATATGCATGGCAGGCAGGACCTGGTGTCGCACCGAGTGCGGCAGCGAAAGCAGGCGTCTTGAACTTGACGCGAACGCTCGCAGTTGAATGGGGCTATCAATTCGGCGCTCGCGTCAATGCCATCAGTCCCGGACCGATTGAACGGACCGGCGGTGCTGAAAAGCTCGTATCCCATGTGAAGGAAGTGGAGCGCATTCGCCGTAACGTCCCGCTCGGACGTTTTGGGACACCTGAAGAAATCGCGGACCTCGCTTACTGGATGGCATCAGACGAAATGCGCTATTTGAACGGAGATTGTATTTCATTAGACGGTGGACATTGGCTCAACAAACATCCATTCTAACCTAGAAAAAGGGACGACCGAAATCAATCGGTCGTCCCTTTCATGTATCCATCCCGTCCCATTCTTCATGAAACTGGTTGTAGAACCTTTCCATGAAGACATGACGTGAATGTGCCAAGCGTTTCGCTTCTTTCGTATGCATCATCGACGCTAACTTCAATAACTTATCTTGAAAATGTTGAATCGCACTATCCTCTGACAAATCAAGAGGTGTACCGCGAGAACCCGCGAATTGGAACGTTCGCGCAATACCGATGGCCCCAATCGCATCAAGGCGGTCGGCATCTTGTAGGATTTCACTTTCCCGAGTCGTTGGTGTCATGCCTTTTGAAAAAGAAACCTCATCAATCAACGCTTCCACGAAACTCGCTCGCTCCTCTGTGATGTCAAGAGAAGCCAAATGTTGTTTGACGAGCCCTTTTGGACGACCGAGCTTATGGTCTTCGACGTCATGTAAATAAGCGGCTAGCAGAAGTCCCGTTCGATCGACCGGTTCATTTTCCATCAAGCGCTTTACGAGTCGAACGACCCGCTCGATGTGGGCAATATCATGACCCGTCTGATCATTTGCATGAATCGTTTCGACGAACTTTCTCGTCGCTTGTATCACGTCCACACTCAAATCTCGATCGTCGTATTCGGTTCAATCAAGAGACCTCGACGGTGCAATTGGTCACAAAATGCCTGAGCATCTTGTTTAATCGGCGGGAACGTATCAAAGTGAATCGGAACGACACGTTTCGCTTGTAGCCACTGCGCCGCATCTAATGCGTCTGTCGGTCCCATCGTGAAGTTGTCTCCGATCGGAAGGAAAGCGACATCGATTTCAAAACGTTCTCCGTACATCTTCATATCTGAGAAGAGACTCGTGTCTCCAGCGTGGTAGACCGTCAGTTCGTTCGTCTCGATGATGAATCCGGCAGGCATCCCCATATAGACCGGTGTATCCCCCATGTCAAAGCTCGAACTGTGGAACGCTTGCGTCATCGTGACGCGTCCGAACGGAAAGGCATGACCTCCCCCGATGTTCATCCCGTGAACAGAGAAGCCTTTTTTCTCGTAATACGTTGCGAGTTCATGTGTCGCCACAATCGTCGCACCCGACGATTTCGCAATCAATTCGACATCCTCGATATGATCGAAATGAGCATGTGTGAGCAACAAATAGTCTGGGCGTAGCGTGGATGGATCCACGTCTGTATGCGGGTTGCTCGTCAAAAACGGATCAATCAACACATTTACACCATCAATTTCAAACCCTACCGTCGCATGTCCGTAGTACGTGATGTTCATTTGCTTTCATCCTTCCCATGTGAAATCAGATTACAACACTTTCTCCAAGAAACGTTTCGCCCGGTCTGTTTGCGGGTTTAATAACAGGTCAGCCGGTTTTCCTTCTTCCATCAGGATGCCTTCGTCGAGGAAGAGGACACGGTCTGCCACTTCACGGGCAAAGCCCATCTCGTGTGTGACGACGACCATCGTCATTCCCGTTTCGGCCAATCCTTTCATAACATCAAGTACTTCATTGACCATCTCCGGGTCAAGTGCCGATGTCGGTTCATCGAATAACATGACGTTCGGTTCCATCGCCAAGGCACGCGCAATGGCGACACGTTGTTTTTGTCCACCTGAAAGTTGGCTCGGATAGGCGTCGATTTTCTCAGAGAGGCCGACACGTTCCAGTAATTTCTTCGCACGTTCTAGCGCTTCCGTCTTGCTGACTTTCAAGACGTTGATCGGTGCATACGTCAAATTGTCCAATACGCTCATATGAGGGAACAAGTTGAACTGTTGGAATACCATCCCAATGTTTTGACGCGCCTTCGCGACGTTCGCTCCTTTTTTCGTGAGCTCGAATCCGTCGACACTGACCGTACCGCTCGTTGGAATCTCAAGCATGTTCAAGCAGCGTAGAAATGTCGATTTACCAGACCCGGACGGTCCGATGACAGCAACCACTTCACCACGCTCGATCGTCGTCGTGATTCCTTTTAACACTTCTAAGTCACCAAATTGTTTGTGTAGGTCTTTTACTTCGATCATCTTCCATCACTCTTTCTTAACCGTTTTTCTAGACGTTGTCCAAGATACGTCAAGATCATCACTATCGTAAAGTATATCACACCGGCGAAAAGAAGCGGTTCGAAGTAGATTGCCTTCTGCCCACCGACGATTTGCGCACGACGCATGATATCGAGCACCCCGACCGTCGAGACGAGGGCAGACTCTTTCGTTAATGTGATCATCTCGTTCACAAGAGCAGGCAAGATGTTCTTGAACGCCTGTGGCAAGATGATGGAACGTAACTGTTTGACATACGGGACACCAAGAGCATCCGAAGCCTCCCACTGTCCTTTATCTACTGCTTGGATACCCGCTCGAATAATCTCTGAAATATACGCCCCCGAGTTGAGCGAGAAGGCGATGACCGCTGACTGGTACGGTGTCGTGATATATCCCGTCAGTTGCGGCAATCCGAAGTGGATGATGGCGAGTTGCAAAATGAGTGGTGTCCCACGGAACACCGCCGTATAAGCATGTCCGATAAAGTTAATCAGACGATTTGGGACAATTTTTAATGTAGCGACAACAATCCCAAGTGAGATCCCAATCAATGCCGAGACGATCACCACTTGGAACATGACTGGAATCCCCTCAAGTATATAAGGGATCGAATCATAAATCCGGCTAAAATCCATAGTGAGTTCCTCCTAAAAAAGGGCTGACCGATTCATCTTCAGTCAGCCTCGTACGAATCATTATTCGGCTGGCGCAGCCTCTTCTTCAAACCACTTCTGTGCTAACTCTTCGATTTCTCCACTGTCGATCATCTTCTTCAATTCTTCATTGAATTGATCGCGGAGATCATCATCTTTACGGAAGGCAGCAGCAGAACCTGCTTCTTCTTCGTCCACAATTTCAAATGTCGTCAATTCACTATCTTGCTCGAGGTATTTTTTCGCTACCGTATCTTCGATGACCATCGCGTCAATACGTCCTGTCTTGATTTCTTGAATGATCTCAGGAATCTTGTTCAATGAAACAATCTCAGCATCTGTGATTTGATCTTGTGCAATCCCTTCTTGAATCGAACCGAGCTGGACTCCGATCTTTTTCCCTTTCAAGTCTTCAAGTGATTGAAGCGAATCATCTTTTGACAAGATCAAGTTCACCGCTGTGAAATAAATATCTGAGAAATCGGCATTTTCTTTACGCTCTTCTGTCGGAGTCATCCCCGCCATGACGAAGTCGACTCGACCTGCATTGAGGGCTCCAAGTAAGCTTCCGAAATCCATATCTTCAATTTTCAATTCATATCCCATGTTCTCTGCCACTTTTTTGGCGATATCGATATCAAATCCGACAATCTCGTCACCATTCGCTGTATCGACGAACTCATATGGGAAGTAATCGGCACTTGTACCCATGACGATGACTTTGTCATCCTCACCATCGGTCGATGTCGATCCTCCTTCGTTCACGTCTGCCCCACACGCGACTGAGAACGCGGCCAGTCCTGCTAAACATAATGCTAGAAAACCTTTTTTCATCTTCATCTCCCTTTCGTAGTTGAATGATAATTATCAGAACTTTTAAAAAAATTATGACATATGTGTGAACGTAGCTCAACTGTTCTATGACACATCAGTTGTCCGACTTGTGTCTTCAACCACTATATACACATAATTATTACTTGTAAAGTATATTCATGCAAATTATACAAAAAAGATGGTCACATTCGCTCGAAAGCGAAATATGTGACCGTTCCATTGTCGCGTGACCCATACGGTTGCACCTGTTTGACCGAAGTCATCGGGATGGCACTATACACATGTGGATAACGTTCTCCATCCTCATCCAATTCATAATGTAGCAGCTGACCAAGTCGGTTGACGTGTAACGATACGAGAACGACTGCTTCACCCGAATACGACTTTTTGACGACCTTTCCAATCTGTTGCGGCGTACAACATTTAATCGTCCCTTCCGATTGAAGTGACGGCTCATTGATCTCACCGCGTGACAGGGCAATCATATACTCTGCCTCCGTCATGATTTTGATGACTGGTTCCATATACCCTGCCCCTTTTCACAAAAGCGCAAAGGCAGTGCCTTTGCGCCGATGCTTGATTATGCGAAGTAGATGTCGAACAATGTTTGCAATTGGTCGACGAGCTCTTCAGCAGTCGATGACTCGATTTCACTACGCTCTACCATCGTCACGATGTTGCCATCTTCAAGAAGTGCGATTGACGGTGAAGACGGTGCATATCCTTCAAAATACTCACGTGCACGATCTGTCGCTTCACGGTCTTGACCAGCAAACACGGTCACGAAATGGTCAGGCTTCACACCTTCCATCTTGTTGACGTATGCGGCAGCTGGACGAGCAATCCCGCCTGCACACCCACAAACCGAGTTGACGAGGACGAGTGTCTTCCCTTCTTTTTTCAGTGCTCCGTCTACTTCTTCCGGTGTCGTGAGCTCTGTGTATCCTGCAGCACGTACTTCGTTACGCGCTTGTTCGACTACATCTTGAAAATATAATTGAAAATCCATGTTGTTTCCCCTTTCGACATTTCGTCTGTACTCCCTTATTTTACGTCTTGTTCTACCTTGAGGACAAGTCTATCGCTCAATTCACGTTCTAAGAACGGGTCTGCCCCTAACATCTGTTTGAAAGCAAGGTAACGTGCCTTCGTCTCTGCGCTCGCCTGACGGTTCGTCAAGTAGGCACGAATCATGATATTTTTCGGCGTATGCTCGAGGTCGATGAATTCGAGCAGCTGGGCATCATACCCGACAAGTCCAAGCAGTTCAGCCCGAATGGAATCGGTCGCGAGTGAGGCGAACCGTTCTTTGATCAAGCCATGTTGGAGCATCACGTCTAAATTCGACGCTTGAATTTGACGATTCAATTCCTTTTGACAACACGGAACGCTCAAGATGACTTTCGCGCCCCAGCGGACGGCACGTGCCAACGCCATGTCTGTCGCCACATCACATGCATGAAGGGTCACGACCATATCAACAGCTGTTTCCCCTTCATATTCATTAATGTCCCCGACTAAAAATTCGAGCCGTTCATATCCTAAGTCTTTCGCAATCGATGCACACTCTTCAATGACCTCTTTCTTCAAATCGAGCCCTGTGATATGGACGTCATATCCTTTCATCTCATGAAGGAAATGATAGAGCGCGAACGTCAAATACGACTTCCCTGACCCGAAATCCAAGATTCGAACGGTACGGTCTGCCGGCAAGTATTTCAGTGAATCCTCAATGAACTCGAGGAAACGATTGATCTGTTTGAACTTGTCATACTTTTGACGCTTCACTTTTCCGTCCGTTGACTGAATGCCGAGTCGAATGAGAAACGGAACTGGCTCGTCGAGTGGAAGCACGTACTGTTTTTCCCGATTGTGGCTCAGTTGAACTTCTTTTTGAGCCGTCTGCTTTTCTTTCAATGTCACTTTGAACTTTTTCGATAATTGGAACTGGAGGTCGGAATCTTTTAACTGAAACTGTCCTTGTCGGAATGTTTCGAGAAGCTCATTCACTTCTGTGACGGCCTCATCTGGTGTCAAGTTTTTATGGTTCATCACCCGCTCATACTGATACTCGAACTGGATATGATACGCATTTCGTAGCATGACCGGTTTCAATTTGACACGTCTGAGATCGCTAGATTTTTGACGGGGTTGACTGATGGTCGCCGACACGAGATGATTTGATTGTAAGACGTCTGCGAGACGCTCTTGTAACGCTTTATATTCCACTGGATTCAATCCTTTTTTAGAAATTTTGAAACATATCGTTTCACCTGTCCGTACATACTATTACACGAAGACGACGTTACGTCAAAGGAGGATACACATATGTTTAAAAAGATTTTATCATCAATCGGAATCGGTGCCGCAAAAGTCGACACACGCTTGAATGAGAGCCACTGTTCACCCGGTGGAGAACTCACTGGAGTCGTCCATATCGAAGGCGGTTCGGTCGAACAATCCGTCGACAGCATCTATCTCTTCTTCAATACGTTGTATAAACATGAGGTGAACGATAAGTCGACATACTCAACGTTCACGATTGAAAAAATCTTATTGAATGAAGCACCGTTTATGATTGGTCCCGGAGAAGTGAAAGAAATTCCGTTCACAGTCAACGTCCCGTTCAATACGCCACTCTCTGTGAGTCAATCGAAATCATGGATTGAAACGGGCCTTGATATCGCCCAAGCCGTCGATCCAAAAGATGAAGATGCGATCACCGTACAACCGAATGCAGTTCAACAAGTCATATTAGATGCGATGGACGAGCTCGGATTCCGTTTGAAGAAAGCCGACACGGAGATGCTCCCGGCACGTCATCGTTCGGGACGTCTTCCGATTGCCCAAGAACTCGAGTATTCAGCGAACGGTTCGCGATTCGGTCGCCAGTTAGACGAGGTAGAAGTTGTGATTCTACAAGACGAGGATGCCATCGAATTGCTCATTCAAGTCGACCGCAGTGTCCACGACCTCGGAAGTCTCTTTGCTGACTTGACGGGAACAGACGAGTCGACTCATCGTGTACGCTATGACGCCGCACGTTTATCAGTAGCTGAAGTTCGTCGCGACATCGAATCGATGATTGAACAATCGATTTAAGGAAATCACCGACACGCCATTTCTATGAATGGCGTGTTTTTCTGAGGTATTGAATTTAAGCATCCATTTTTTTACAATGAACATATGGAATCAACCCTTTTCTGGAGGTGACTACATCTTGTTTGCTTTAGTAATGATTGGGAGTCTTGGTCTTGCAACGCTTGCCTTACCGATTCTAGAGACCAGTCTTTCTGAGTCACTCGCCTATTTCACCCTTGGTGGAATCGAAGTGCTGATTGGTTTGATTGCCATATATCTCATGCGCAATCCGTCGACAAACGCCTTATCCTTCAAGAAGTTCATGCCCTATCTTGTAATATTGATTCATTTCCCTACCTCACTCCTTTTGCTTTGGATTTCTTCGGTCAGACATGATGGGGTTTCTGCATTTTCATTAAACTATATTTTTATATACTGGATGTTCCTTCTCGTGTTCGTCGTAGTCAGCAGATTGACGTACCGTGTCCATCAACGACGATTCGAAGGTGCATGATTAGAAAGGATGATTCTACATTGGATCTACTTCAAGTTCTTTACGACCGAGCAATTCCACTCACACTATTCACGACGCTCGGCCTATTCAGTCTCATGTTTGCGTTCGCACTATATAAATCCAAACCACGACTCTCCAAAGGACTCGTCAGAATGGGCATGTCTTTCTCATTCCTTCTCTTACTGATCTCAGCCGTAAGCTTCGTTTTCACGGTATTCGTTGGCTATAACTCATAAGAAATGGAGGCACCCTACTGGGGCGCCTCCATTTTTTAATCAATATACGGTATATGTGTTCGGGTCAATCGACTCGAGTGAGTGCTTGATCGCTTGTAAGAACTGACCTGCGACGAGACCGTCAAGGACACGATGGTCGACAGACATACAAAGGTTGACCATATCGCGTGCCGCGAACATCCCGTTCATCCAGACCGGACGCTTCACAATCGACTCGACCGATAGGATTGCCGCTTGTGGGTAATTCAAGATTGGCGCTGATTGGATCGAACCAAACGCACCTGTGTTGTTGATGGTGAATGTCCCACCACGCATTTCTTCAGCCTTCAAGCGGTTCTCACGCGCTCGCGTTGCCACGTCTTGAAGGGAAACGGCTAGTCCTTTAATATTCTTCTCATCCGCTTGGCGAATGACCGGAACGTATAGGGCGTCGTTTGCCGCGACGGCTACCGAGAGATGGATGTCTTGGTGAACTTTGATGTGATCGCCTGCCCACTCCGAATTCATCATCGGATACTTCTTCAATGCTTCGATGGCTGCCTTCATGAAGAATGGCATGAACGTCAATTTGACGCCTTCCCGTTTCATGAACCCATCTTTTAACTTTGCACGGGCTTCGACGAGGTTCGTCACATCCACTTCAATCATGAGCCATGCGTGTGGAGCCTCGTGTTTCGAGCGGACCATATTGTTCGCAATCGCTTGACGTACCCCGGCTGTCGGAATCGATTCATAACGGCCAGATGAAGTCGATGATGATGCGACCGGTTGTGACGGTTCAACGACAGGACGTGGTGCCTCAGTCGGAACGTCCAACTTCGTCTGTACCATCGTCTCTTGGACAGGCGCTTGTGTCGCTTTCTCAGAAGTCGATGCCGGACGTCCTTCTGATAAGTAACGAAGAATATCTTTCCGCGTGATCCGACCGCCTAGACCGCTTCCGCTCAGTTCATTCAAATCGATATCGTTCTCATTGGCGAGTCGGATGACGGCAGGAGAGTATCGACCGTTTCCACTTTGTTTTTTCGGTGCAGTGGCGACAGCTTGCTTAGAGACGGATTCTGCAGGTGCCGTTTCTGCAATCGGTTCTGTCTTCGTCTCAACTGCAGCTTCCTCCGCGCTCTCGACTTCCATCGTCAATACCGGTGTCCCGACGCTGACGGTCTCCCCTTCTGGAATGAGAAACTCTTTGACGACTCCTGCGCTAGTCGCCGGAATCTCTGCCGTCACTTTGTCCGTCATGACTTCCGCGAGTGGTTCATATTCTTCCACACGGTCTCCCGGTTTGACGAGATAGGTCGTGATTGTTCCTTCTGTCACACTCTCCCCAAGTTGGGGCATAGTAATCGTTTGTTCCATGGAGATGCCTCCTTAAAACGCCGCGAGCTGACGCGCCCGCTCGGCAATTTTTTCTGGGGATACGATAAAGAATTTTTCCATCGGTGGTGCATACGGCATTGCCGGCACATCGGGGCCAGCCAAACGCTCAATCGGCGCATCGAGTTCGAAGAGCGCCTTCTCCGCGATAATCGCCGCCACTTCTCCGATGATGCTTCCTTCTTTGTTGTCCTCTGTCACGAGTAGCACTTTACCTGTCTTCTTGACCGATTCGATGATCGCTTCTTGGTCGAGCGGGTAGACGGTACGAAGATCGAGGATGTGCGTGCTGACCCCTTCTTCTTCGAGCGTTTTCGCAGCCTCTTGTGCCATATGCACGCAAAGACCGTACGTGATGATCGTGATATCGTCACCTTCCCGTTTAACCGCAGCCTTACCGATTTCAACCGTATATTCGTCCGTCGGCAAGTCTGCCTTCAAAAGACGATAGGCGCGCTTATGTTCAAAGAAAAGAACAGGGTCGTTCGAACGGATTGCTGCTTTCAACAACCCCTTCGCATCGACTGGGTCTGATGGAATGACGACTTTCAGACCTGGCGTCGAACTGAACATCGCCTCGACCGATTGCGAGTGATAGAGTGCCCCGTGAATGCCCCCACCGAAAGGAGCTCGGATGACCATCGGACACGTCCAATCGTTGTTTGAACGGTACCGAATTTTTGCCGCTTCTGAAACGATTTGGTTCACTGCTGGCATGATAAAGTCTGCGAATTGCATTTCTGCGATCGGTCGCATGCCGTACATGGCAGCTCCGACCCCGACTCCGGCAATCGCACTCTCAGCGAGCGGTGCGTCGATGACACGATCCTCTCCATACTTTTCAATCAATCCCTGAGTGGCTCGGAATACACCACCACGAACGCCGACGTCTTCCCCGACGACGAAGACGTTTTCGTCGCGCTCCATTTCTTCATGAATCGCTTCATTGATCGCTTCGATAAACGTTTTCATCATTTTTCCTCCTCATAGACGTAATCTAGTGCAGATTCAGGCGATGCATACGGTGCTTTGTCCGCATATGTCGTCGCTTCATTCACTTCAGCATCGATTTGTGCATCGATTTCAGCAAGTGTATCCGCCGTTGCGATTCCGTCGTTCACAAGTCGTTGACGGAACAATTGAATACCATCCCGCTCTTTTAACCCAGCCAATTCTTCAGCTGAACGGTACGCTTTGTCATCGTCATCCGATGAGTGTGGCACGAGACGTTCAACTTCTGCTTCGATTAATGTCGGTCCTTCTCCGCGAAGTGCACGTTCACGCGCTTCCTTCACGACCGCATAGACGGCGATCGGGTCTGTCCCGTCGACTGTCACACCTGGCATGCCGTAACCTTTTGCACGGTCTGATACGCGCTCACATGCCAACTGTTTCGTAAGCGGAACCGAAATCGCATACTTGTTGTTCTCACAGAACAAGATGACCGGCAACTTGTGGACACCTGCAAAGTTTGCGCCTTCATGGAAGTCTCCTTGGTTCGAAGACCCTTCTCCGAACGAAACGAACGTGACGAGTTCTTCTTTTTTCATCTTCGCCGCAAGTGCGATCCCGACTGCATGAGGGACTTGTGTCGTGACCGGAGACGAACCCGTTACGATGCGATGCTCTTTCGAACCGAAGTGACCAGGCATCTGACGACCACCTGAGTTTGGATCTTCCGCTTTCGCGAATGCCGATAACATTAAATCTCTTGATGTTTGACCGAAGTGAAGGACGACCGCCACATCACGATAGTAAGGCAA
Organism: Exiguobacterium sp. N5; assembly: GCF_025842465.1. Taxonomy (GTDB): domain Bacteria; phylum Bacillota; class Bacilli; order Exiguobacteriales; family Exiguobacteriaceae; genus Exiguobacterium; species Exiguobacterium profundum. Next base: position 1,004,835 of record NZ_JAPAEP010000001.1, read on the forward strand.
GACGTAGTCGATTCCTTTCTCGAGTGCGAACGCCGCACCGACTTGCGCCGCTTCTTGTCCTTGACATGAGACGACGAATGGGATTTTCCCGGCGCGGTTCAACTTCCACATCCGTTCATCGATTTTGCGGGCACGTACCATCGTTTCGTACATCGCCAATAAATCTTGTTTCGTTAAACCAAGCTCTTCATATGAGTTTACAGTCATCTGTTCCATCCTTGTTCCTCCTTAGGCGTGAATCGGTAATCCATCGACGGCAAGAGCCGCTTCTTGGAAGGCTTCGCTCAGTGCAGGATGCGGGTGCACAAGTTGTCCCATCTCCCAAGCCGTCGCGTTCAAGACGAGCGCGAGTCCACCTTCTGTGATGAGTTCGGTCGCTTTCGGTCCGACGATATGAACACCGAGAAGGTCGTCTGTTTCTTTGTCCGAAACGAGTTTGACGAATCCGTCGGCTTGTCCTTCAATCCGCGCTTTCCCGAGTCCGTTGAATCGATACGTCCCCGTCTTCACATCATGTCCGGCATCTTTTGCCGCTTCTTCTGTCAAGCCGACCGAAGCGACTTCAGGGACACTGTATACACAGCGTGGAATGAGCGCATAATCGAGCGGTGTCGGCTCAAGACCAAGAATCGTCTCGACCGCTTTCACACCTTCTGCCGACGCGACGTGGGCGAGTTGTAACTTCCCGATGCAATCCCCGATTGCGAAGATATGACGTTCTTTCGTCCGATACTGACTATCGACTTGAATGATGCCGTTCTCTACGACGATAGAAGTGTTTTGAAGTCCTAAGTCTTCCGTGTTGGCAACTCGGCCAACCGAGACGAGGACACAGTCTACTTGTAACATCTCTTCCCCGACAGCAATCTCCACTGCATTTTCGTGAATCAATGTTCGTTCAGCGTCGACCGTCATGCTCTTCTTCACACGGACGCCACGCTTCTTCAATAGACGCTCCACTTCACGGGAGACTGCCTTGTCCTCGAGTGGGAGTAATCGATCGCCTACTTCGATCAACGTCACGTTCACATCTAAATCGACGAGCATGGACGCCCATTCCACTCCGATGACCCCGCCACCGACAATCGCAATCGATTCAGGAAGCGTTTCAAAATTGAGGAGGTCGTCTGAATTCAAAATCCGCTTGTGATCGAACGGCAATCCAGGAAGTTCACGAGGAATCGACCCTGTCGCGATAATCAATTGATTCGGCAAGATCAGTTCTGATTCACCGCTTTCATCCTCAACGGATACAGTCCCTGGTTGAGGTGAGAAGATGCTTGGTCCAAGGATCGAGGCTTTTCCGCGAAACACTTCGATTTTCCCTTGTTTCATCAAATGCTCGATTCCCTTTTCAAGACCAGCCACAAGATCACGTTTATACGTTTGAGCGCGTTCCATATTGAACGTCACATCTCCCGTCTCCACGCCATACGTTGCACTTTGTTTCGCCGTTTGATAAACATGTGCAGCTTTTAAAAGTGCCTTCGTCGGGATGCAACCTCTATGTAAGCAGGTGCCGCCTAACTTTCTCGCCTCGACGATTGCGACAGATTTCCCTGCCTGGGCCGCCTTGATTGCAGCCACATATCCTCCTGGTCCTCCACCGATGACGACAACATCAAATTCTCGTGCCATGTGTATCCCCCTCATAAACTCGTGCGGTCTCTTCCTTCTCGATGACGCGAAGTGCACCTTCAGCCAACGCTTTAAGCTCATCTTCACCCGGATATACGTGTACCGGCGCGAGATAAGTGACACGCTCCTTGATTTTTTCAGTCAGCCACTCGGAATATGCAATCCCGCCCGTCAGTAAGATGGCATCCACACGACCGCATAATGTCGCGCCGTGTTTTGAAATCTCTTGAGCGACACGATAAGCCATCGTCTCATACAACAGTCTCGCCTCATCATCACCTGATTCCACCCGCTGCTCAATCTCAATGGCATCGAACGTACCGAGATGAGCAAATAGGCCGCCCTGACCGACAATTTTCTTTTTCATTTCCGATTCTTTATACCTGGTACTATAACATAGTTCTATTACCTGTCCAACAGGAATCGAACCTGCCCGCTCCGGCGCGAGCGGTCCATCTCCGTCGAGACCATTATTCACGTCGATGACTCGACCTGCCGCATGGGCACCGACTGTGATTCCCCCACCAAGATGCGCAACGATAAGATTCATCTCATTGTAATCGCTTCCATTTTCAGCCGCGAATCGTTTCGCGACAGCCTTTTGATTGAGGGCATGGAAAATGCTACGACGATTGATTTCTGGCATGCCGGTCTTTCGGGCCAACTCGTCCATCTCATCGACGACGACCGGATCCACTATGAAACTAGGAATCCCTTCAGCCCCACCGATTTTCGAAGCGATCAGACCACCGAGATTCGATGCATGCATCCCGAAACGTCCGCTCGTCAAATCTTCACGCATGAGTTCATTGACCGTATACGTTCCAGACGTCATCGGTGCAAGCAAGCCACCACGACCGACGATCGCGGTCAAATCATTGACCGCGATGCCCGTCTCTTCTAACAAGGCGCGTACTTCTTGCTCACGATGAGGCAACTGCTCTGGAAGTGTGAGACCCGTCACATCGATTGAATGTCGGACCGTACGTGTCATCACTTCTTCCTTCCCATCAAACAATCCAACTTTCGTCGAGGTTGACCCTGGGTTGATTGCAAGAATTAGCCGTTTTGTCATCTTAGCGTCTCCCTAGGATGCTTTTTTCAACTTTAAGGAACTGACTGCGTGAACGCGACATCATGTGAATCCGCTCTTCCGCCATCTTATCGGCCGCAACGTGCGTTGGCACACCATCACGTTCTGCGATCTCAAAGACGCGCATCATGTTGTCATAGATGAGTTCGACTTTCTTCATTGCCCGTTCACGGTTGTAGCCTTCAAGTTCGTCCGCGACGTTGATGACACCACCTGCATTAATGACGAAGTCTGGTGCATATAGAATTCCATTTTCGTCGAGCACGTCTCCGTGACGATCTTCTGCTAATTGGTTATTGGCAGCGCCTGCGACGATTTGTGCTTTCAATTGTGGAATTGTTTTGTCGTTGATGACAGCACCGAGAGCGCATGGAGCGAAAATGTCACATTCGACCGCGTAAATCTCATCCGGCTTGACGACCGTCGCACCAAAGTCTGCTTCGGCACGTTTGAGTGCTTCCTCGTTAATGTCGGTCACAATCAAATGAGCACCCTCTTCGTGGAGGTGGCGACATAAGTTGTAGGCCACGTTACCAACACCTTGTACAGCAACGGTCTTCCCTGCGAGCGAGTCTGTCCCAAATTTCCATTTCGCAGCAGCCTTCATTCCACGATACACACCATATGCCGTGACCGGTGAAGGGTTACCACTTGAACCGAATGCAGGACTGACGCCCGTGACGTAATCCGTTTCCATGTGAATGAAGTCCATGTCGGCAACTGTAGTATTCACATCTTCAGCCGTGATGTAACGACCACTGAGGGATTGAACGTATCGTCCGAACGCACGGAAGAGCGCCTCTGATTTATCTGTCTTCGCATTTCCGATGATGACGGCTTTCCCGCCCCCAAGGTTGAGACCCGCTGCAGCATTTTTATATGTCATTCCTTTTGCGAGACGCAACACATCCGTGAGTGCTTCTTGTTCTGATTCATAGTTCCACATACGGAGTCCACCGAGAGCTGGCCCGAGCGTCGTGTCATGGATGGCGATGATCGCCTTTAGTCCAGACGCTTGATCTTGGCAAAATACGATTTGCTCATAGTCCTCAGATTGTAAGACATCAAAAATACGAAAGCGTGGCTCTGTGTTTGTTTCCATCATGATTAATTCCTCCTGTTAAGTACGATTAATGTTTAGCATGTAACAAAGCGAATGCGAGGGAATATAGCTTCGCTTCGGCAGTATCGGCACGACTTGTCAATACAACAGGGGCAGATGCGCCGACGACAATCGCCGCTACGCTCGCCTCTGCGAAATACATGATTGATTTATAAAGGACGTTGCCGACCTCTATGTAAGGTACGACTAATAAATCGGCTTGACCGGCAACTTCACTGTTGATTCCTTTTTGCTTTGCTGCGACCATGTCGACAGCGTTGTCGAGCGCGAGCGGTCCATCTACGACACAGCCCTTTATTTGTCCACGTCGATTCATTTGGCTAAGTAGTGCCGCGTCGAGAGTCGCATTCATTTGTGGATTGACTACCTCGACTGCTCCAATGGCTGCGACTTTCGGCGATTCGTAACCGATGTCATGCATCGCTTCTACCGCATTGTGAATAATTTCGACCTTCTCTTCGAGTGTTGGTGCGATATGAATCGCCGCATCCGTCACTCCAATCAACTTTTCACGATTCGGAATTTGGAATAGTGCGATGTGGCTGAGCGTCCGCTTCGTACGGAGTCCAGCTTCACGATTAAGGACGGCTTTCATAAATGTCGATGTCGACACCATCCCCTTCATGAGGACGTCCGCCTCTTTATTTTTCACAGCTAATGCGGCACGTCGCGCAATCTCAACGTCACCTTTCGCATGTAAAATATCGACGGCTGACTCATCGATTCCATGCTGTTCACATAACTTTCGGATCTCTCGAGCTTCACCGAACAAAATGAAGCGTGACAGTCCATGATCCGTAGCGAGTTTTACGGCCCGGATGACTTCTTCGTCCGCTGCCCCCGCAATGGACACGGTACAGCCTTCTAACTCTTTTGCGTTCGTCAGCATCCGTTCAAAATTCATCATTGTCCCCCCTTGCTCTCTACACTATATCATAAGCAAGTTTGTTTCCTAAATTGTAAGCGCTTTATAATGCGGATGACCATGCAAATTAATGCTTACCATGCAGTAATATTCATGCAAATTATTGCGTGGTTCCGAGTTTATTGTATAATGTTCGGATCGAAATCTTTAATCGGCGGGCCGCTTCTGATTTGTTGCCACTTGCCTCTTCAATTGCTCGTTCAATCAAATCGCGTTCATATTTTGCAACGGCCTCGTGAAACGTTCCAGATTCGACTACTTTTTGACTCGTGGAACGATTGGATAACTGCAAATGATGTGGGGCAATCCACTGTTCGGAGCTTGCCATATAAATCATCGCACGACCGATCACATTCTCCAGTTCTCGCACATTCCCTTTCCAATGTTGGCTCATCAGTAATGTTAAGGCATCTTCGTCAACGCCACGTACACTACGACCGTACTCTTGATTCAGTTTCCGGATCATCCGTTCACATAGTGCCTCGAGTTCATTCAGTCGCTCACGTAATGGTGGGATATGGATCGGCATCCGATTGATTCGGTAATACAAATCTTCCCGGAATGTTCCGTCTGCTACCTTTTGTTCAAGATCGGCATTCGTTGCGGCAATGATTCGGACATCGATTGGGATTGCCGTCGTCCCTCCGACTCGGACAATTTCATTTTCTTGGAGGACACGTAAGAGCTTCACTTGGACATCAAGGGGGAGCTCCCCGATTTCGTCTAGAAAGAGTGAACCGCCATCCGCTTCTTCGAAATATCCTGTTTTCCCGCCTCGTTTAGCTCCACTGAAGGCTCCATCTTCATAACCGAATAGCTCACTTTCAAGTAGCGTCGGTGAAATCGCCGCACAGTTCACGCGAATGAACTTTTTATATTTTCGAGGAGATTCTCCATGAATGGCGTGGGCGAACAGTTCCTTTCCTGTTCCCGATTCTCCGCGAATCAATACCGTCACGGGGGTCACAGCCGCAAGTTTCGCCTGTTCGATGACAAATCGCATGGCGTCACTCGTCGCAATGATATCGGCAAACTGATATTTCGCTTCTAGATTCCGGATGCGTGTCTTTGCCTCCTGCAATTCATCACGCAGTGCACGAATCTGAGATACGTCACGAATGACCCCGACCGATCCTCGCAACTTCCCTTCGACGATGATCGGTTCTGCATTCACAAGAATATCTCGTCGTGTCGCCCCAATTTGCATCCGGATGTCCCGAACGCCTTGCCCGGTCGATAGTACTTTTAAATGGACGCTTTCCTGCATCCCGATATCTGCCGTCGCTGGTTTGTCGACCACATCTTCCTTTTTGAATCCGGTCAACCGTGTATAAGACGGATTGATCAAAATCGTGTTACCGTGATGATCTGCGACCGATATGGCCTCACTCGTACATTCAATGATGGCCTCAAGCATTTGTTGATTCTGTTTCAATCGTTCAACCACAATCCGAATAAATTCCCCTGGTAAGACGACCGCATCTTTGAAATGATCCTTTAATTGTTCAAACGTTTGATATTTCCCCGTCGTTTCGATGACAAAATCTAGTGTCGCATCCGCATACTGTTTCCAATCGTCCGCCACAGATATGCCATAACTTTTAGCAAGAGCTATTCCTTCAGCAGATGCATCAGAATCTACGACCGCTACAATCGTCGCAAGCGGCGAATCCATCAGCATATGAAGGACTTCGGTCCCCCCTTTTCCTGCCCCCACAATCATCAATCGTTTATTCATACATATTCCCCCATCATCATTCTTCTCTATTTCATGCTACTGAATCCGCACCTGATTCGCAAGCTGCCCAAAAATAGACCGTGTCGAACAGATCGATTTCTGTTAAAATAATGTATGGTAAAGGAGGAGATTGCATGCGTTTTATCGCGCTTCTAATCTTAATCGTCCCTGGGTTATTAGGTGTTTACGGAATCAAATTGCTACGTGATAGCTTCTTTTTGAAGACGAGCGCACCGTTTTCATGGTTCGATTCACTCGCTGCCGCCTCCATGTTGCAGGGGACCTTTGGGCTTCTGCTCGCCATGGGCGGGATCGGATTTGTAGCCGGCTATATTTTTAACCGCGACAAAAAAACAGGAAAAGTACAACGCCTCGACTCATAAGCACACAAAAAAAGGTTCCCTAACTTGACTTCATTTCAAGTGCGGAACCTTTTATTCATATTGAATTGTGATCACTACGGATGATCTCCTTTCAAACTACGTTACTTACTTTGACATGAAATCCAACGTCTTCTTAATGAAGAAGTATGAAAGAACTTTAGTAACTGCCGTCTTGCGTGAACGGAATCTTACCATTCGAGTTACTAACTGATTTACTTATCGGATCATGTCGAACCATCCATCGTGAAGTCGAACGCTTGCCATAAACTGTTCAACGGTTGACAACACTCCTTTTGGTCAACTGAACGATTGTTTTTTCCTATATCAACCCCTAGCTTCGAGTTGATGATAGAATCGCCTCGCGAATGAGCGACTGTCGCGACCTCACGTCGGGACATTAACGACTTGAGGTGTCGTTCCCACCTCTGAGCTATAATCGGATAGCGAACCGAGATGATTTGGTTTCTTCAAACGTTGCTCCGGAACAAGTTTGAAAAGCGTTCATCTGACGCTTGTCCAAGTAACTTGGTACATCTTTATTATAACAAAGGCCCATCATTTTGCAAGCGCTTTCTTTCATAAAGTAAATAAATCTTAAAGTAATTGTTTCATCAAAAAAGACTAAGTCCCATCACGACTTAGTCCTCATGAAATGATTCAATTATTCTTAAACGATACATACGTGACGAAGTACGAGATAAACTCCGAGTTTTTCGGGCTTCGCTCACGCTCCGGTCGCCCTTCGAACATCTCATGATCGCGCATGCCGTTCTCCCATGCCGTCTTGATTGCATGACGCATTGCTCGTTCTACACGAGAAGATGTCGTCTCATGCTCTTTTGCGACCATCGGATATAATTCTTTCGTGATGAGACCGAGCAAATCTTGCCGTTCTCGCACGTAAATGACAGCTTGACGGATATACTTGAACCCTTTGATTCGCGGAGAGATTCCGAGTTGCTGAAGCAAGAGTGAGATTTCAATTTCTTCTGGCGTCATTCCGTCGAATTCTCGATTTGTTCCTTCTGACAATTCACGAATTTTCGTTAATAACTGTTGAATATTGAACGGTTTGACGAGAAAATAAGAGGCCCCGAGTTGCACGGCCTGTTTCGTCACTTCATCTTTTCCAAACGCGCTCAACATGATCACTTCCGGTTTGTCATCACCTAATTCTTCATTTAGGCGTTGCAATACTCCGATTCCATCCAAATGCGGCATGATAATATCGAGTAAGAGTACATCCGGTTGGTGTGTCTTGACGACATCCAAGCATGTTTCTCCATCGTGTGCCGTACCTACGACACGAAGATCAGGCTCAGATTCTAGTTGTCGGCTCAACAAATCGACGATTTCTCGATTGTCGTCCGCAATACATAATGTAATCACTTATGACACTCCTTTGATGAACTTCTGTTTTACTTGTTGTGACATCTCAAGTAATTCTTCGACGTGTTGCTTCGTCAAGTCTGTCATTTGAGCGCCAGCAATCATGCGACCCAATTCGTCGATTCGACTTTCACGGTCGAGGGACGTCACATTTGTTTTCGTCCGTTCATTCGTTTCGGTTTTAGTAATGTAAAGATGTTGGTCTGCCATCGCAGCAACTTGTGCCAAGTGCGTGATACAGAGGACTTGAGAGCCGACAGAAAGTCGGAAGATTTTTTCACCCATCGCCTGCGCGACACGTCCAGAGACCCCTGTGTCGACCTCGTCAAAAATAATGGAGGCCACTCCGACCGTTCTTGAGAAGATTGATTTGAGTGCGAGCATGACACGGGAAAGCTCTCCTCCTGAAGCGACTTTTGCGAGTGGTTTGAACGGTTCTCCAACGTTCGTCATCATGTAAAACTCTACGTCATCTAAACCATCTTGTTTAAGCGATGTAGTTTTAAAACGGACCTCGAACGCTGTTTTTTCCATATATAGTTCTTTCAACTCTCGATGAATCGCATGCTGAAGCGACTCCGCAGCCATCTTACGCGCTGAAGACAGTCTCTTGCCAGCTTCTCTTGCAATTTGCTCTAATCGAATGAGTTCATCTGAGAGCGTTTGTAAATGCTCTTCCCGGTTCGTCATCGACTTCAATTCATCCGACACTTGTTCGCCATAGGTGATGACTTCTTCGATGGTCGTCCCATACTTTCGTTTCAATTGCTGGAAAAGAGCCAATCGTGACTCAATCTCATCCAATCGAATCGGGTCAAATTCGAGCGAATCTAACTGGTCCCGGAGTTGAAACTTTGCATCCTCCAACAAATAATAAGCGTTAGAGATTGTCTCCGATACAGATGTCAAAGACGAAGAGAGCTGTGACGCCTCTTCCATCTCGCGCATCGCCACTCCGATTTGATCGAGTCCATTTGACTCCTCGGCAACCGCCTCATACGAGAGACGAATGTGTTGATGAATGCGTTCAAAGTTGGCCAATTCATCCCGTTCTTCTGTCAACGCCTGTTCTTCCCCAACTTTTAATTCAGCCGCTTCGATTTCTTTCGTTTGAAACGACAAAAGATCCATTCGTTGAGCAAGCTCCTGCTCACTTTGACTAAGACGCTTCAATTCATCGGCGACTTGTTTCCAGGCCGCAAATGCCGTTTGATATTCCTCGACTAACGGACTGATTTCTTTTTCGGCGAAATGGTCTAATATGCCAAGGTGAAATTCCGCATCCATTAAATGTTGATGTTCATGTTGACCGTGAATATCGACCAGGAGCCGTCCGAACTCCCGTAACGTCGAGAGCGGCATCATTTTCCCGTTCACACGGCAGACGCTCTTCCCGCTACTATGTAGGTCTCGACGTAAGATGACTGTCCCATCTTCAACATCGATGCCATATTGTTCGGCCGCTTCGATGACCGGGTGATCCGGTTCAATCATAAACAGACCTTCGATTTCAGCTTTATCTTGACCATATCGCACGAACTCACTTGAGCCACGTCCTCCAACAAGCAATCCAATCGCATCCAACAAGATCGATTTACCGGCACCTGTCTCACCTGTGAGCACAGTCATACCTCGATTAAACGGAATGTTTAATTCGTCAATAATCGCAAACTGTTTGATTGATAGTTCTGCTAACATACGTACGTTCACCTCATAACATTCCGAGTAGTCGATCGATGATTTGCTTCGCTTTCTCTTCATCACGTGCAATCATTAAAATCGTATCATCTCCACACACCGTTCCAATCAATTCATCCCAAGATAAATGATCGATCAAGACACCGATTGCATCAGCATTCCCCGGAAGCACTTTCATGACGACCAAATTTTGAGCAGAATCGACCGAGACGAAACTGTCACTAAGGATTCGCTTCATTTTACCGTATGGATTAAAACGTTGATCCGCAGGCAAGCTATATTTATACCGTCCATCGTTCAATGGGACTTTGACCAGATGTAACTCTTTAATATCCCTAGACACGGTTGCCTGTGTGACCGGATACCCCGAGCGACGTAGCTCATCCACTAACTCATCTTGCGTCTCGATTTCTCGATTCGTCACGATGTCTCGAATTTTAATCAATCGCTGTCCTTTGTTCATAAGCGCTGACACCTCATTTTTCGTTTCACATACACATTATCATTCTAAAGTATTGTCGAAAAAAGGTCTAGCATTCCAGGTGGGATTTCCACCATTCCCCATCTAGTAGACGAGTAAAGGAAAAAGCTACAGACGACGAGGTCTGTAGCATCATTTTATCCCTTAAGTTTGGCATGGGCCGCGTTTACGACCTCTTCGACTTGTAGCGATGGCGAGACGCCACCTACTCCTGTGTACCGAGCGAAGAGAAGAAACTCGATGTTCCCATCCCCTCCAGTGATCGGAGAGTAATCCAAAGCTTCGACAAAGAAGCCTTCCGATGCGAAGTATCGGACCATATCGCTTGCGACTCGTTCATGGACGTTACGGTCCCGAACAATTCCTTTTTTCCCGACATCGGCCTTCCCTGCTTCAAATTGAGGTTTGACGAGCGCCATGACGACACCGTCTTGCTTCAAAATTTGTTTCAACGGTGGCACCATCAGACGAAGCGAGATAAAAGAGACGTCAATCGTTGCGAAATCTGGTTTAATCGGGAACTGATCGGCCGTCGCGTGGCGGAAGTTCATCCGCTCCATGACGACGACGCGATCATCGCTCCGTAGTTTCCAGGCAAGCTGATTATAGCCGACATCGACCGCGTACATTTGAGTCGCGCCGTTTTGAAGCGCACAGTCCGTGAACCCACCCGTCGATGAGCCGATGTCGATTCCGACTCGTCCAAAGACATCGAGCGGGAAGACGTGGAGCGCTTTCTCGAGCTTCAAGCCGCCACGTCCAACATAAGGAAGAACTTGACCCTTCACTTCGAGAGGGATATCATCAAACACTTTATCGCCCGCCTTGTCTAGACGTTCTGTCCCACTATAGACGAGACCGGCCATGACCGACCGTTTTGCCTTTTCCCGTGTTTCAGCAAGTCCACGTTCGACGAGCAATACATCTAATCTAGTTTTCTTTCTTTTTTCCATAATCCCTCACACATTCTGTCGATTTGTCTCCATGACGAACCGTTCAATCGATTCCGCCATTTGGGCAGGTCGCAGTCCAATCTCTTCTAGGAGCTGGTTGACACCGCCATGCTCGATATATCGATCCGGAATACCGAGACGTTGAATCCGTGGAAACGCTCCGGCTTCATTCGCGTGTTCAAGCACGCTACTTCCAAAGCCACCGGCGAGAGCAGCCTCTTCTAATGTCACGAGCGGAATCCCCTCTGCATAAAGTGAAGTCAGCATCGCATCATCGAGCGGCTTGATGCTACGACAGTTAATGACGCGCACACTGAGCTTACCTTCTAATAGTGCTCGGACTTCGAGGGCGTCTTGCACTTGGGGACCGAACGTCAAGATAGCGACATCTGTCCCTTCTGCCTCGACTTCCCAATCATCGAGTGAAATTTCTTGAAGCGTCTCACTCATCGGAACACCGATCCCTTCACCACGCGGGAAACGAATCGCAATCGGTCCACCATCGTAACGGAGTGCAGAATAGACGAGTTGTTGTAATTCTTCTTCATCTTTCGCCATCAAAATTCGAATGTTTGGCACGTGACGCATGAAGGCGATATCGAACACACCTTGGTGCGTCTCTCCATCCGCTCCGACAAGTCCAGATCGGTCAATCGTGAACACGACGTTCAAGTTTTGACGACAAATGTCATGGACCAGTTGATCGTACGCGCGTTGGAAGAAGGTCGAATAAATCGAGACGACCGGTTTCAACCCTTGCGTCGCCTGTCCCCCAGCGAGGGTGACCGCATGTTGCTCGGCAATTCCGACATCAAACATACGCTCCGGGAATTTCTTCGTAAAGCAATCGAGTTTCGAACCGACACTCATCGCTGGTGTGATCAACGTCACCCGTTCGTCTGACTCCGCCACTTTCGTGATCGTCTCCGCGACGACTTTCGAATAGCTCGGTCCTTTCGGTTTGCCTTTGATGACTTCACCGGATTCAATTTTATAAGGTCCAAGACCGTGCCATGTTCCGACACCGTCCAATTCAGCCGGACGATATCCCTTCCCTTTTTTCGTAATGACGTGGACGAGAACCGGACCGTCGATTTTCTTCGCGTACTCAAGCGTTTCGAGCAAGTCTTTCAAATCATGCCCATCTGTAGGTCCAAAGTAAGTGAAGCCAAGTTCTTCAAAGAACGTTCCCGGAATGAGAGCAGATTTTAAGAGGTCCTTCACCCGTTCCCCGCTCCGTTCAAGTGAACTCCCGACGAGCGGGATGTGTTTGATGAGTGACTCCATTTCTTCTCGAGCATGCTTCAACTTGCGCGATGCCCGGATACGACCAAGCATATTATGCATCGCTCCTACGTTCGGCGCAATCGACATCTCGTTATCATTTAGAATGACAATCACGTTCTGTTTCTCGGCACCGATGTGATTGAGGGCTTCAAGTGCCATCCCCCCAGTCAAAGCACCGTCCCCGATGATGGCGATGGCACGATCGTTGGCGCGCCCTTTCAATTCATTCGCAATCGCAATCCCCATGGCTGCAGAGAGGGAAGTCGAACTGTGCCCTGTTTCCCACACATCATGCTCGCTCTCACAACGTTTCGGGAAACCACATAACCCATTGTATTGTCGGAGAGTATCAAACTGGTTCGTACGTCCTGTCAAAATTTTATGAACGTATGCTTGATGACCGACGTCCCATACGAGTTGGTCTTTCGGACTGTCAAATACACGGTGCAAGGCAAGCGTCAACTCTACAACTCCCAAGTTTGGCGCCAAATGCCCTCCCGTCACTGCCAATTTTTCAATCAAGAATCGTCTAATGTCTGAACCGAGCGATTCGAGCTCTGATACAGACATCCGTTTCAGGAACGACGGGTCTTGAATGGATGTCAAGTCCATAATGACCATCCTTTCTCCTCACATTTTACTGATTCGTACCTTACATTTTACAAGAATGTGACGGCATATGCCACACATTCCCCAAAACAAAGGTGACACGATGTGCTCATCGTGTCACCGAGGTCAATGATTTCGTTTCACTACAAATGATAGCATCTCAAGAAGCAACGGCGCTGGAACTGAAAGTGATTCAATTGCAGCGTGTGCCGCTCCCACTTCTTGCTCAAGAGCTTGCTTCGCTCCCTCTATGCCGAGAAGCTTCGGATAAGTCGTCTTGTCATTCAATTCATCTGAGCCGACGCGTTTTCCGATTGTTTGTTCATCTCCGACGACATCGAGGATATCGTCTTGAATCTGAAAAGCGATGCCAAGATGACGTCCGAACTGTTTGAGGTGCATCCGATCTTCCACCGATGCCCCTGCCAAAATCGCACCGGCTTCAAGTGCATAGACGAGTAGCGCACCTGTCTTCCGTTCATGAATGGATTGGAGCTCTTCAAGTGTGACGTCGTTCCGCTTTTCAGCCAGCATATCATCCAACTGCCCACCGACCATACCTGAGCTACCGGCCGCCAATCCGAAAATACGAATAATCTCGACGACATCTAGCGCAGGGAGTGGTATCTGTGTGAGAATACGGAATGCGTCCGTCAATAAGGCGTCCCCAGCCAAAATAGCGGTCGCTTCATCAAACTGACGATGATTGGTCGGTCGTCCACGACGAAGATCGTCATCATCCATGGCCGGCAAATCATCATGGATGAGTGAGTATGTATGAACCATCTCTAAACTCGCCGCCACCTCTCGTCCTCGCTCGAGTGACATGCTATACGTTTCAAGGACGGCATAGACGAGAGCAGGACGAATGCGTTTCCCGCCAGCCTCTAAAGAATACGTCATTGCGTCTCGTAATCGTTTCGGCATCTCACTCGACTCAATGAGTTCCTGCATCGCCAGTTCGACGGTCCGTTTCCACTTGTTCAAGTCATCGGTACGGTTCATGCGGATCCTCCCTTTTCACGAAGCGTCCCATCAAGTTCTAAAATTTCATCCATTTTTTTCTCGGCGGCAGAGAGTTTTGTCTGGCACAATGCAGACAAGCGGACACCTTCCTCATATAGGGTCATCGCTTCCTCTAATGGGACATCACCGCTCTCGAGTTGCGCGACGATCTGTTCGAGGCGCTCGAGCGCCGCCTCAAATGTCTGTTCTTTCTTCGTCACCGACAATCCTCTCCTTCACCTCAGCGATTGCATGACCATCCCGAAAACGAATCGAGACATCACCATCGCGTAATTGTTTCACGTTCTGCACATAGATCCCATCTTGTTCGATGAACGTATATCCACGTGACAAGACGGCGAGTGGACTGACTGCATGCAATCGTCCAACCTGTTGTGCAAATTGAAGCGTTGCTTGTTCTAATGGCTTCGTTCGACGGAGTCGCTCGACCATATGATTGACTTCTTCCCCTTGCTTGGACAACGTTTTTGAAAATCGTTTTACATCTAGCTGCTGTGACAACTGACGGAGCTGATGAGTGGCTTGGGTGAGATGTCGCCTCATCCCTTGCTCGAGACGGATTTCCGACTGGGCGAATCGTTCCCGTTTCTGAGATATCGTGTACCTCGGTGATTTTAATCCATAGCTATTGATCATCCGTTCCACACGGGTTCGCGAATCATCCAATTGGTCTTTGACGGCTTTGTGCAGATGGTTATCCAAACGTTCTACATCTTTTCGCTGCGCATCAATCATCGCGGTAGCAAGTTCAGCCGCCGCTGTCGGAGTCGCAGCCCGAACATCGGCAACGAAATCCGAAAGCGTAAAGTCTGTCTCGTGACCGACAGCAGAAATGATGGGAATCGTGGACGCATAGATTGCCTCCACCACAACATCTTCATTAAATGCCCAAAGCTCCTCAATAGAACCACCACCGCGACCGACAATGAGTACATCACAATCGGTGCGTTCGTTCATCCAGCGAATGGCAGAAGCAACTTGTGGAGCCGCCATTTCGCCCTGTACAGCAACAGGGGCGAACGTAATCGCCACATGTGGTGCACGACGTCGAAGTGTGGTTGCGATATCGTGTAGCGCCGCACCTTTTGGAGACGTCACGATTCCAACGCGTTCTGGAAACGTCGGGAGCGGGTGCTTCCGCTCCTCGTCAAACCATCCCATCTCCTCTAATTCACGCTTTCTCGCCTCATATCGCTCAAACAATAGACCGATTCCGTCTTGTCGCATCAATTCGACATATAGTTGGACATCTCCCGTAGCCTCATACATCGTCACCTTTGAGACGGCGATGACTTTCATTCCATCTTTCGGTTCGAATTGAAGTTGTTTGGCATCGCGAGAAAACATGACAGCTTTCATCCGAGACGCGTCATCTTTCAACGTGAAATAACAATGACCGGATGAATAACGTTTGAAATTTGAGATTTCACCGATGACCGCGACTTGTCGAAGCAATACATCATCATCAAGTTGTCGCTTCACATATCGAACAACTTCAGAAACCGGAAGTGGATTAGCCACGTGATGCAACCTCGACCGTATTATGCATGAGCATCGTGATGGTCATCGGACCGACACCACCCGGAACAGGGGTGATGGCACTCGCCTTCTCCTTAACAGCTTCATAGTCCACGTCACCGACTAGACGACCTTCGACCCGATTGACTCCGACATCGATGACAAGCGCGCCAGGTTTGACCATGTCTGCTGTGACTAAACCAGCGCGTCCGACAGCGACAATCAAAAT
The DNA here is from genome assembly GCF_025842465.1 of Exiguobacterium sp. N5. Taxonomy (GTDB): domain Bacteria; phylum Bacillota; class Bacilli; order Exiguobacteriales; family Exiguobacteriaceae; genus Exiguobacterium; species Exiguobacterium profundum. The sequence continues at coordinate 1,020,925 of NZ_JAPAEP010000001.1, forward strand.
GTCCGCTTGGCGTGTCATCTCACCGAGGTCAGCTGTTTTTGAATGACAATATGTGACCGTTGCTGATTCATTCAAGAACAACATGCCTACCGGTTTACCGACAATCTGACTACGACCGACGACGACAACGTGCTTTCCGGCGATCTCGGTCTGTGTTTTTGCGAGATGCAAGATGCCGTGCGGCGTGCACGGGAGTAGCGTATCAAGTCCGAGCATCATCTTCCCAACATTCTCAGGATGAAAGCCATCGACGTCCTTTTCTGGGGAGATGCGCATGATGACTCGTGATTCGTCGATGTGTTTCGGCAGAGGGAGTTGCACGAGAATCCCGTGAACTTCTTCATCCGCATTCATCAAGTCAATCAAGTCAAGCAATTCCTTCTCGCTAATCGTCTCATCAAAACGGAGGACTTGTGAATCGATTCCGATTTCTTCTGCCGCCCGTTCCTTCCCGCGTACATAGCTATGACTTGCTGGGTCATCCCCAATCAACACGACTTTCAGTTTCGGTACGATGCCACGTGCGCGAAGTGCTGCCACACGTTCTTTTAACGTTTCTCGATATGATGCTGCCACTTGTTTCCCGTCGATCACTACTGCCATCTCTCTCATCCCCCGTTGTCTTTAGGTTTTTCTGTAGTTGGTCTGGTGTCTTATCTCTATTTTTTTAGTCTTCTTTAATGATGTTACCGAGTACGCCATTCACGAGTTTGCCGGCTTCTTCGTCCGCGAACGATTTCGCGAGTTCGACCGCTTCGTTGATGGTGACGTTTTCTGGAATCGTCTCGACGTATAACAATTCGAACGTTGCCATTCGAAGAATCGTACGCTCGACGTTTCCGAGGCGATCTAACCGCCAGTTTTTCAAGTTTTCAACTAGTAACGCATCGATATCTTCAATATGTTCTAGCGTCCCTGTGACGAGTTGTTCGTAAAACGGATCAGACTCTTCTCCATCCAATGCGAACTCGATTGCTTCGTCCACCTCTAATTTAGATACTTCGATTTGAAAAAGCGTTTGAATCGCTTTTTCTCGTGCTTCATGACGTTTCATTCAGTTACTCTCCTTTTACATGCTTTCATTGTGATAGTTTAGCATAAAGCACTCATAAATTCAGTACAAAAAACCAGGAAACCGAAATAATGTTCGGGCTTCCTGGTTCACGTTATTTTGCCAATGACATTTCTTTTTCAACGAATTTCGTATCGAACGTACCGATGCGGAACTGCTCATGTGCCATGACTTGTTGATGAAACGGAATCGTCGTTTTAATTCCCGAAACCGTAAACTCACCCAAAGCACGCAACATTTTCAGAATGGCCTCATCACGCGTTGGTGCATGAACAATCAACTTCGCTACCATCGAGTCATAGAACGGCGGGATCATCGCTCCTGCATAGAGTCCGCTATCGACACGGACACCCATACCGCCTGGAACGATATATTGGTCAATCTTCCCTGCCATCGGACGGAAGTCCATAAATGGGTCCTCCGCGTTGATTCGACATTCGATGGAATGTCCTGAGAACGTAATGTCCTCTTGTGAGATGGCAAGCGGATGTCCGAGCGCCACTTCAAGCTGCGCTTGAACGAGATCGAATCCTGTGATCATCTCGGTGACGGGATGCTCGACTTGGATCCGGGTATTCATCTCCATGAAATAAAACTCGTTTGATTCTGGAACGTAAATGAACTCGATTGTTCCCGCTCCCGAGTACTGAATGGCTTTTGCCGCTTTGACGGCAGCATCCCCCATCAATTGACGTGTCGTTGTATCAATCGCAGGTGACGGCGCCTCTTCAACTAGTTTTTGCATGCGACGTTGGATTGTACAATCACGTTCACCTAAGTGAATGACGTTACCGAATTGGTCGGCAAGAACCTGCACTTCGACGTGACGGAACGACTCGATGAACTTTTCGAGATACACGTCACCATTCCCGAACGCCTGCTTCGCTTCTTTACGTGTCGCGACCAATCCTGAAACGAGTTCGTCCTCGTCTCGAGCGACGCGAATGCCACGTCCTCCACCGCCGGCTGTCGCCTTGATGATGACCGGATAACCCATCTCACGCGCGAGTTCCATCGCTTCTTCGTCTGTGACGACACCACTTGAACCTGGAACGACAGGAACCCCTGACTCGATCATCGTTCGTTTGGCTTCATCCTTGATTCCCATTTTGCGAATCGCATAGCTGCTTGGGCCGACAAATTGAATTCCACACGCCTCGCACATCTCAGCGAACTCGGCATTTTCAGCCAAAAAGCCGTAACCCGGATGTACCATCGTCGCATCCACGGCGCATGCGACTGATAAAATATTTGGGATATTCAAATAGGAGTCTTTCGATGGATTCGGACCGATGCAATAAGCCTCGTCAGCCAGATGAACATGTAACGCTTCACGATCTGCCTCAGAGAAGACAGCGACCGTCGGAATATTCAACTCTTTTGCTGCACGTATGATTCGAACCGCGATTTCCCCGCGGTTAGCAATTAATAATTTCATAACGACCTCACTTCACGCTGAAGAGCGGTTGACCGAATTCGACGAGATCGCCATCGGCGACTAACACCTCTACGATTTCGCCACTGATTTCCGCTTCGACATCGTTAAACAGTTTCATCGCCTCTAGAATACAAACGATTTGTCCTGACTCGACACGGTCGCCGACGTTCACGAACGCTTCTTTATCCGGGGCCGGACGTGAATAGAACGTTCCAACCATCGGCGAGGTGATAGTACGATAAGACGCCTTTTCTTGCGTCGGTTCTTCTGTTTGTTCATTTACTTGAGGAGCAGGCGCAGGCGGTGCGAATGCTTGTGTCTGCATGATAGGCGCGCTCACTGTTTGTTGCGCTTCTTTCTTTAATGACAGTTTGAAATCAGATGTTTCAAGCTCCATTTCATGGACTGATGATTGGTCCAATAATTGAATAAGCTCTTTAATTTGATCGATTTGCATCTTTCTTACCCCCTGTTTATACCTGGTACTAATCTCTCCTTCACTATAACTGGTCAGACCAATGAATGCAACGAGAAAAAAAGAGCGCCCATTCATTCGAATGAGCACTCGTAAGGATTAACCGTTATAACGACCCATGAACTCTCCAGTACGTGTATCGACTGTCACTTTTTCACCTGGTTCGATGAAAAGTGGCACTTGAATGACATGTCCTGTTTCCACTGTCGCGTTTTTCTTCACGTTCGATGCCGTGTCACCTTTTACGCCTGGGTCTGCTTCGACGATTGTCAAGACAACGCTCGTTGGAAGCTCGATTCCAAGAATCTCCCCTTCGTAGTCCGCGATGCTGACTTCCATGTTCTCAAGCAAATATGGAAGTGCTGATTTGACTTGAGCGCTTGTCAATTCAAGTTGCTCGTATGATTCATTGTCCATGAAGACATACGTGTCGCCCATTGGATAAAGATATTGCATGCGTTTACGCTCGATGTGTGCGCGCTCGATTTTTTCTCCACCACGGAACGTCGTTTCTTGGATTGCACCGTTACGCAAGTTACGCATTTTCGTACGAACGAATGCCGCTCCTTTACCCGGTTTTACGTGTTGGAACTCGATGACTTGCCAAATCGAACCGTCAGACGTTTTGACCGTCAATCCTGTTTTTAAATCGTTAACTGATACCATATTGATTTCCTCCTAAATTCAGATGAAGCTTATGCCTCGATCGTAATTAACTCTTTTGGCGACTGTGTCAGACGGTAGCATCCGTCTTCTGTGATGACGACATCGTCTTCAATCCGGCAACCACCGACACCGTTGATGTAAATACCCGGCTCGATCGTTACGACCATACCAGGTTCGAGCACCGTTTCCGAACGGAACGATAATCCTGGGGCCTCATGCACTTCCATTCCAAGACCATGTCCTGTCGAGTGGCCGAAGTACTCGCCATATCCAGCTTCTTTAATAATATCGCGTGTCAATGCATCCGCTTCAATGCCAGTGATTCCGGCACGTGTGCCTTCTACACCAGCAAGTTGGGCACGAAGTACCGTATCGTAGATTTGACGCAACTCATCCGAAATCGGACCGATTGCAAGCGTACGCGTGATATCTGAGCAGTACCCTTTATAGTAAGCACCGAAATCAAGCGTAACCAATTCTCCAGATTCGATGACTTTATCACTTGCCACACCGTGTGGTAGCGCCGAACGGAGACCCGAGGCGACAATCATGTCGAACGATGACGAGTCAGCGCCTTTTGAACGCATGAACATTTCGAGTTCGTTCGCGACTTCTCTCTCGGTACGACCAGGACGAATGAACGTCTGGATATGGGTGTACGCCGCATCAGCGATTGCCGCAGCTTCCTTCATAATCTTAATCTCTGATTCATCCTTAATCAAGCGCAGTTTTTCTACGATTCCAGACGTTTCAATAAGTTGAGCGTCGACATCTTTTTCATAGGCACGATATTGCCCCACTGTCATCGCATCCTGCTCGATGCCAAGGCGCTTGATGGATTCACGGGACACGACATCTGCTACCGACTTGATGAGTGATGTATCAAGCTCAATGATGTCGTACCCTTTTACTTGATCGTTCGCTTGTTCCGTGTAACGGAAGTCCGTGATGAAACTTGCCGAATTCGACGTGATGACGATGACACCGCTCGACCCGGTGAAACCAGATAAGTAGCGGATATTCTCACGTTTTGTGACGAGTAATGCATCAATCTCGTTTTTTCCTAACTGTGCTTGCAGTTTGTTTACGCGTTCAATCATGTCGATTCCTCCAATGTTCGATTAGTGCATGCAGCGCTAACGTATAGCTCGTGAGTCCAAAACCGGTAATGACACCGATACAGACGGCAGCAAGTTTCGACTCATGCCGAAAAGCCTCGCGTGCATGCACGTTCGAGATATGTACTTCAACGACTGGGGCAGCGATAGCGGATATGGCATCCCGGATCGCGATTGATGTATGCGTATAGGCACCTGCATTCAATATGACACCCTCATAATCAAAAGCGTCATGTAGCGCATCAATTAAATCTCCCTCATGATTCGATTGTTTAAAGGTGAGTTCGACGTCTTCTGGAGCGCGCAGCATCAGTTCTGCCGCCAAACCTTTCAACGACACCTCGCCATATACATCCGGTTCACGATGACCCAGTAGATTTAAATTCGGTCCATTTAAAACTAAAATCCGCAACCTTCTTCCCCCCCTCGTTCGTCAAGTCTCATCTATTGTAACAAATTTATCGAAAGAACGTGAATTGAGCCTTCTGCCCTTTCGTTTTTTTTACAAATCACGGTATAATTCAAGTACAACATTTGAATTTGAAGAATCGAGGAAAGTGAATGAATTCCAAACCAACCATCCCAGTCGGGGGACAGGCGCTCGTGGAAGGCGTCATGTTTCAAGGCCGCTCTGAAAGCGCATCTGCCATCCGGCGAAAAGATGGCTCGATTGAAACATTCGAGCAAGCACGTATTCTTGTCCCTTGGGTCCAATCTTTAAAAAAAGTACCTTTCTTGAGAGGGATTGTCGCGCTGTATGAATCGTTAAAGAACGGTTCTGCACATATGAACTTTGCGAGCGATCGATATGATGTCGATCCAAGTGAAGATACGAACACGAACGAAGACCAAAAACAGAGCATATGGATGATTGCCTTCATCGCAATCGTCGGTGTCATCTCGTACGTTTTTGGTAAATTGATTTTCAATGTGACGCCAGCACTTCTCGCGGCCATGTTTCAAGACGTACCTTTATTTTCCGGACATGTGATTCAAAACCTCCTTGAAGGGGGAATAAAATTAGTATTGTTACTCAGCTACCTTTACTTGATATCATTGACGCCACTCATTAAGCGTGTCTTCCAATATCACGGCGCTGAGCATAAAGTCATCAATTGCTATGAGTCCGGGCGTCCGGTCACGGTTGAACAAGTACGCCAAAGCTCGCGATTGCATTATCGCTGTGGCTCAAGCTTCATTTTATTCACCGTCTTCGTCGGGATTGGCGTTTACATGATTGTGCCAATCGATCCGCTCTGGTTGCGACTCATCAGCCGAATCGCGCTATTGCCGGTCGTCATCGGAATCTCATTTGAAGTCCTGCAGTTTACCAATCGTTTCCGCGACCATCGCTTTCTGTCATTCCTTGGCAAACCGGGCCTGTCGCTCCAATTATTGACGACACGAGAGCCAAATGATGAGCAGATTCAAGTCGCGATTGAAGCATTTGAGACATGGGAACGAAAAGAGTTAGGAGAATCGGTCATTCATAGAGAGGGATAAGAGGAGGAAGCACCATGATCAGACAAAGAGTCGGTTCGATCGCTGCAACAATCGTGTTTATCCTTGGCTTCATCGGGGTCGGGCATATGCTTGCCACCGATCCAGGTCGCCTGTTTAGACAATTGTTGTTCATCGGGATATTCGGGTTAGTCTTTTATGTGATCTATCGCGTCTTCATGGCACCACGTATGTCTGCAGAAGATGCACGCTATCGTAAAACCGCGCAAGCCTCAAAAAAACGAATGCAGGGAAGTCGTGGTCCTCAAGTCAAACCTTCCGCTTCCGCTAAAAACCGGAAAGGGAAGAAACCTGGTTCGAACGTCACCAAGTTATCTAAACGTTCAACCGTACATCGTAGCAATCCACCACACCTAACAGTGATTGAAGGTAAAAAAGGGAAGAAGAAAAAGAAAGCAAACATGTAAAAGGAGCGCCACGGCGCTCCTTTTTATGTTGTTTCTACATATCCGATATATGGCAGATTCCGATATTGTTCCGCGTAATCGATCCCATACCCGATGACGAACTCATCAGGAATCTCGAATCCGACATAGTCTGCGTCCAACTGAACGAGTCGACGCGCCGGCTTGTCGAGAAGCGTACAAATTTTCAACTGTTTCGGTTGATGGAGCTCCATATGTTTACATAAGAATTTCAACGTCTGTCCCGTGTCGATGATGTCCTCGATAATGACAACATACTTTCCTTCCACATCTAAATCCAAGTCCTTTCGAAGTTGCACACTCCCACTCGAGACCGACTTTTTCCCGTAAGAAGACGTCGCGACCGTATCGAGCTGAACGCTCCCTTTCATGTATCGCATCAAGTCTGCCGCAAAGACCATCGAGCCTTTTAATACGGCGACGATCACAATCGGTATCCCCTCTGCATCGTTCTCAATCTCTTCAGCCAATTCTTTCACACGTTTTTGAATCTGCTGTTCATCAAACAGTTTTCCTTTAATTTGAATCTCCATTTATCCGGCGAATGTTCGCCGTCACCCCCTATCTATTCAATCCACGATTCATCTTAACATAATGACGACTAAAAAATATACATTCTAAGATAAATATGAATGTTTCGTTCGTATTTTAGCGATATTGAGCAAAATAAAAAGCATCAATCGAGTTAGATTGATGCTTTTTACATATTATTCTTCTGAAGCTCGTTCTTGTTCCCGAAATTCTCTAAATTGATTCATGAGTTCAGGCTTATCTTCAAAAAATTCCACAAACTGTGTCATGCAGTCGAGCGTGTTCGAACTGAGATGGTGTTCGATACCCTCGACATCCTCGTACACATCTGATTCATCTACTCCGATTAGACGTAAAAAAGACTCGAGCATCGCATGACGCTCGACCAATCGCTTCCCTACTTTTTGACCCTTTTTTGTAAGCATGAGACCACGATACTTTTCATACACAAGATATTCTTCACGGTCCAACTTTTGAACCATTTTGGTGACAGAGGAGGGATGGACCCCTAAATGTTCCGCAATATCAGATACACGCGCATAGCCTTTCTCTGACATCAATAAATAAATACGTTCTAAATAATCTTCCATACTCGGCGTCGGCATGGGCACGACCTCCCCTAATGTTCCGGTTTCCATTCCTTATTTTATCCTAATTAGAATGAAATCGAAAGGGAAAGCCCCGATTGATTGAGTCAATCATTGTCTCATGACCTTAATTTCATTATAATGAGATATGGTAACTTTGAAAGAGAAGGGAAGAACATCTATGGGACTCGAAACAATCCTCGTCATCCTCCTATGGGTTGCCTTGATCGCCTACATCGTATGGCGTTTCATGCCAGCTCGCGGGTTGAAAAAAATGAAACAAGAAGAATTCCGTGCCTCACTCCGTAAAGGTCAGTTAATTGACGTGCGTGAACCGAACGAATACAAAGGTGGACATATCGTTGGTGCCCGGAATATCCCGGTCGGCCAAATGAAACTACGCATGAAAGAACTGCGTAAAGATCAACCGATTTTAATTTACTGTCAAGGTAGTTCACGTTCAAACCAGGCGGCTAAACTCCTGATGAAGAACGGATACAACAATATCTACATGCTCGAAGGCGGCTTCAAGAACTGGAAGGGCAAGATTAAAAAAGCATAAAAAAACGGGCGGGTCGATACAATCATCGACTCGCCCTTTCTTTATTTTACAGATGACGCCTCACGACGCTCATATTTCAAGACCGGTTTACGGGCAGCGAGTGTCTCGTCCATCCGTTTAACGACCGTCGTATGAGGAGCAGTCTGAACGATTTCCGGATTCTCTTCCGCCTCTCTGGCAATTTGGAGCATCGCATCACAGAACGCATCGAGTGTTTCTTTTGATTCTGTCTCTGTCGGTTCCACCATGATACATTCCTCGACATTTAATGGGAAATAAATTGTCGGTGGGTGGTAACCGAAGTCAAGAAGGCGTTTAGCGATATCGAGTGTACGAACACCAAGGGCTTTTTGACGCTTCCCAGACAAGACAAATTCGTGTTTGCAATACGTATCATATGGCACGTCGAACGCATCTTTTAGTCGCGCAAACATATAGTTGGCGTTGAGGACCGCTTCACGGGATACCCGCGTCAATCCTTCTGCGCCCATTGTCTTGATATAGCTGTACGCTCGAACGTTGATCCCGAAGTTTCCATAGAATGGTTTGATTCGCCCGATTGAATGTGGTCGGTCGTAATCGAGACCATATCCATCATCTGTTTTCGTCACAATTGGAGTCGGTAAGAATGGAATCAAGTCACGCTTCACCCCGACTGGACCTGAGCCTGGACCTCCACCGCCGTGAGGCCCTGTGAACGTCTTATGCAAGTTCAAGTGGACGACGTCAAAGCCCATGTCCCCAGGACGTGCGATTCCAAGAATCGCGTTTGAGTTCGCGCCATCATAATACAGCTTCCCGCCAGCTTCATGAACGACTTTTGAGATTTCAAGGATATCCGCTTCAAATAGTCCAAGCGTATTCGGGTTTGTCAGCATGAGAGCAGCCGTATCCGCTCCAACTTTTGACTTCAAATCATCCAAATCGACGAGACCGCGCTCATCCGACTTGACGGTCACCGTCTCGAATCCAGCAACGACTGCGGACGCCGGGTTTGTCCCGTGCGCCGAATCTGGTACGAGTACTTTCGTACGAGCCGTATCCCCATTACGCTCATGGAACGCTTTAATCAACATAAGCCCCGTCCATTCCCCATGGGCACCTGCCGCTGGTTGGAGTGTGACTTCGTCCATCCCCGTGATTTCAGCGAGTTGCTCCTGTAAGTCCACCATGAGTTCGAGCGCACCTTGAATCGTCTCAACCGGTTGCAACGGGTGAATATGTGCAAACCCAGGAAGACGAGCCATATCTTCGTTCACTTTCGGATTATATTTCATCGTACACGAACCGAGCGGATAGAAACCTGAATCGACCCCATGGTTTCGAGTAGATAGAGACGTGTAATGGCGAACGACATCGAGTTCAGATACTTCCGGAAGTTCCGCCGCCTCTTTCCGAATCATCGTAGCCGGTAACAACGTCTCAAGGTCAACCTCCGGGACAGTCGGTGTCGGCAAATTATATCCAGTTCGTCCTTCACGTGATACTTCAAAAATTAGCGTTTGCTCGTGTTGCATTATTTCATCCCCCCAACCACTTCGACAAACTGATCAATCTCTTCTTTAGTGCGCAATTCCGTCGCGCAAACCAACATTTGTGTCTGACGCTCCCCTTCATACGTACCAAGCGGTAGACCACCGATCATGCCGCGCTCGAGTAGATGGCGCGATACTTCTTCTGCATCACGTCCAAAATCCACGACGAACTCATTGAACATTGGTCCTTCGTCCACGATGTTGAATCCTGCAGCTTTTAACGCTTCTTTCATATAATGAGCGGTTTGAATATTCCGAACAGCCATATCACGAATTCCGTATTTTCCTAGAGCGGACATCGTGATTGAAGCAGCCAATGCATTAAGTGCTTGGTTTGAACAGATATTGGATGTCGCTTTATCACGGCGAATGTGTTGTTCCCGCGCCTGAAGCGTCAACACGAATCCGCGTTTGCCGTCCTCATCGACCGTTTGACCGACTAGTCGGCCCGGTAGTTTACGCATCAAAGATTTTTTGACCGCGAAGTATCCACATGACGGTCCACCAAAACTTTGCGGAATACCGAATGGCTGTGCATCTCCGACCGTGATGTC